>JAAYCI010000010.1 GCA_012729855.1 Oscillospiraceae bacterium
AAAATTTCTCAGATCAAGAAGGAGGATTGAGCAATCCTTGGTGGATTGCGATTGACGACGACGCAGAACTGGGAAATTTTTGCCGAAAAGATGACCATTGAATGGTTGCATACAAGTTCTTAATATAAATGTATGGCAAGCCCGGCGGCACAGAATTGCCCAAACCGGCTTTGCAAGTCGGTTTATTCTATCACAAACGCCGTGCAAGAGCAACTTGTGCCCCCTGCAATGCGGGGCAAAACAGGCTGTTTTTAACGGTAACAGGGAATGCAGCAGCGGCGTAGCGCAAAATGGCCCCTTTCATATTTCCTGATGTGATAATATTGCATCGAAGCCCCAAAGCGTCTATACTGTATAAAGTATGCTATTGGGAACCAAGAAACATAGTTGTGAGGGATTGAATGGCTGCCACAATTTCCGTGATTACCCCCGTTTTTAACGAAACTGAAAACATTGAGGATTTGTGCCGCACACTGGATGAATTTGCCGTGGGCAAAGCGTATGCCCTGGAATTGATTTTTGTGGATGACGGCTCAAAGGATGACTCTTTTGCAAAACTAACAGCGTACCCATTTCAACACACACAGGCAAAAGTAATCTCATTATCGCAAAATTGCGGCTCGCATATTGCCATTCGGGCGGGGCTTTCGGTGGCCGATACCGACTACTCAATGCTTTTTTCGGCAGATCTGCAGGAACCCGTAGAGCTGATTGACATGCTGTACGACAAAATGATGGAAACCGGCGGCTATGATATTGTGTACGTGCAAAAAGGCGCCACCAAGGTGTCTGGCCACGAGAGCCTGTTTTCAAAATTATACGCAAAAATGGTACAGAAACACGCGGTGTCGTCTTTTCCGGCGGGCGGCGTGAACAATTTTATGCTCACCCGCCGCATACGCGAAATCATCAATGCGGCGCCCGAGCGCAACTCCTCCATTTTTTTGCAGCTGTTGTCGCTGGGCTTCCACACAGCGATGGTGACCTGCGATTACAACGCGCGCAAGCGGGGGAAATCCAAGTGGACGCTGTCCAAGAAGATCAAGCTGCTGGTCGATTCCTTTGTATCGTTTTCGTTTTTCCCCCTGCAGATGGTAACCCTGGCCGGGATGCTGTTGTTCCTGGCGGGCCTGGTATATGCTGTGTATATACTGGTGATGAAACTGTTGGTGGGCTACGCCTTTGAGGCCGGCTTCCCCAGCCTGATTGCCATATTGCTGGTCGGTTTCGGCATCACCAACCTGTCGTTGGGCATCATAGCGGAGTATCTTTGGCGCACGCTGGACGCTTCGCGGAACCGGCCGGTTTTTTTGATAGACCGTTTGGTGCAGATCGACAAAGACGGCGTGTCCGAAAAAAAGCGGGAAACGCCGGAACGTGACGGGTAAACCTGCCGCTTGCATACGGATGCACGCCCCTGCGGCGAGAGGGACGCGCTTTTACAGAAGGTTGCTGCCGCCAGAATAATGGGAGGGTATACGGATATGATTTCGATTGCAAAACCCTGGATCACACAGGACGAGAAGGATGCCGTGCTGAAGGTAATGGACTCGGGCATGATTGCCAGCGGGGCGGTGGTGTCCGAGTTTGAGCAGGCCTTTGCCGGCTATGTGGGCGCCCGGCATGGCATTGCCACCACATCGGGCACCACGGCGCTGGAAGTGGCGCTTCGGGCCATGGGCGTGGGCCCGGGCGACAAGGTTATCACCACCGCCTATTCCTTCATCGCCTCCACAAACAGCATCCTGTATGCAGGGGCACGCCCCGTTTTTGTGGATATCGACCCCGACACCTTTAACATCGACATGGATGGCCTGCGCGCGGCACTGAAGGCAAACCCCGACGCCAAAGCGCTGCTGGTCGTCCATTTGTTTGGGCAGGCCTGCAACATGGACGCCGTAATGGCCTTGGCCGGGGAACATGGCGTGATGGTGCTGGAAGACTGCGCCCAGGCCCACGGCGCCAAATGGAAGGGCAAGCAGGTGGGCACCTTTGGCGACGCCGCGGCCTACAGCTTTTACCCCACCAAGAACATGACCACCGGCGAAGGGGGCATTGTGCTGACAAACCGGGACGACCTGGCCGACCGCGCCCGGCTGCTGATCAACCACGGTATGAAGATACGGTATACGCATGACATTTTGGGCTATAACTACCGCATGACGAACATTGCGGCGGCCATTGGCCTGGAACAGCTGAAACGGCTGGACGCCTTTAATGCGGCCCGGCGCAAGAACGCCGCTTACTACAACGCGCACATAAAAAACCCTGCCGTGCAGGTGCCGGCGGTGCAGCCGGAGGCCGAACATGTGTATCATCAGTATACCATCCGGGTAAAAGCGGGCCGCCGGGACGCGCTGGTGAAGCTTTTTGAAGCGGAGGGCGTGGGCTACGGTATCTTCTACCCATTTAGTATCCCCGAGCAGCCCTGCTACAAGGCACTGGGCTTTGAGACGGCATGGCCGGCCACCGACACCGTGAAGCTGGAGGTGCTTTCCATTCCCGTGCACCCGGCACTGACAGAAGCCGAAGTGGCCGCCGTGGCCACCGTTATTGGCAAGCTGTAACGCAGGTAAAGGAGAAAGCTGTGAAGGATGTTTTTATTCACGAGACGGCCAATGTGTCGCCCCGGGCACAGATAGGCGCGGGCACCAAGGTTTGGATGAATGTACAGATACGGGAGGACGCGCAGATTGGCGCCGGGTGCATCATCAGCAAGGACGCCTATATCGACCATGCCGTTAGGGTGGGCGCCGGGGTGAAAATTCAAAACGGGGTCTCCGTTTACCACGGGGTTACCATAGAGGACGAGGTGTTTGTGGGCCCCAATGTGGCGTTTACCAACGATTACTACCCGCGCGCCCAAAACCCGGACTGGCAGGTGCGCGCCACACTGATAGAGAAGGGCGCCTCGCTGGGGGCCAACAGCACCATTGTGTGCGGGCACACGGTGGGCACCTATGCCATGGTGGGCGCTGGCAGCGTGGTAACCAAAAACGTAGCCCCCTACGCCCTGGTGGTGGGCAACCCGGCCAGGCCGATTGGGCGGGTGTGCCGCTGCGGCGCCCGGGCGGACAACGGCGCCTGTGCCGCCTGCGGGTTTAAACTGCCGCCGGAGTAACCGGTGGCCGGGCATGCCAAAATAAACATAAAAAGGACTATGCTTATGCTGAAAGCGGCTTTGATCGGTTATGGGTATTGGGGCCCCAATATTGCGCGCAACTTGGCCAGAAGCCAGGACTACGAGCTGGTGGCCATCTGTGACAAAGACCCCGGGCAGTTGGCCAAAGCCCGGCTGGTTTTTGGCGATTCCGTGGCATATGTGGCGGATTACCGCGCCGTGGTGGATGACGCGGCCATTGACATGTGCGCCGTTGCGCTGCGCGATGCCATTGGGCAGGAGGTTGCGCGGGCGGTATTGCGCAGCAAAAAACACCTGTTTATGGAAAAACCCATGGCCACCACCCTCAGCGACGCCCTGCTGCTGCAAAAGCTGGCAGAAGCAAGCGGCGTACACATCCATGTGGACCACATTCTGGTGTTTCATCCCATCATCCGGAAAATCAAGGCGATCATCGAATCGGGCGAGCTGGGTGAGCTGATCTCGTTTGAGTCCAACCGGGCCAACCTGGGGCCGCATATCAAACGGGACATGAACGCCATGTGGGACCTGGCCGTGCACGACCTGGCCATACTGGACTACCTGTGTAACGGCCAGCCGGTGCGCAAGGTGGAGTGCATGGGGCAAAAGCAGTTCGGCCAGCAGGAGATCATCACCTACCTGACCGCCAAGTACGACGGCTTTGTGGCCATGATAAAATCCAGCTGGTTTTCGCCGCTGAAAGAGCGCCGGATCACCATTTCCGGCAGCAAAAAAATGATTGTGTTCGACGACCTGCAGGAGTCGGAAAAGCTGATGGTTTACGATAAAGGCGTGGAGCTGGACGCCGCGCTTTTCCGCGAGTATGGCAGCTATGAGGCCAAAACCCGCAGCGGGGACCTGTACGTGCCCTACATTGAGCAGGAGGATTCGCTGCTGAACAGCCTGGGCCACTTTGCCGGGTGTATCCGCGAGGGGCGCCCATCCATTGCCGGGCCCGAGCAGGCCATTCGCGTGCTGCAAATATTGGAGACAGCCAACGCCGATTTGGCGGAATAGAAAAGTAAAGCATTGAGTGCTGGAAAAGGGCGGGAGATTATGCGAACGGAGATCAAGGGCGCCAATATCCTGGTTACAGGCGGCGCGGGGTTTATTGGCAGCCATCTGGCCGACGGGCTGATAGCGCAGGGCGCCGGGAAAGTGGTGGCGGTAGACAACCTCTTTATAGGGCGGGAGGAGAACCTGGCCGAGGCGGTTTCCCGCGGGGCCCTGTTTGTGCGCGATGATGTGGAGCTGGAGGGCACGCTGGATTACCTGCTGGAGGAACACGCCATCGACATCGTGTTCCACTGCGCCACCAAAGCGCTGAACTATTCCTTTATCAATCCGTCGAACGCGTACATGACAAACGTAACCATGATGAAAAACCTGCTGGAGCTGCAGCGGCGGGGGGCGTTTAAGACCCTGTGCCATTTTTCTTCTTCGGAGGTATACGGCTCGGCTTTGTATGAGCCCATGGACGAAAACCACCCCTACCGGGCCACCACCACCTATGCGGCCGGTAAGGCGGCGGCAGACCTGATGCTGCATTCCTACGTGCTACAATACGATTTGGACGCCTTTATTGTGCGCCCCTTCAACAATTATGGGCCACGCCAGAACTTCATCGGGCCGCTCAGCGGCATCATCCCCGTAACGGCCCGGCGTATCCTGCAGGGCGAGACGCCGGAGATCCACGGTACAGGGGAGCAATCGCGCGAATTTGTGTATGTGCTGGACACCGTGGCCGCCGTATTGGCGCTTTACCCGGTAATGCCCAACGGGGAGGCCGTGAATATCTCGGCAGACGGCCAAACCGTTATGAACGACCTGGTGGCCATGATTGCCGAACAGATGGGCTACACCGGCGAGGTGCTGCGCAAGCCGGCGCGCGCGGCCGACGTGTTTTGCCATCACGCCAGCAACCAAAAGCTGCAAAGTCTGATCCGTTTTTCGCCCACGCCGTTTGCACAGGGGCTTGCGCAAACCCTGGAATGGTATAAAGCACATATTCCCACCCAGGCATAGCCTGGCAGGATGGAGGATTTCAGGATGATTCGACTGATATGGCCCTATATCCAGTATGAAGACGTGGAACAGGCGTTCCGGGAAATATTTGACAGCGGGATGTTTACGCGCGGGCAATGGTCTCAGGCGCTGCCCCGGGCGGTTTGCGCCTATACCGGGGCCCGGTATGCGTTCAACGCCACCTCGGCCACCACGGCGCTGTCGGCCAGCCTGGAGGTTCTGGGCGTGGGGCCCGGCGACGAGGTCATCGTGGGGGATTTTTCATTCCCGGCGTCGGTGAATGTGGTTGAAGCCTGCGGCGCTGTACCCGTGTTCGCAGACGTAGACCGCGAGACCTTCAACATGCTGCCCGAAGAACTGGAGGCCAAAATTACCAGCAAAACCAAAGCGGTGATGTTTGTAAGCGCCTTGGGGAACCCCAGCGGCCTGCTTCAAATTCGGGGCATCTGCCAAAAGCATGGTATCCCGCTCATCAACGACGCCGCCTGCGCCATTGGCAGCAGTGTGGACGGCCAGAAGGTGGGCAGCATAGCCGACATCGCCTGCTTCAGTTACCATCCGCGCAAGCTGCTTACCAGCGGAGAGGGCGGGTCTATCACCACCAGCAACAGCGAATGGGCGCGGCAGCTGGAAATAAAGCTGCTGCACGGCGCCACCGTGGCCGACGGCAAAATGGACTTTGTTACCTACGGCTACAATTACCGCCTGCCCGAGCTGCAATGCCTGATGGTGATCAAGCAAATAGAAAAGCTGGACGACATTGTGCGCCGGCGCATTGAAACCCAGCAGCAGTATGTGCGGCTGCTGCAGCCGGCCGGCTACCAAAGCCAAAAGCACGACGCCGGCGTGGTGCACAACATGCAAAGCGTGGTGTTTGTGGTGCCAAACGGCGTTGACCGCGACGGCCTGATAGACCACCTGGCCCAAAGGGATATAGAGAGCACCATTGGCACCTACTGCCTGTCGAACACCAGCTATTACAAAGCCAAATACAACAGTGTACAGCCAACCGCGTTGTGGCTGGAGCAAAACACCATCACACTGCCCTGCTACGACGGGGTGGATGCAGGGCTGGTGGCGCGGGAGGTATTGGCGTATACCGAAGGGAAAGGAAACTGAAACATGGGGAGTGTGGCAAGCCCTAAAAGGTTGGGGCCGGTTGCTGCCATAATGGGAAACCAGCAATTGAAGCGGGTTGTGGTTTTATTTGTTATTAACCTGGCGGTACTACTGCTGGCTTTCTCGCCCTATCTGAAAACGCTGTTTTCATCCGACAGTTATGCGCACATCGAAGAGGGCAACGGGCTGTATTACCAGGGGCATTTGTGGCTGGGGCGGCCTGTCAGCTATGCGATCATGGCCATCCTGTACCATTTAGGGGTGCGGGTTACCAGCCACCAGCTTTTGCTGAAGCTCATTCTGCTGGTGTGCTCGGCGGCCGGCGCGGTAATAATTACCCTATTGTTTGCCAAAATAAAAGGTAACAATGATTGGAAAACCCTGCTGCTTGCCAATATGGCGGTACTGCTTTCATTTGTCAATATTTTTATCCAGGAGTTTTACTATTTCCCCGAAGCGGGCCCGGTGTTTGGCTTTGGTTTGCTTTTCACGGCGCTTTCGGTCTGGTTTTTCTTTCGCCGGCAGAACATAATCCACCTTCTTTTGTCGCTGCTGTTTTTGGTGCTCAGCCTAGGGATGTACCAGGTTTTGGTTCAGCTGTACATATGCTGGGGCATGTGCTTTTGGCTTATGGAAAGCAAGTTTACCATTAACAAGCGTGTGGTGCTGCGGTTTTTCCAGTTGGCGGTGGTGTGTATAATCGCCAGCGCTATCACCATGGCGGTGCTTGTTTTGTTTCAGCAAATAGGCATTGCCTTTGTGTCTGAGCGGAATGTTTCTTTATCGGCGGTATGGGGAAACCTGGCCATTTTGGTTCTCCAGGTACAAGGGTTTTTGTGGGGCTTCAAGCATTTTGTGGCGTTCAACTGGGTGGTGCCTCTGGTGTTTTTGGTGCTGCTTGCCCTGCTGGTATTCGTGCTGGCCCGCCGTAAAACCAAGTTGGTGGGGTGGCTTATGGTGCTCTTTACGCTGGCAGCCAACTATCTTTCGGTGTTCCTTTTGCACGCGGTTACCGATTCTGTTTGGGCTGTGCCGCGTACCCTGGTGGGTTTTTTTGGCCTGTTTACCACAGTGGCGCTCATCCTGCTGTTTTTGCAGCCGCCCAAGGGTGTGCGGTGGTGCGCGGCCGGCGCGATGGCCGTTTTCCTGGTTTTCAGCGTCATACACATTGGTGGTTTTGGAACGGCGCAGCGTGTAAACAATGCCGTGGATGCCCAGATTGCGCGCGAAGTACACGAAGAAGTGCTGCGGTACGAGCAAAAAGGCGGTGTACGCGTTGAAAAGATGGTGGTGGGGCAGGATGCAAGCCCCGTATACACCTACCCCGAAAATATTGGGTACTCTTATGGGGACCAGAATTACCGTGTTTGGCAAAACTTTTGGGGGGCGGTTGCCGCGTATAATTTATATACCGACAGCCATATGCAGGTGGTCACTATGTCCGATGAGGTTTATGCCGAATACTTTGAGGGAAAAAACTGGGATACGTTCAATGCACGCGAGCAGCTCGTGTTTGTAGACGATACCCTTTATATGGTGGCCTATTGAGGAAATACCGATGAACCCCGTAACAGGTGATGGCGCAAAACCACAGTGGCGGGTATACCTGGCACTGCATATTCTCATGCTGGTTTACAGCATGGCCCCGGTTTGCATGAAACAGGCGGGGCGCTATCCCACGTTCAGCCTTTATTTTTGCCTGTTTTTCGCGCTTTCCATTCTCATACTGGGCGCCTACGCGCTTTTGTGGCAACAAATCCTCAAGCGCCTTCAGCTCACCACCGCCTACGCCAACAAGGCGGTCACGGTGGTATGGGGCCTGGTGTGGGGCATTGTACTGTTTGGCGAGGTCATTACGCTGAAAAAGTGTATCGGCATTGCCATTGTGCTGGCAGGTGTCATCCTGTACTCCCTAAGTGAACACGCCGGGAAGGAGGCGCCCCATGCCTGAAGGCCAATGGTTTTATGTGCTTGTGTGTCTGGCCGGGGTCTTCCTGTCTTCAGTGTCCCAGGTCATGCTTAAAAAAGCTGCGCAAAAAAACCACAAAAGTGTTCTGGCCGAATACCTCAACCCGCTGGTTATTGTGGCCTATCTCATTTTTTTCGGAACCACCGTCATCAGTGTGTGGGCCTATAAGGGCCTGCCGCTGTCCCTGGGGCCGGTGTTGGAGACCACCGGCTATATCTATATCACCCTGTTTGGGGTGCTGCTTTTTAAAGAGAAGCTGAACGCCAAGCGGCTGCTGGCATTGGGCCTTATTATTGCCGGTGTATTGGTTTGCGCGCTATAACAGCCCAATGGAAACAAAGTGCCCCAGTCTTTCGCAAACCGCATGTGGCGAAATACTGGGGCGCTTTTATGTGTCTTTATGTCACGCACGGGTGCGCGCCACGCCAGAAAACCCTATTCCTCCCGGCTGAAAACGCCCCCAAAAATGGTTTTAACAATAATGCGGATATCCAGGGCCAAAGACCAATTGTAAATATAGTAAAGGTCGTATTGAATGCGCTTTTCAATAGAGGTATTGCCGCGCAGGCCGCATACCTGGGCCCAGCCCGTCAGGCCGGGGCGTATTTGATGCCGCGCCATGTAGTAGGGTATCTCATGCTTGAAATGGTCCACATGGAAGGGGATCTCGGGCCGCGGGCCCACCAGGCTCATGTCGCCCTTGATGATATTGAACAGCTGCGGCAGTTCGTCGATGCTGGTTTTCCGTATAAACTTGCCAAAAGGGGTAATGCGTGTATCCCCTTTCTGGCTCCAGGCGGTGTCGTGGTCGGTGTTTATGCGCATGGAACAGAACTTGTACATATAGAAGGGTTCTTTTTTATACCCAATGCGCTCCTGCTTGAAGAACACCGGCCCTTTGGAGCTCAGCTTCACGCCCAGCGCCGCCAGCAGCATAATGGGCAGGGTGATGATGAAAATGATGGTGGCGGTAAGCAGATCCAACCCGCGTTTCCAAAACCGGTTCAGCACGCTGTCCAGCGGAGAGGCACAGATATCGTACAGCTGCACGCTGCCCATCGTCTGTGTCTCGGGCGAAACGGCAGAAAAGCAATATTCTGTAAAGTAAGGGATGATGGAAAAGCGGAACCCATGCAAATTGCAGGCGTCAATGGCGGTGCGGGTGTGCTTGGCCTCCCCCTCATCCAGCGCAATTATTACCTCATCGTGTTGGCATTGTGCCAGAATTTTAGAGATGTCCACATACCCGCCCAGCAAAGGGACACCGCTGCCGGATATTATGGTTGCGGGGGCGGCGGCAAGATAACCGTCTATCATGTAGCCAAGATGCGGGTTGTGTTGTATCTCCTGCACATACGCTGCTGCCAGGGTGCCGCCGCCTATCAATAAAACGTGTTTTTGGTTGCGCCCGGCGCTGCGCATTTTATTCAAAATCATGCGCAAAATGCCGTGCTTGGCTATCACCAGTATGGTGCTGATGATGAAGTAGAAAAACAGCAGTATACGCGAAAATTCATTGACACGGCGAACATAAAACAGCAGGCCCAGCAGCAAAATGTCAAGCGCGTTGGCCTGTAGTATTATCCAAATATCTTTGCTGAAATCGGTGTGGCGTTTGGGCTCATACATATGGAACACCACATACAAAGCCACGCTTACTATGGCATTCAACAGCGCAATATCAACATAGTTGGAAAAAGGCTGGTAAACAGCACTTTGCTCGAACACGTCAAAGCGCAGCCAATAGGCCAGAAAGAACGCCGCGAAATTCAGCAGCGCATCCAACAGCCAGTTCACGGTATTCAATAATTTTTGATTGCGCTTAATCATACATATCAACTTTCAAGGCAGCTGCATTGCCACTGTAGTATAGCGGGCCCTGCCGCGCGCGCAAGCAGGCAGCGCCCGTTGCAGGCTTCCATCTAAAGCCATAGTGATGCCGCCGGCGGCACACCTGTGGCAAAGCCCATTGTGCTGGAATACCGCCGGCAGCGCCTGCGCCCCATATTCTATTCCGACAGAAAGCGTGGCACCCTGCGCCCGCTCTGTCAAGCCCTCATGATTTTACCATAAAATGCTTCCGGGATGTTGTAAATGCATTCAACAATTTCTTCTGCGTTGCCGCTAATGGTCAAATATCCCGCTCTGTGGTCATCGCCTTCCCGCCGGTTTTCCATAATGGCTGTTTTCTGCAATCAGTCCAAACATATATGGTTATATTATAGCAAAAATATAAGAAGAATGTCCACATTCTCAAAATTGAATTATTTCACGCGTTATTGCTACATTGGTCCCATCATTTTACCCTTTTTATAAACTGTCTTGCATAAACTTTTTACAAATGCGCCATGCAAAAGGATAACCCGGCTTCATGCGGGCATAAAACCGTGTTCGGATATTCAAGTGCGCCGTGCTGTGCCCTGTTCATTAAATGCGTGTTTATTTTTTCATAATTATGGGGTATACTATTTTCCTGTACAGGTAATGGTGCCTGTACAGGAAAACCCGTAATGGTTCCAAGGAGGCTGTTATGCAGCTGACCCGCCACAGCAAAATAAAAGAAGCCTGGCACCACCCGGTGGGGCACGACGTTTTGCAAAACCTGCTCATCCAGCTGGACCGCGATGAAAACTGGCCGGCCAACCCCCTGGTGGCCAACCTGCCGCTGCCTTATTTAGACCGCATAGGCGGCCCCGGCTTTGCCGACATGCTGGTGGAGATGGCCGAGCGCGAGAAGGCCCCGGCGCCGTCTGCGCACCTTGTGCAGCCCGCCTGGTGGAAAGAGGCCGTCATCTACCAAATTTACATGCCCAGCTTCATGGATTCCAACCACGACGGCGTGGGCGATATTGGCGGCGTGATACAGCGCCTGCCCTACCTGGCCCGCCTGGGGGTAGACGTGCTGTGGCTGTGGCCGCTGCTGGATACCCCCGGCAACGGCCTGCACGGCGCGCGGGACTTTAAGGATATCAACGCCGACCTTGGCACCCTGGAAGAGTTTGAAAGCCTGGTTCAGCTGGCCCACGAACGCGGCATGCGGGTGGTCATTGGGCAGGACATAGAGGCCACCAGCGACGAACACCCCTGGTTCGTTTCCGCGCTGGAGGGCGGGCCCACCAAAGACTACTACATCTTCCGCCCGGGCGAGCCGGAAACCCCGCCCAACAACTGGGGCCGCCCCGGCATGGGCCCGGCCTGGACCTACTACCCCCAAATGAAAGCCTGGGCCCTGCACCTGGTGGAGCGCCACCGCATGGACCTGAACTGGGACAACCCCGACATGCGCGACGCCCTGGCCGACGCCCTGCGCTACTGGCTGGACAAAGGCGTGGACGGCTTTTTCTTCGGGCCGGTAAACACCCTCAGCAAAATGGATTTTGAAAACGGCAGCGCCGCGGCCCAGCACCTGAGCCCCCTGCGCGGCTACGAGAAGTTTATTGGCGGCAAGCGGGTGCACCGCTATCTCAGGGAATTGCGCCAGGCCATCACCCCGCCCCCGCCGCCCGACGGCGAGGAAGCCCCTTCCATCCCACTGCTGGCGGGCGAGGTGAAGGGCGCCGGCACCGAGACCGCCAAGCTCTTCACCGGCGACGACACCGGCGAGCTGGACATGATTTTCGACGCCAGCCACCTGGTGCCCCGCGGCAAGGAACGCGCCGCCGCCCGGCTGGATCTTTTGCGCGTGCGCAACTACTACCTGCGCTGGATGCGGCAGTATAGCGGCGCCCACTGGATGGCCCTGTTTTTAGAGTCGGCCGAGACGCCCCGTATGGTCAGCCGCCTGGGGGCCAGCCCGCTGTACCGCGCGGTGCTGGCAAAGCTCCTGGGCACTATGCTGCTCACCCTGCGCGGCACGCCCATGATCTACCAGGGCGAGGAGTTGGGCTTGGCCAACACCCGCTTTTCCTCGGCGGAAGAACTGCGCGACGCCGCCTCCCTTAGGCTGTTCAGCGAGCTGAAAAAAACCCTGGGCGAAGACGCCGCCCTGCAAAAGGTGCTGTGCTACGCGGCCGACCATGCCCAAACCCCCATGCCCTGGAGCGCCGGCCCCTGCGCCGGCTTCACCGGGGCCGAGCCCTGGATGCGCCTGCCCGACGGCGTGGAGCACCTGAACGCCGCGCTGCAGCTGGAGGACAAAAACTCGGTGCTTGCCCACTACCAAAAGCTGATTGCCCTGCGCAAGAAAACCCCCTGCCTGGTATACGGCAGCTTCAACCCGGTGTTCCTGAAAAACCGGCGGGTGTTCTGCTACTTCCGCATCCACGAGGGAAACAAATGGTATGTGGAAATGAACCTCACCGAGCGGCAGGTGCCCCGCCCCGGCCGGCTGCTCAGCAGCCACCGCCTGCAGCTCAGCAACTACAGCGGCCAGTCCAATGCCCTGCGCCCCTACGAGGCAAACCTCTACCGCTGCGACTAAGCCGGGAAAATATCCTCATACAAATGCCCCTGCCGGCACACTGCCGCCGCAGGGACATTTATTGTAGAAAGGCGGCAAACGCATGTCCATGTTCCAAAGAACAGCCCAGATAATAGGCGACGGGGGCGTGGCCCTGCTGGCCCAAAAGCGGGTGGCCGTGTTTGGCGTGGGCGGCGTGGGCGGCGCGGTGTGCGAGGCCCTGGCCCGCGCGGGCATTGGCGGGCTGGCGCTGTTCGACGACGACACCGTGGCCGAGAGCAACCTGAACCGCCAGCTGGTGGCCCTGCGCTCCACGCTTGGCCGCCGCAAGGTGGACGTGATGGCCGAGCGCATCGCCGACATCAACCCCGCCTGCACGGTGGAGGCCCACCCGGTGTTCTACACGCCCGACAACGCCCACCACTACCCTTTTGCCGGCTATTCCTACGTGGTGGACGCCGTGGACACTGTCAGCGCCAAGCTGCAGATCATCGTGCGGGCCAAGCGGGCAGGGGTGCCGGTCATCAGCGCCATGGGCGCCGGCAACCGCCTGCACCCCGAGCGCTTCGAGGTAACCGACATTGCCAAAACCAGCGGCTGCCCCCTGGCGCGCGTCATGCGCCGCGAGCTGAAGAAACTGGGCGTCACCGGCGTGCAGGTGGTCTACTCGCAGGAGCCGCCCGTGCGCCACGGCGGCATGGCCGCTCAGTCCGAGGCCCCCACCGAAATACCCGACCGCCCGGGCGCGCTAAAGCCCAACCCGCCGGGCAGCATCAGCTTTGTGCCGGTGGCCGCCGGCATGGTGGTGGCCGGCGCCGTGGTACGCGATCTACTGGGCCTGGCATAGCCACCCCATCAGCGTGTGCGAAAATAGTCGAAAAATATCGACAAATTAATTTATGCCCATTTTATTGGCATTTTTTTACAGAAAACAGCCATTCTTTTAAACTGGAAATTTCTTCGCACTATGCCTCGATATCAGCAGTCAAAAAATGTCCATTTTGCAGAACCGGAAAAATACCCAAAAATAACGATAAAAAAGAGCCTGCCGAATTTCCGGCGGGCTCCTTTTGGCTGCTTGCCTATTTTAAAAGATTTATCGGGCATTTTCCCATGCGCTTGGCCGCCGCGAAAGCCAGCGGCTAAAATTCGCAAGAATGGAAAATTTATGATTTATTATCGTTCTATTTCTTTCTCCCGCCGGTCCAGGTCCTGCTTCAGCCAGCGGGCCTCTTCCTTCTGCTCACTGTCCAGCTCCTCGGCCATGGCCTTCTGGTGCAGCATGTTGTCCTCGTCCTTTTCGGCGCCGCGTTTATGCTTGATATACTTGTCTGAGTAAAGTTCCCGGGGCATAGCGTAACCTCCTTGGTTTGCCGGCGCAGGCCGGCGGGGTTGTGGGGGCGTATATTCTATTATCGGGTGGGATTATGAAGTTTTCTATTGGTTTTTATTATGCCAAAATGGCCGCGTGAAAAAAAGCGAAAGAGCCGGGGAAATTCCCCCGGCTCTTTTTTGATATTCTGTTTTAATGCCTGAGAAAGGCGAGCCGCACCTACAGCCCCAGCGCGTCCAAAATACCGCGCTTGTATACGGCAAAAGCTTTGGAGGTGGAAAAATCATGCGCGCGGGGGCGGGGCGGCTCAATGTCAATGGCCTCGGCGATGCGCCCGGGCCGCCCGTTCAGGATGTATACGGTGTCGCTCAGCAGCACCGCCTCGTCCACGTCATGGGTGATGAAGATGGTGGACAGGTGCAGCTGCTCCACAATGTCCAAATACCACGCGTGCATCTGCAGCTTGGTAATGGCGTCCAGCGCCGAGAACGGCTCGTCTAGCAGCAGCACCGGGGTGTCCATCATGCAGGTGCGCAAAAGGGCCGCCCGCTGGCGCATACCACCCGATATCTGGTGGGGGTACTTGTCTTCGTAGCCCGCCAGGCCAAACTGCTCAAAATGCACCCGGGCTTTGTCCCGCGCCGTCTTTTTATCCTCCCCGCGTATCACCAGGGGCAGAATCACATTGTCCAGCACCGTGCGGTAGGGCAGCAGCAGGTCCTTCTGCAGCATGTAGCTCACCCGCCCGGCCTTGCCGGTAATCTCCTCGCCGTTCAGGTATACGCGGCCCTCGTCGGGCACATCCAGGCCGGCCAGCACGTTAAACAGCGTGGTTTTGCCCACGCCGCTGGGCCCCAGTAGCGATACCAGCCCCCCCTGCCCAAGGCTGAGGGAGATGTCCTGTACCACGGGCATACCGTCGTAGCAGCGGGTCACGTTTTCACAGGCAAACAGCACAGGGTATTCCTCTTTTCTGTGCCGGTAAAAGGCTGGGCACCGGCTTAAAACGGTTGCCCGGCGCGGGCAGTGCCCCCGCACCGGGCAACGCGGCTGTCCTTAGTATATCAGGGCAGATACTCGTTGGTAAAGCCTTTATCGCGAATGTCACTGTCCAAAAGGCCCTGGTCATACATCCAGGCGTAAAAGTTGCCCCAGCGCTCGGCGTCTATCTCGCCCCAGCGGGCGCCGCCGGCCTGGTAGCGGGTGGCCAGGTACTGCTGGCTGGCCACCACCAGCTCCTCGTCCAGCTCGGGCGCGTGCTTCAGCAGTATCTGCGCGGCGGCGTCCGGCTCGGCCATGGCGTACTCATAGCCCCTGGTCACGGCTTTCATAAACTTTTTCACAATCTCGGGGTTGGCCTCGGCATAGTCGGTGTTGGTGCAAAGCACCGGCGTGTAGTAGTCGAAGGTGGGGTTTATCTGCCCCAGGTCCAGGTAGTTGATATCCAGCCCCTGCAGCTCGGCCGCCACACCGTCCCAGGCGTAGTATATCCAGGCGGCGTCCACCTCGGTTTGCACCGCGGCAATGCTGTCAATGGCGGCGTTGGGTATCATGATCACATCCTCAAAATTACCGCCGTCGGCCTCCACAATGTTCTTTATAATGGCGTCCACCAATGGGGTCTCCCAGGTGGCAAAGCGCTTGCCGGCCAAATCGCCCGGGGTTTCAATGCCGGCCGACGCCAGCGACATGATGCCCGAGGTGTTGTGGTTGATGATGGCCGCGATGGCCACGATGCCCAGCGGGGCCTCCCGCGCAATGGCCGGGCCCATGCCCTCCTGGATGCTCACGGCAAACTCGCAGTTGCCGGCGGCCAGCAGTATCTCGGCGCCGTTCTCAGGCGGCTGCTGAATGTCCACATCCAGGCCCTCTTCGGCAAAGTATCCGTTTTCCAGCGCCACATAAAGGCCCGTGTGGTTGGTGTTGGGCGTCCAGTCCAGCACCAGGCGTATGGGGGTGGCCGCGGCGCCACTGCCACTGCCGGCGCCCCCGCTGGCCGGGGTTTGGGCGCAAGAGGCCAAAAGGCCCAGCATTAAAACGGCGGCCAGTATTAAGGCTATTCTCTTTTTCATCGTTTTCCTCCAGGGAAAGGGGCGCACGGCGCCCCACCAGTCACGTGCGTTTTTTGTCCTTGCGCCGCCAGGGCATGGCCTTGTATTCCAGCAGCTCCACCAGCTTGATGAGCACGATGCTCAAAATGCTGATGAGCAGGATGACGGCGAACATTTTATCGAAGTTGTAGCTTTTCCGCACCCGTATCATGTACACACCCAGGCCCGCGTTGCCGCCCAGCCACTCGCCCACCACGGCCCCCACCACCGAGTAGGTGGCCGCAATGCGCAGGCCCGAGAAAAAGGCGGGCAGCGCGCTGGGCAGCTTGATGTAACGGTACACCTGCAGGCGGCTGGCGCCCATGGTTTTCAAAAGGCGTATGGCGTCGCCGTCGGCCTGGGCAAAGCTGCCCATCAGGCTGATGGTAAGCGGGAAAAAGCAGGTGATGAACACCAGCACAATTTTGGGCGCGGCGCCGTAGCCCATCCACAGCAGCAGCAGCGGCGCCAGCGCAATGGTGGGCACCGTTTGGGTAAAGGTGAGTATGGGCGTCACGCTGCGTTTTAAAAAGCCGGAAAGGTCCATTAAAATGGCCAGCACAAAGCTGGCCGCCACCGCCAGCGCCAGGCCCGCCAGCGCCTCGTACAGCGTCACCCACAGGTTCTCCATCAGCAGGCCAAAGTCGCCAATAAAGGCCAGCACCACATTCACCGGGCTGGGCAGCATAAAGTCGGGCACCAGGCCCAGCGTGCTCACCAGCTGCCATATCACCAGCAGCGCAATGATGAGCGACCAGCTGGAGAGCTTAGTCGTGATGCTTTTTAACTTTCTTTTCAATGCTCCATACTCCGTCGGTGGGGTTGTAGAACATCTTCATGTAGCAGGCCACCTGGCTGGCGCCCTCGCGTATGGCAATCAGCTGGCATTCCTTGGCAATGTCGCTCAGCTTGTCAAAATCACCCTCAATGGTGGTTTCAAACGGGCCCACCATGTAGTTCAGGCCGGTGCTTTTGATATAGGCGATCACGGCGTCCACCACGGGAATCACTTTGTCGGCTGCCACGGTGGGCAAAATCTGAATGGCGAGGCTAGCATTGGGCTGTTCCATAGTCATGCTCCTTTTCCTTGGGGTGGCGGTTTTCGCGCCGCCACCAGGGTGTTGCCGGGGCCGGGGCCCACGTAGCCCTCAGCCCCCCTATACGCGAAAAAAGGGTCTGCACGAGGAAACTCGAGCAGACCCTTACGGTGTCTTGGTGTCTGACGCTTCCCTCCGCCGGCATTATCCGGATCAGGTTGTTTCAGGGTTAAAGCTCTCTTTCGCTTACTCTCAGCCGGATAGTTCCAGCTCCCCAAGTGCAGGTATTCTTTTTTCTACTGTTATTATACTGTTGGCGGGTAAGCCTGTCAAGCAAAAGGGCCGGCGCTGCCCGCAGCGCCACTGTGCCCCATTGCTCAGGCCGTCTCCTCAGCCAGCGCCTCGGCCGCGTTGTAAGAGCTGCGCACAAACGGGTGCGAGGCCACAAACTCAAAGCCCTTTTCGCGGGCAAGCGCGCCGTAGCGCTCAAACTGCTCGGGCGTCACATATTCCTGCACGGGGTAATGCGCCGCCGTGGGCGCCAGGTACTGCCCAATGGTCAAAAACTCGCAGCCCACCGCCCGCAAGTCGTCCATGATGGCCTCCACCTGCCGGGGCGTTTCGCCCAGCCCCACCATGATGCCCGTTTTACTGCGGATGCCCGGCGCCAGCGCCTTGATAGAGCGCAACAGCTCCAGCGAGCGCTCGTAAATGGCCTGGGGCCGCACCTGGTCGTACAGGGTTTTCACGGTCTCCATGTTGTGGCTTATCACCTCGGGGCCGGCGTCGGTCACCGTTTTCAGCGCGTCGCCATCGCCCAAAAAGTCGGGAATCAGCACCTCCACGGCCGTGTCGGGGTTCCTTTCGTGTATGGCCCGTATGGTGGCCGCAAAGTGGGCGGCGCCGCCGTCGGGCAGGTCGTCCCGCGTCACCGAGGTGATCACCACATATTGCAGCCCCAACTTGTGCACGCCCTCGGCAATGCGGGCCGGCTCATCGGGGTCCACCCGCTGCGGCTCGCTGTTGGTCACGTTGCAAAAACGGCAGTTGCGGGTGCAGTTCACCCCCAAAATCATAAACGTAGCCGTCTTTTTGGAAAAACACTCCAAAAAGTTGGGGCACATCGCCTCATCGCAAATGGTGTTCAGCTTCAGGTCCATCAGCACATCCCGCACAAACTTCAGGTTGGGGTTGTCCCGGTAGCTCACCTTCATCCATTCCGGCTTCTTCAGTGTGCTCATTGCTTTTCTCCCTTCAGTGCGCAAACATAATGGCCATAAAATCGCGCTTGGATACCCCGCCCAGGTACAGGCCCAAATCCATCTCGTCCAGCGCGGCGTCCACCGCCTGTTCGTCATAGGGGCGGCCGGCCAGGTGGGCCTCCAGCGTCTCTATCGCTTCCAGCGACAAAAAATCCCCCCGGATGGACAGGTCGCGTATCCTGTCCTTGTCTATCATCATGTAAATTTCCACCTTGCCCAAGGGCAGGCGTTTTTCGTGGTGGTGGGTAAACTGCACGTTGGTGCGGTAGGTCCAGTTGGCGTTGGCGTACTTTTTCAGGCGTATCGCCTCAATGCCGGCCAGCTCCGCCTCAGTAAAATGGGCCGTCTCCAGCGGCAGTATCGCTTTCAGCGCCTCGGTAAGCTGCCGGCGGAACACCGCCGTCGTCACCCGCTGGGGCAGGTGCTCGGCAATGTTGGTCACCCGGCTTTTCACCGAGGTAAACCCCTTGGCCCGTATCTTGGCCTCGTCCACCGTCAGTATCTTGCCCAGGGTGGAGAGGTCGGCGTCCACCAAAAGCGAGCAATGGCTGCACAGCATGCCCCCGCTCAGCCGCTGCGCCAGGCCCGATACCTTCTGCCCGTCCACCAGCATGTCGTTGCGGCCCTGCAGCTCGGCGTTCACACCCAGCTTTTTCAGTGCCGCCACAATGGGCTTGGCCAGGCGCTCACGCCCTATGGCCTTGGCGTCGCCCCCCTCGGGGAAGGGGGTAATCAGCGTCAGCAGCAGGGTGCCGGGGTCGGTGTAAATGGTGCCGCCACCGCTGGCCCGCCGCACCAGCTGCACACCCTCCCGCTTGGCCAGCTCCAGGTCTACCTCGTTCTGCACAATCTGGTTGCTGCCCAGCATAGCGCACTTGCCGGTCTGCCAAATCATCACCACATCCCGGCCTGGCACCGGGTGGGCCATGCAGTATTCTTCCGCTGCAAAGTGAAAAGCCGCATCCAAGGAATGCGGCTCGTAAAAAGTCATCATAAACCCCCGCCCCCAACCTGTGTTTTCACCATCATACGGCACGGGGCGAAGCACTGTCAAGTCCCACTCTAAAACTAGGTTATGGATATTTCACAACGCTCACGTGTATTATTTTTATCATTTGCACCATCCGGCAGGCTTGGCGGGCGGGCCGTTTTTCTTAAAAACACGCCTTGCCCGGTGCAAAAAGGGGCGCCGGGCACCTTGGTGCTCCACGCACCCTGCCGGCAAAATTTACTCGCCCTCCGTCAGCACATTGTACCACTTCACCGCCGAGATGTACGCGTCGTTGATCACCCGGTCGCTCAGGCCGTTCTTGCGGGCGAACTCGCTCACCTCGTCCCAGTTGGCATACTCGTAGTTGTTGAAGAAGGCCACCAAATCGGAGTGCGGGCCGGTTTTGGTCAGGATAGACAGGCGGATATCGTCGGCCACCGGTATCTCCTCCAGCACCTCCTCCTTGGTTTTCTCCAGCGCAATGTGCAAAAGCGAGAACATGCCGGTGAGGAACACATGGCGGGCATCCCGCCGGGGGTTGAAATGGGGGGCCAGCAACTCGCCAAACTGGGCGCGTATCAGCGACATGCGCACCAGCTCCAGGGGCTTGTCGTCGGCCACGCCGCGCAGCGCCAGCATGGCTATCCACTTTTTCAGGCTCTCCTCGCCCAGGTAGGCCACGGCCATGTCTATGGAGGATATTTTGTTGCGCAGGCCCACCGCCGCCGAGTTCAAAAGCCGCAGCAGCTTGTAGCTCAGCGCCACGTCGGACGCTATAACCGCGCTGATCTCCCGGAAGTTGACATAGTCCTCGGTGCTGGTAAGCTGCAGCAGGCGCAGGTAGTTCACCTTCAGCGGGTCGATATCCTTGGTTTTCTTCACCACCACCGGCTCGTTGAAGAAATAGCCCTGGAACAGCTTGAAGCCCCGGCGTTTGGCCGCCTCAAAGGCGGAGACAGAATCCACCCCGGTGGCAATGAAGAACTTGTCGGGGTAATTGTCAATCATCTGCTTTTGCCGCACGGGGTCCATGCGGCCGGGGGCAAACTTGGCATAGTCGGCCAAAGCCAGCAGGTGGGGGGGGGTGTTGGTGTCGGTCAGGTCGGCCAGGGCCAGCTTGTAGCCGTAGGCTTTCAGCTGCTGGTATAGCGCCAGGTCCTCGTCGCCCACGTTGGCGGGCAGGTTTATCTGCACCACAAACTTGCCCTTGGGCAGGTTGCGGCGTACGGTATCGCTTTTCAGCTGGCTGGTATAGCCAATGAAATACTTGGCCTCATTCTCCATCTCGCCCAGGCCCAGCGCGTCCATCGTGCGGTCAAACTCGGTCAAGTTCAGTTCGTTCTCCTCGCCCTTGCCCTCGTTGCCGCGGTCCACCAGCTCATACCCGTACGAGCGCCCCAGGTGGGTGAGGATAGGCTGGATATTGATGTACAGATCCTTAAACTTCTTGGCGTTGTCGTATCGGTCTTCAAAGAACACCATCTGGTTGCGCCCGGCGGCCTTGGCCTTATACAGCGCAATGTCGGCCTTGCGCAAAAGCTCGCTGGCGCTCTCGCCGTGGTTTGGCAAAAAGGCCACACCCATGCTGATGGTGCAGGACATCTCGATGTTGGGCATGGTGTACGAAACAAACGCCTCCTGCAGCAGTTTTTCAAAGTGCGCGCGGTAGGCGTCGTCCGAGGGAAAGTTATCTGTCGGGTCGGTGTAGAACAATACAAATTCATCGCCGCCCAAGCGGTACAGGTGCCCGGCAAACTCCGGCTGCATCAGCATATGGCCGGTCAGCCGGCGCAGCATCACGTCGCCGGTGTTGTGGCCGTAGGTATCGTTTATTGCCTTGAAGTTGTCCAAATCAAAAATAGCCACCATGCCACGCAGCTTGCCCTCGGCAATGTCTTCGGCCACCAGCTCAAAGTCCTCTTTAAAGCGCTGGCGGTTGGGCACGCCGGTCAAATGGTCTATATACGCCAGGCCGTACAGCTTTTTATGGGCGTTGCGGGCCTCGTCCACATCCCGCAGGGTCAGCACCTTGGCGGGCTTGTCGTCCAGCCAGTTCACCATGTGTATGGTGCCTGCATAAATATGCTCGTCCGGCCCGGTCACATCAAACTGAAAAGTCTCTCCCTCCGCCACTTCAGCCGCTTCTGCGCAGCGCTCGCACAAATCGGGGAACAGCCCGGCCAGCCCCGGCCCGCAGGCCGAGGTAACGGCCCCGGCCTCTTCCAGGCGGGCCCGGGCGCTGTTGTTCAAAAACAGGGTTTTGCAGTCTTTCCCGCGCACCACCAACATATCGGTGTCCTGCGAGGCCAGAACATCGTTTAAAAACTGCTCCATCTGCGATTGCTTGCGCTTGTTAAATGCCATGCCAAATTGCATCTCCGCTTCTATAGGCTGCCCGTGCTGCGCCGGGGCATAACACTAATATATTACATCTGACCCACGAAAACAAGCATTTGTGAATACTGTGTGAACTAATTTTTACTATTATACTCCTAAAATGCCCCAGTGAAAAGGTTTGCTTTCTCCGGGCCGGCGCATGCTGCGGCATGCAGGGTTCGACCATATGCGCCTGAGCAAACCGTTATCATCAAAGCAAGGGCCCCGCCGTAATGCCGGCAGAAACTCGCGGTTGTAATCGGCGCCAAAAGCAAGTATAATAATGGTACGAAAATTCCGGGCCGCCCAGGCCGCCCGTTACAGGAGGCCCCGCATGAGAAGCGCGAAGCAGTTCGGCAATTCCCTGCACGATGTCCAGTACCGGTTCAATGCCGCCAAAAACCGCATTTCCAGCGCCGGCAAGTCGGCGGTGGCCGGGGCCGCCGGGGCGGCGCTGGTGCTGGGCAACATAGGCAGCGCCATACGTGAAAAACCGGGCGGGCATACCGCCCAACACACAATAAAACAAAAAGACCCCGGGGAGGTTATCATCGTGAAAAAATCCACTGTTGTTGCCCTTTTGGTGGCCCTGGCCGCCGTGGCCGGTATTTTGGCCGCCCTGTATTTCTATGTGCTGCGCCGTGAACGCGAGCTGGACGAGTACGAGCAGCTGCTGTTCAGCGAGGACTTTGACGACGACCTGATGGACGACGACCTGGAAGCCCCGGCCGAGCCCACCGACGCCTAAGCTTCCCGCTGCCAGGGATGTAACGCCCGCCTGCCCCGCACCCTGCGCCGGGGCAGGCTTGTTTTTGTTTGCCAGCCGGGCAGCCGCCCCTTTTGCCATGCCATTTGTTAAACTATCCCACGCCGGCGCAATCCGGCGTGGGGTTTGTGTGTTGCTTGCATGCCGCCGGCCACGCTACTTCACGGTAACAACACAGCTGGCCTTCTTCTTGCCGTTGGTGGCCGTAACGGTAATGGTGGTTGTGCCCTTCTTAAGGGCTTTCACCTTGCCCTTGGCGGAAACGGTGGCCACACCGGGCTTGCTGCTTTTCCAGGTCACCGTTTTGTCGGCGTTCGCCGGGGTAAATGTCACCTTCAGGGTTTTGGTCTGCTTGCGGTTCAGGGTAAGCGTGCTGGCGCTCAGCATCAGCTTGGTGGCCTTGGGCGCCGTCACCTTCACCGTATACTTTTTGGTGGCGTTGCCGGCCTTCACGGTAATGGTGGCCGTGCCCTTTTTCTTGGCCGTCAGCACACCGGCGGCATCCACGCTCACCACGCTTTTTTTGCTGCTCTTGTAAGTAATCTGCACATCGCCCACCGGCACGGTGCCTATCTTGGCGGGGGCATACTTGGCCTTGGTTATCGCTTTTTGGGTGCCCGCCTGCATGGTTTTGGGCACGGTGGCGCTCACTTTTGTCACACTGCTGGAAAAATAATAAGTGTTCACCACCGTCAGCTTTATAGAGGCGCTTTTGCCGTTTTGGGCCGTGGCCTTTATGGTGGCCGTGCCGGTATCGTAGGTGGTAAGCCTGCCGTTTTCATCCACGGTGGCCACGTCTGTGTTGCTGCTGCTCCAGCTTACCGGTGCGGTGCTGCCGTCGCTGGTAATGGCCGTGGCTTTCAGGGTGCGCTGCACATAGGGCCACAGCACCATGCTGCTTTGGCCCAGCGCCACCTTGGTCACGTTGGGCATGGTCACCGTCACCACACACTCGGCGGTAAAGCCGCCGTCGTCGGTAACCGCGCGCACCACCGTGCTGCCGGGGGCAAGGCCCATCACCACGCCGGTGGCGCTCACACTGGCCACGGCGGGGTCGTCCACCTGCCAGCTCAGGGTGCGCACGTCGGCGTTGGCCGGCAATATGGTGGTGTTCAGGGTATATTTGTTGCCCATGGCCACCGTGACGGCGCTCTCGTGCAACTCAATGCTGGTAACCGAAATGGCCACGGTGACGGTGCACTCGGCCACCAGGCCGGTAACGCTGGTGGCGCGGATGGTGGTTTTGCCGTAGGCATGGGCGGTCACAGCGCCGGTGGCATCCACACTGGCCACAGCGGGGTTGGTGCTGCTCCAGGCCAGGGCGGTGTCTATGGCGTTGGCCGGGGTATAGGTAACGCCCAGCTGGCGGGTGCTGTTCAGTTTCACATAAACGTTGTCGGCCTCCAGCGCCACGGCGCGCAGGCGGGCCTGCAGCACGGGGCTGGCGGCATCCGCCATATTCAGCTCGTACAGGAAACGGTCGTCGTTGGCGCTGCCGTAGGCGTTGTATCCGCTGCCCACCCACACCAGGGTGTTGTTATATACCAGAGGCTGGCTGCCCGTGGGCAGGGCCACACCGGCAAAGCTTTTGCTGGCCAGCACATTGCCGCTGCTGTCCGCCAGGCGGTACTCCAGGCGGGTGGCGTCGTTCTCGGTAACGGTGAACAAAATGGCAAAGCGGTCCTCGCCCAGCTTCACCATGCGGGGCTCTTCCAGCACCATGTCGGTGCGGGTGGGGGTGTATTCTGTCAACCATTTAAAGGTGGGCGCGTCGTTGGTTTTATCCGTTACAATCAGGTAGATGTTGCGCAGCATGGCTTCGCTATAGCCGGTAACGCCATCCACCGTGTAACCATGTGGCACCGAGCCACCCACCACCAGGTTGCCGCTTTGGCCCAGCTCAAAGCCGGTTACGGTGGTACCGGTGTAATTGTAGTGGGTGTCACTGTCCAGCAGGGTAAGCAGGTCGGTAGCTGTACCTGCAACACCGCCGGAGGCCGCGCCGGGTATACGGGTAAGCTTAAGCGTGCGGGGGTGCGCATCGCCATGGTCTACCAGCAGCAGGTCATTGCCCTGCACCTGCACAAACTGGTTGAAGGAATGGCTGGTGTAGTGGGCATTTCCCCCACTTGCGCTGCCCAGCAAAGCAGCCGTCATCGGGCTGGCGGCGGTATTGATGCTAAACGTTATGTTGCTCTGGTGGCGCAGGCCGTCGGTATACGTATAACCCTGGCGCGAGAGATGCACCACCAGCTGGTTGCCCATCAGTACCATATGGCAGCTGCCGGCCCGGAAAGGCAACGTGATGCCCTTGAACCCAAACATGACACCGCCCTTGATTTCGGCCGTGCCTGCCAGCGCCCACCCGGCGGTATACTTGCGCACCTCTATCACGGTCAGGCTGTCATCCTCGGCGTCGTTCGGGCGGCCCACCGCCACGTAAAAGTTACCGTCGGCCGCTTTGTAAAAGCCGCCCCACGCGCTAAAACCGGTAAAGGGCAGCGTCTTGGTGTCCACGCAGTTCAGGTTGGCGTCAAAGGTGAACACTTTAAAAAACTGCCCGTCCGGCTGGGCCGATACCACACACAGCCGGCCGGCGGCGTCGGTGTAGTAGTGTATCAGGTCGGGGTTGGCATAGTAGTAGGAATAGCTGGCGCTGCGCAGGGGCGCGCCCACCAAAGCCTCCAACAGCTTGGACGCCCCCTCCGGGTACACGGTGGCTTCACCCTCGGCCTGCGGGGCGGCCTCGCCCTCGGTTTCCGCGGGGGGCGCAGGGTCGGGCTCCAGCGCACCGCCCAGCGCCGGGGTGCCGTCGGGCAGCGCATCCTCTTGCGCCGCGGTGAGCTGCCCCCGTTTTTTGTACCAATCACAATGTTAGTGCGGAACCTATCCCTGAGCGGCAACCGAAGTGGAGCGTAGCGAAACAGAGGTTGCCGCTCGGTCGTTTTCAGGCCGATATCGGC
>JAAYCI010000099.1 GCA_012729855.1 Oscillospiraceae bacterium
CCGCGCCGGCGGCCGGGCGGGTAATGGCCCCGGTGGCCGGGTCTATGACGGCCGCGTTGTCGGACGCCCACACAATGGCCGAGCCGTTAGCGCCCGTGGTGGGCAGGGTCATCTTGCCGGTGCCGCTACTGGCCGTGATGCTCTCTTTGCTCAGGGCGGCTTTATCGGCGGCCACCTTGTCGGTGTCCGGCGCGCCGGGGTCGGGGGTTCCGGGGTCGGGGGTTCCGGGGTCGCTGCCGCCCGTGCCGATAACCCGTATGCGCCAGGTGGTTGGCAGCTTGGTCACATACTCTGTGTGGGTATCATCGCCTGGCACAAAATAAAAATCAATATAGGGTTTTTCCGCCGTGAACTGATAGTAAAAATCTTTGCCTTTGGCGTATTCTGCTGCTGTAAATTCCACGCCGTTGATATAGCAATCGTTCTTATAATAGTTATTGCACAAAATGCGAATGACATAGGGGAACGTCACGTCCTCGGCAAAAACATACTCATAAAAATTGTCCTTGCCCGCCACCTTGGTAAACTTGCTGCTGCTCACCAAACCAAACATATGGTCGGACCACAGCGAATCCTTGCCGGCATACAGGCTGTTTGCATAGGTGGGCGCGTACTCCATTTGGTGCTTGCGCACACGCAGCGTGAAATTGCAGTAAATGGCATTGTCATAGCGGCCATAATAGCTGAACTTCCAGATGTGGTAGTCGGGGTCTTCTACCGTTGTATAATCCACACCTTCCGCCAAATACTGGAAGCTCTCCCCACCCACACGCATGTCGCCCTTGTCATACCATTTGGTCTGGCCGGCCTGGAGCGTTATTTCATCAACAGGCGCGCCGTCGCACATGGCATAGTAGTAAAGCTTCATGCCCGTTTTATAGTCCGCGGCGCCTGCCCGCGTGGCGGTGGTGCCCTCCACCGTCAGCGTGGTGTCGTAGGGTCCGGTATCCACCGCATTAATCTCATAAGTGGCGTTGCCATAGGCAAATCTCAGCTCCGTCAGCACAATCTTTCCGCCTGTTTCTGCAGGCATTGCTTCCGCTTCGCTGGCATTGGCCGGCGCTTCTTCGGTGTCCACCTCGGGCGCTTCCACATCGGCCACCGGCGCTTCACCCTCCGCCAGAGGCGGTTCGCTTGCCGGCGGCACGCTTTCATCGTCCGTCGCCTCCTGCGGCAGCGACCCCGATATATCCGACACCGCACTGTCGGGCTCGGCCGCCAGGGCTTGCGCCGGCAGCAGTGTCAGCAGCATCAGTGTGCAAAGCAGAATGGCCAAGAGCTTTTTACCCGTTGTTTTCATGGCATAGACCACCTTTCGCCCTCTTGGGGCTGTCTCTGTCGCCCCTATACTACCTGTTTTCGGCATACTGTAATGTTATTGTATAGCAGGCGCCGCACCGGCGGCAATAAGATTGAAATCAGGGCACTTAAACAAAACAAAGGCACCTGAATGCAGCGGGCAAAGGCTTGGCCCAAGCCTTTTTCAAGTGCCGCACCCAAGCGCCCCGAAGCGCCGGCAAAATACAGATACCCGATGAAATGCCATGGTTTTGCCTGCCCGGAAACATAGCGCTGCCTTTTTACACAGATTGCCGGCAAGCCAACAGAGCCGTGCGCCTCGCAATCCATTTCCAGTCGACCAGCAGCATGCCACCCACCTGCGGCGCTACAAAAAAGCCCCCTTACGGGGGCCTGGAAACTTGGTTATTATTTTTTGATGGCCTTAAAATAGTAGCTGGCGTAGCAATGGTTCAGGTCTACGGTGTTGGCCGTGATGCCGGGAATCACCCCATTGCTTGTATACTGCCATATGGCCGGGGTTGCGCCGCCCCATGGCAGCTGGGTATGCGCCTTGCCCGGCGTGTTGTCCAGGTAATGGGCATACCAGAAGGGGTAGCCTTCCGCCTGCAGTGCCGGGGCATTATAGCAGTTTACAGCCCAGTTGTGGTTGGAGTAAAAGCCCGGCGTGTAGCCGGCGTTGTCCAGCATCACCAGGCCGCGGCGCAGTATCTCGGTGCGGTGGTTGTAGCTGGCGGTGTTGTCCAGCACCAGCTTGTCCTCAAAGTCGATAAAGATGGGCAGGTCGAACAGGTAGCCGTCGGCCTTCAGCTTTTTTACCACAGGGTGGTTGACAAAGTAGTTGATCTCCACCGCCATCTCGGCCTCGCCGAAGGCGTAGGTATACAGGTAGGCCCCCACCATGATGCCGTTTTCCTTGGCCCGGCGCACATTGGTGTCAAAGGTGGTGTCCAGCGTATAGCCGCCGTTGCTCCAGGTAAGCGCCCGCATAATGGCAAAGTCCACCTGCCCGCTGGCCGCCACGGCCGCCCAGTCTATGTTGCCCTGGTACACCGACACATCAATGCCGTGCAGCACCTCCTTTTGCAGCTTGCCGTATTTGTCAAAGTTGTAGGTAACGCCCTTGATGACCAGCGTGCCGCTGGCCGGCTTGCCGTTGGCCTTGATGTAATACTTGCCATCCTCCACCGTTACCCAGCCGGGCTTCACCGCGCCGGTGCTGGTGCTCATGTTGTACCAGGTTTTGGAAATAAAGTTTTTGCCGGTTACCAGCTGTTTGGTCTCTTTGTCGGCATAGTAGCGCTTGCCTTTGGCGTCCGTTTGCCAGCCGGAGCCATAGGTGTATTTGGTTGTCATAAAATACAGGCCGTCGGGCGTCTTCATGGCCGTGTTGGTTTGCACGGCGCCGGTTTTATCCATGCTGTACCATATGCCGTCTATCTGGTTGGTGCCTATAAGCAGCTTGCCGGTTTCTAAATCGCCATAATATCGTTCTTTCTGGTGGGTCAGCCAACCCTTGGTGTACTCGTACTTGCTGTTCATGTAGTAGCTGCCGCCGCTGGTGGTGATGATGGTCTTGGTCTTCACCGCACCGGTGGTACTGTCGAACTGGTACCATATGCCATCCACCTTGGCCTTGCCGGTTTTCACTCGGCCGGTCTTCTTGTCAAAGTAGTACAGCTTTTTGCTAATGGTCAGCCAACCGCGGGCGTTTTCGCGGGTATTTTTATCGGTGTAGTATCGGGCCTTTTTGTTGGTGGCCGACGTTACCCAGCCATACTGCAGCGCGCCGTTCTTTTTGGGGTCCAGCACATACCAGCTGCCGTCTATCTTTTTCTTGCCCGATACCATCGCGCCGGTTTCGGGGTCGCAGTAATACCGCTTGGAGCCCACATCCACCCAGCCCTTGGCATTGGTCCAGGTGTCTTTTTCCGTATAATAGCGCTTGCCGTTGGGGGCGGTGAACCATCCCGACTTCACAGCCCCATTGGAGGCAAACCGGTAGTACGACTTGCCAATCTTCCGGGTGCCCGTAACCCGCACCCCACCCGAATCCAGGTAGTACTTCTTGTCGTCCAGCGTCAGCCAGCCCTTCTGCAGCGCGCCGGTTTCGGCGTGCATGTAGTAGGTCTCGCCGTCCACCTTCAGCCAGCCTTTGGCGGCGGTGTAATCCTTCTGCACATAGTACTTCTTTTTGTCGGGTGCCGTCTGCCAGCCCTTGCGCACCGCGCCGGTTTTCTTTTCCAGGTAGAAATAGCTGCCCTCCACCTGCTGCCAGCCGGTTTGCAGCAGGCCGGTTTCGGGGTGCATGTAGTAGCGTTTGCCATCTGCGCTCAGCCAGCCCAGGTTCAGCCGGAAGTCGTCCTTCACATAGTATTTGGCGCCGGAGGGGGCCGTTACCCAGCCGGGAAGCACCGCACAGGTGGTACTGTCCAGGTTATACCAGCTGCCATCTATCTCCACCAGCCCGCGCAGCAGCAGGCCGTCCGCCCCGGCGTAATAGCGCGCGCCAGCATAGTCCACCCAGCCAGTGCGGGTTACAAAATCATCGCCGGTGTAGAAGCTCCCCGCCGTGCCGTCCGCCTCGGCCAGGGTGTGAAAGCCGGACAGCACCTCGCCGGTGGCTGCAAAATTGTACCACACGCCCGCCACCTGCCGCATACCGGTGGCGCGCAGGTTGCCGGCGGTGGGGTTCAGGTAATAGCGCTTGGCTTCATAGGTAAGCCAACCGGTTTGCAAAGTGCCGTCGGCATTATAGAAGCGGTAGCCGTTTGCCTCCGGTACCCAGCCGGTAGCCGCGGGGGTGGCCGCCGGCGCCAGGTCTTCCGCCTGCGTCTCCGCACCGGGCTCGGCCGGGGTACCCGGAAGGGGCGCTTCCACCTGGCCGCCCGCGTCATTCGGTGTGGCCGGGCCGGCCGTCTCTGGTACCGCCGCCTCGTTTTCAGGTGGCGTACCGCTGTCTCCCGCCGGTGTATCCGGTATGGCATCCGCTTCGGCTTCCAGCACATACTCGGTTGGCTCGGAAACCAGCCCCGCGCCGGAGCCGGCTGCAAAACGATAGCTACCGGGGCCTTCCAACAGGCAGGTGTCCCCTTCCAGCCGGGTGTAGTCTCCCTCGCCCACCGCCACCAGGAAATGGTGGCCGGACGGCCCCGAGGCCGCTTCCAGCGTCACCCGCTGCGCACCGGGCACGGCGTCCCCTGCCGGCTGCACCGTAACCGTTGGCGCCTGGGGCACTGTGTTATCTATAAGGAATACAAACTGCTGGCTCTCGCTCTCCCCGTTCAGGAAGGCAAACGTCACCTCCAGCTCATAAACACCGTCGATGGAAGCCGCCTGCCCCACCTGGTAATAGCGGAAGGTCTCCGCCAGGGCTTCGGGCAGGGTGGCATCGGTAACGTTGGCCGCCACACCGGCGGCGGAGAATGCCGGCACGGGTACCGCGCCAGCCTCACCGGCGTCCTCCAGCGCGGCCTGCGCCGGGTAAAGCTCGGTCTCCACGGTGTTTTCCAGTACAGTCACACGCGCCAGCCCGCTCACATCAGAAGCATCCAGCGCCAGCCAGGGCAGGGCGGCCAGCCAGCGCTCTCCAGCCGCAGTGTCCGCCCCATCGCAGCGCACCTCCACCACCGGAGGCAAAGCCGGCTCCGCCGCCTCGGGCGTTTCCCCGTCAGGCGCCCCCGCCTCGGGCAAAACCGACGTATCCTCCGGCAGGGCACCGGCAGACACGTCACCGTCGGCCGCTCCCCCGTCCTCAGCCGGCGCTTCCGCGCCCGTCAGGTTCAGGATATCCCCCTGGCCGATATCCTCCTGGGCCAGGGCCGTCATGGGCAAGCCGGTAAACAGCAGGCACAGCATCAGCCCCGCCGCCAGTATCTTGCGTAAAATCGCAGCGCGTTTCATTCCTATGATATCCTCCGTTGTGACATGACACCTGAATTGTCTTTATCGCTTGTATTGTAAGGGTTTTCACATTTTTACGCAACCCCGCAGCGGGCTTAATTGCAAAAAAAACACCGCAAGGTGCTGCCGCGGGCCAATTATCGGAAAACAGCGGTTTCTAAGGCAACACCGCACAGAAAAAGGATGCGGTAAACTCTACGATATGGTAAAATAGGAGCATGAATAAACAGCTAAGCCTGTCGGGGCTAACCGACGAATTGGCTCAGGCCAAGACGCGCAAAAA
>JAAYCI010000100.1 GCA_012729855.1 Oscillospiraceae bacterium
CCATTTTCCTTTTGGTTCCACTTGTTCCAAATGCCTCTGTAGCTCAGTTGGTAGAGCAGCGGACTGAAAATCCGCGTGTCGTTGGTTCGATTCCGACCGGAGGCACCATTTGCGGCCATAGCTCATCTGGTAGAGCGCCACCTTGCCAAGGTGGAGGTAGCGAGTTCGAGCCTCGTTGGCCGCTCCACGTCGAAATGCACTGCACTTTGTAACCCCATGCCTTGCAGGCGTGCGGTTACACTGTTGTATGATTTCTTCTTTTCCCCGCAAAAGCAAGACTTTTGCGGGGGCCCCATAAGGGCATGCAGGAGGAGCCATCTCATTCAGTATATTTTGGCAGCTTCATATCATACGGTGCCGTCGCCAAGTGGTAAGGCCCGGGTCTGCAAAACCCGTATTCGGCAGTTCAAATCTGCCCGGCACCTCCACAAGCGCACGGTAAAGCGCTTGGCCAAACCCATCTTTGCTTGGTTGCAGGGATGGGTTTTTTACTTTTAAATCAGGCGCTTTTATTTACCAATATATGTTGGGTGGCGGCGACATTGACAGATAAGGAAAAATAGCCCAAAATAGAAGCAATAATATTCCATTAATGCATGCCATGAAGAGGCGGGAGCGTGTGAAAGACAAACTGAAAACCGTTTATGTTTGCACCAACTGTGGCGAGGTAACGCCACGCTGGCTGGGGCGCTGCCCGTCCTGCGGGGAGTGGAACACCCTGACAGAGGATGTGGTGGCCGAAGAACGCCCGGCCAGCCGTGCGCGCCGTGCAGGCGCTGCCGGCGCATCGCGCCCTGCGGCAGCTCAAGCGCAGCCACTGCACCAGGTGACCACCGGGGAGGACAACAGCCGCATCGTGTCGGGTATCCATGAGCTGGACCGGGTGCTGGGCGGCGGCATTGTGCTGGGCAGCGTGGTACTGCTGGGCGGCGAGCCGGGGGCTGGCAAATCGACGCTGCTGCTGCAGTTGAGTGGCGCCGTGGGGCAGGCGCACACCGTACTGTATGTAACGGGCGAGGAGTCGGTCCGGCAAATCAAACTACGCTCGGCCCGCCTGGATGTAGACGAAGAAAATATCATGGTGGCGGCAGAAAATGATATCGACGAGATTGTTGCGCTGATAGAACAGACCAAACCGGGGCTGGTGGTGATTGACTCGATCCAGACCATGGCCACAGCATCGCTTTCCAGCACACAGGGGAGTGTGTCGCAGGTGAAAACCTGTACCGCCATGCTGATGGAAACTGCCAAAACGCTGGAGATACCGGTGTTCATCGTGGGCCATGTGAACAAGGACGGCGCCATTGCCGGCCCAAAGGTGATGGAACATATTGTTGATACAGTGCTTTATTTTGAGGGCGATAAAACATTACCCTACAGCATTTTGCGGGCTGTGAAGAACCGGTATGGCTCCACCAACGAGATTGGCATGTTCGATATGACCGGCGCCGGGCTGGTGCCCATCGACAACCCCTCTGAGATGATGCTGGAAGGCCGGCCTGTGGGGGTGAGCGGCAACTGTGTGGGCTGCATTTTGGAGGGCACGCGGCCCATTATGGCCGATATCCAGGCGCTGGTGACCAAGACCAGTTTTGGCACACCGCGCCGGGCAAGCTCCGGGTTTGACACGGCGCGGGTAAACTTGTTACTGGCCGTGCTGGAAAAGCGCGCCGGATACTTTTTAGGCAATCTGGATGTCTACATCAATGTGGTGGGCGGGCTGAACCTGTATGGTACGGCCAGCGACCTGGCGCTGTGCCTGGCAGTGGTGTCCAGCCTGATGGATCAGCCGATACCGGAAGGCCTGATTGCGATAGGTGAAGTGGGGCTGGGTGGCGAAGTGCGCAATGTGGCCAACTTGGAAGCCCGCTTGCGTGAGGCGCAGCGGATTGGTTTTCGGCGGGCATTGGTACCGCACCATAACCTGCGTGGGTTGCCAATGGCGGCATTTACAACACTGGAGGTGGTGGGCGTGGGCTACCTACAGGATGCCATTGGGGCGATTACTTGAGATAATAGTGTAAGATGATTTATGCAGGCACACATCATGTATTTTGTGCCTTGCACAATGTGGGGCAGACAATGCAGGTTTGTGTGTGTGGTTAATCGAGCAGAGAACAGCGGCGGGAAGATTTTCAAGAAACATAATTTCGCTAAATAAGAATTTAGCGAAATACAGGGGAGCAAATCCCGTCATGCCCGTCAAAATCCAACAATGCCATCTTTACACAATAACCCAAGGACGGTGTTTTGTGAGTACCTATATTAGCCCAACCAACCCAAAAAAGCATGGAAACTATGACGACTGCCCACCTGCAGTGGTTGACTATTTGCGATATTCAGAGACGATCCGCGGATTGTCGCCCCGCACGGTTAATGGGTATTATATTGATTTGCGCACCTTTTTTAAGTTCTTGTTTGTTCACCGCGGTATAGTCGCAGCAGATATTCATATGGATGATGTTGATATTTCCGGCGCCGACCTAGCCTTTATTAAGCAAATCGATAGGGCCGAGATATATGATTTTCTTTATTATGTCACGCGAGAACGCGAGAACGCCCCAGCCACGCGGGCGCGCAAATTGTCCAGCCTGAAAGGCTTTTTTAAGTACATGACCAGCAAAACCAACCAGCTGGAGCAAAACCCCGCCGATGATATTGACCGCCCGGCCCAGAAAAAAAGACTGCCCAAATACCTGACTTTAGATGAAAGTATTAGTTTGTTAAGTAATATACAAAGCGACTTCTTTGAGCGTGACTATTGCATTATAACGCTATTTTTGAATTGTGGCATGCGTTTGTCAGAACTGGTGCTGTTGAACTTGAGCGACATTAAAAACGACACACTGAGATTGATTGGCAAAGGCAACAAAGAACGGATTGTCTACCTGAATGGCGCATGCCAGGATGCGCTGGACACACTCATTGCAGAGCGTGCCAAGCTATCCAGTATAAAGGACACAAAAGCGCTGTTTCTATCCAGAAAAACGGGCAAACGGTTGTCGGCCAGGCGGGTTCAGCAGATTGTAAATACTTGCCTGCAAAGTGCCGGGCTGGATGGTAAAGGCTATTCTGTACATAAATTGCGGCATACCGCTGCCACGCTGATGTACCAGCATGGGCAGGTGGATTTGCTGTCTTTGAAAGAGGTGTTGGGGCATGTAAACGTTGCCACCACACAGATATATACCCACTTGGATGGTATAGAATTGCGGAAAGCGGCACAGGCTTCTCCTTTGGCAAAGATGAAAGTGGAAAAACCAATACCAAATCATGAAAATCCGGAATCTTCTGCAAATGGCGACGATGTTGAAAACATGGTTGAAAATGTTGATAATGCGGAAACCGACCTCTAAATGACCATACTTTCAAGAGTTTTTAATAAAAGTTTATATAGAATAAGTCAAAGAATTATTCTCATAATAACGTAATAATTCCCCTGTTAAGTATTAATGCTTAACAGGGGAATTTGCTGCCTATATGTTATTTATACTAAATTTGCTGCTTGGATAGCAATTGCACATTCCAAGCGTATTTTTTCCAGCTCACAGGAAAGGTGGTGCGGCTCGTAGATGGAGCCAGTAAAGGTATGGTTGTTGGCGTTGCAGCCGCCACTGCAAAAATACTTTGCCCAGCAGTTTTGGCAGGTTGGCTTGTTCAATAAGTGCGCATCGGCAAACTGCCGCATCAGCTGTGGTTGCGTAACGCCTGTATCAACCGTGCCCATCTTAAAGTGCTCATTACCAACAAACTGGTGGCAGGGGTAGAGCTCGCCGTCTGGCGTGACGGCCAGGTACTCGTTGCCACTGCCGCAGCCCTTCAAACGTTTGATGGCGCATGGGCCGTTGTCCAGGTCCAGCATGAAGTGGAAGAAATTGAAGGTACCGCTTCCCTGCTGCTTGCGTTCAATCATCGTCTCCATTAGGCGGGTGTAGCTGTGCTCTATGGCTGGAATATCAGACTCCTGTATGGCATAGCTGTCTGTTTCCGGCCCGACCACCGGTTCTACTGAGATCTGATCAAACCCCAGCCCATAGAGTTCAAGCACATCGTTATCAAAATCCAGATTGTGGGCCGTATAGGTACCGCGTACATAGTATTCTTTGTTGCCACGTTTGGCTAATAACTGCTGATATCTTGGGACAATTATGTCATAACTGCCAACACCATTTACCTGAGGCCGCATTTTATCATTGACATCCCGGCGCCCGTCCAGTGAGAGCACCACATTGCCCATCTCTTCATTGATGAACACAATGTTCTCCGCATTCAGCCCCAAGCCATTGGTTGTGAGTGTAAAGCGGAATTGCTTACCATGTTTGTCTTGTATATTCTTGGCATATTCAACCGTCTGGCGCACCACCTCAAAATTCATTAACGGTTCACCGCCGAAAAAGTCCACCTCAAGGTTCCGGCGGTCTCCACTGGCTGCGATAAGCATATCAATGGCTTTTTTGGCAACTTCAAAAGGCATCAGCTTGCGTGTGCCGCCAAAGCCGCCTGTGGATGCAAAGCAGTACCGGCAGCGCAGGTTGCAGTCATGCGCAATGTGCAGGCACATGGCCTTTACCGGCGCCGGGCCCAATTCAGAGGAAAATTCACTGTAGTCGTCGTTAGAAAACAACAGGTCATTATTGAGCAATAATAACAATTCATCAAAGCAATTATCCACAGTATCTTGTCCAAAATTATCATATAGGTTTGCCGGAACAACTTTTTTATCGCGGGAACGGAGAGCAGCTTCGTCGATGCTTTCCAACAACCGGTAAGCTGGTTCATCCAGCACATGCACTGCCCCGCTTCCCACATCCAGTGCCAGGAAGAACCCGGCGCGCTTGAAAAGATGGATCATATAAACCCCTATCCTAAACATGGAATAAGAGGCGGGGTTTATACCGCCTCTTTTAAATACAAATGCCTCCAAGGTGGAGGCATTTTATACGCTTATTCGGCTTTTTGCTCGCATTTCTGGTTGGCAACCGTGCACGAGGTTTTACAGGCCGACTGGCAGGATGTCTGGCATTCGCCGCAGCCGCCCTCGCAGGCAGATTGCTTCAGGTTGGCATTGTTGATGGTTTTGATATGTTGCATGGGAATCCCTCCAAAAACAACTATTCTTCTTTGGTCTTTTCCTTTTTGGCTTTGCCGGCAATGGCTTTCTCGGCAGGCTCCGGCTCGGACGCCGTCTCCATGCCCAGTTTGCCCACTTCCTGGATAGCCCAGCGCTTGAAGCGCATCCGGGAGCGCTCGCCTGCCGTTTCAATGATAAAGGTGTCTTCCTTGATGCTGACCACACGCCCAACAATACCGCCGATGGTGGTTACTTCATCACCAACATCAATGGAATTGCGAAGCTCTGTTGCTTTCTTCTCTTTCTTTTTCTGCGGCCGAATCATCAAAAAGTAGACGGCCAAGCCCATGACAACAACCATGACAATAAGCGATATGGTACCACTGTTGTCGTTGGTTGCAGTATTGCTGGCACTGGCGGCAAATAGAGCAAAATTCATCGAGCACCCTCCCTGTTGTTATATCCAGTTTATTATATCCAAACGCCTGTAAACATGCAAGGCTTTTCTTTACACTTTCTTTAAAATTACACAAATTGGCAAGATGTCTAGATGCGCTTGTCTAAAATACCAGTATACTTATTGTAGAACTCATCCCAGCGGCCAGCAGCCAAAGTTTCACGGATTTGCTGCATCAATTGGTTATAAAAATATAGATTATGCAGTACGGCCAGGCGCTTGCCCAGTGCTTCGTCTGCGCGTTGTAGATGGCGCAAGTATGCTCTTGAAAAATAACAACAGGTCGGACAATCACATCCATCTTCTATGGGGCTGTCATCCTCGGCGTATTTCAGGTTGTTGATGTTGATGACACCCTGCCAGGTGAAAAGCTGGCCGTGACGCGCATTGCGGCTGGGCATCACGCAGTCAAAGAGGTCAATACCGTGATTTACTGCCTGTAAAATGTTGTCAGGGGTGCCAACGCCCATCAAATAGCGGATTTTTTCCCGCGGCATCTCCGGCTCCACCAGGGTGATGATGCGGTACATCTCCTCTGCGGGCTCCCCCACAGCCAGCCCGCCAATGGCGTAACCGTCCAAATCCATCGCGGCGATGGCTTTCATGTTGTCCAAACGGATATCATCATAACAGCCGCCCTGGTTGATGCCGAAAAGCATCTGCTGGGGGTTGACGATGTTTCCTGTCTGCTTGAGACGTGCCAGTTCATCCTGGCAGCGTTGCAGCCAACGCACGGTTCTGTCGCTACTTTCCTTAACATATGCGTATTCAGCTGGGTTTTCCACACATTCATCAAAGGCCATGGCAATGGTAGAGCCCAGATTGGCCTGGATCTGCATGCTTTCTTCCGGCCCCATGAAGATACGCCGCCCGTCGATGTGGGACTGAAAAGAGACGCCCTTTTCATCAATTTTGCGCAGTTTTGAGAGACTGAACACCTGAAAACCGCCGGAATCGGTGAGCACGGGGCCCTGCCAGCCGGTGAAAGGCAGCAGCCCCCCCCGCCGGGCAATCAATTCGTCGCCGGGGCGCAGGTGCAGGTGGTAGGTGTTGCAGAGCATCACCTGGCAGCCAATGTCGGCCAGGTCAATGGCGGACAGCCCGCCTTTGATGGCCGCACCCGTGGCTACGTTCATAAAGGCCGGTGTCTCAACGGTGCCGTGCGGGGTCTCAAACCGGCCCAAACGGGCTTTACCAGAAGTAGAAATCAGTTTATACATGGTTTTCCTTTGCGTCGGGTGTGCGGATGCGGTTTTTACTGTCTTGGTGTGGGTGTTGGGAGATTAACATGCAAAAATGGAGGTGTTTTAGGTGGTGATTATGGCTTTACATACTGTATTTTCAATAGAAAAATCATCATATTATAAGCATGGCATCGCCGAAACTAAAAAAACGGTATTGCTCGGCCACAGCTGTATGGTAGGCATTGAGTATCACCTCGCGCCCACAGAACGCAGCCACCAGCATTATGAGGGTACTTTCCGGTAAATGGAAGTTTGTAAGCAGTCCATCCACTGTTTTAAAGCTATACCCAGGGTATATGAAAATATCGGTTTCTCCACTGGCTGGAACAATGCTGCCGTGTGCTTGTGCCACTGCTTCCAATGTGCGGCAGCTGGTGGTGCCCACTGCAATCACCCGCCCACCATGACGCTTGGTGTTGTTTATGGCCTCTGCCGCGGCTTTATCTACAGTGTACCATTCGGCGTGCATGGGGTGGTCTTCTATCTCATCTTCTTGCACGGGGCGGAAGGTGCCCAGCCCCACATGCAGAGTAATCTCTGCCATGCCTATCCCCTTCTCGCTCAACTGCGAAAAAAGTGGTTGTGTGAAGTGCAGGCCGGCCGTGGGCGCTGCCGCGCTGCCGGGGTGGCGGGCATAAACGGTTTGGTAACGGTTGCCGTCGGCCAGCTTTTCGCGGATATAGGGCGGCAGCGGCATCTGGCCAAACTGTTCAAGTTTCTCATAAATAGTGTCAGTATCATAGCTGAATTTTGCAATTTTACTACCATTTGGCAGTGTGTTAAGAATTTCAGCCACCAGCGTGCCATCTCCGAAAACCACTTTACTGTCTGGCTTCAGCCGTTTACCGGGGCGGGCCAGGCATTCCCAGGTATCGGTGGCGGTTTGGCGCAGCAGCAGCAGCTCGCACACGCCGCCACTGGGCTGCCGGGCGCCAATCAGGCGGGCCGGCAGCACCTTGGTGTTGTTCAGCACCAGCAGGTCGCCCGCGCGCAGCAGCTTGGGCAGGTCATAGAAATTGTGGTGTGCTATTTGGCCGTCCTGCCGGCCCAGGCAAAGCAGACGCGAGGCATCCCGCGGCTCGATGGGCGTTTGGGCGATCAGTTCGGGGGGCAGGTCGTAGTAAAAGTCGCTTTTCTGCATGTTTGGCCTTTCCGGGTTGACAAGATTCAGGGGGGATGCTATAGTTGGTGAAATAGCGAGAGCAGAGGCGCGGTGTTTGATGATTACCGCGGCGTTGGCCGGCCAGGCCAGAGGTCCCTTCCGGGGGCTCAAGCGCCACGGGAAAGGCAGCACTGCCGAAGAAGATGCGCCGGCAGCCGTCTTCTGGTTCCGTTGCCGAACAGGGGCGGAACTGTCGTGCGGAAAGCGCGGAGTGCTGTGCTCGCAAACACATGCTATTATAGGGCATGGGCTGCCGGTTTACAAGCCGGTATTTTTTTGTTTCGATAAAACGCCAAAATGTAAAGCATTTTGCCAAGTTTATCGCATACCGGCGCACTGCGCCGGTATTTTGCAATTTCAGTGTATTTCACATAGGGAGAGGTTGGACATGAAGCAGTACAATGTAGCGGTTTTGGGGGCAACGGGCATGGTGGGCCAGCGGTTCATCACGCTGCTGGACGGGCACCCCTGGTATACGGTAACGGCAGTGGCGGCGTCGGCCCGCAGCGCCGGCAAAAGCTACGCCCAGGCGGTGGAGGGGCGCTGGGCCATGCCCACCCCGCTGCCTGCGGCGGCGGCCAAACTGCCCGTGCTGGATGCTGTGGCCGACATGGACAAGATTGTGGCCGCGGTGGACTTTGTTTTTTGCGCGGTGGATATGCCCAAGGATGAGATTCGCGCGCTGGAAGAGCGCTACGCGCAAGCCGAGTGCCCGGTGATCTCCAACAACTCTGCCCATCGCCACACGCCCGACGTGCCGATGATTATCCCCGAGGTGAACCCGGAGCATGCGGCGGTGATAGATGCCCAGCGAAAACGGCTGGGCACCAAGCGGGGCTTCATCGCGGTGAAATCCAACTGCTCCATCCAAAGCTATGTGCCGGCGCTGCACCCGCTGATGGACTTCGGCCTGCGCGAGGTTTTGGCCTGTACCTACCAGGCCATTTCGGGCGCCGGCAAAACCTTTGAGACTTGGCCGGAGATGGTGGACAACGTCATCCCCTATATTGGCGGCGAGGAACAAAAAAGCGAGCAGGAGCCGCTGAAGGTATGGGGCACGGTGTCCGGCGGGGTCATCGTAGACGCGGTTTCGCCCGGCATCACCACCCAGTGCCTGCGCGTGCCGGCCACCGACGGGCACATGGCCGCCGTGTTCGCCCGGTTCGAGAGAAAGCCGGAGATTGAGGAAATCAAGCGGCGATGGCAGGCTTTCCAGGCCGAGCCGCAGCAGCTGAAGCTGCCCAGCGCGCCCAAGCAGTTCCTGCATGTGTTTGAGGAAGACGACCGCCCGCAAACACGGCTTGACCGCATGCTGGAGAACGGCATGGCGGTGTCGGTGGGGCGGCTGCGGCCGGACACCCAGTACGACATCAAGTTTGTGTGCCTGTCGCACAACACGCTGCGCGGGGCGGCCGGCGGCGGCGTGCTGATGGCCGAGCTGCTGAGCGCCAAGGGCTATCTGTAAGCCCTTAATACATTAAAGAAAGCAAAGCAACACCCACAGAGGAAAAGGGAGAAAGCTATGAAGAAGCAACTGTTTACAGGCTCCGGCGTGGCCATTGTTACCCCGATGCACGAAGACGGCGCGGTCAACTATGAGGCGCTGGGCGAGCTGATCGAGTTTCAAATAGGCGGCGGCACCGATGCCATCATCATCTGCGGCACCACGGGCGAGGCCTCCACCATGGAGGACGAGGAGCATCTGGCGGTCATCGAATATTGCGTGCAGCGGGTGAACAAGCGGGTGCCGGTGATTGCCGGCACCGGCAGCAACGACACCCGCCACGGCATTATGCTGAGCAAGGGCGCGGCCCTGCGCGGTGCCGACGGTTTGCTGCAGGTGACCCCTTATTATAATAAATCCAACGCCGCCGGCATTGTGCAGCACTTCTTTGCCATTGCCGACGCCGCCGGCCTGCCGGTGATTTTATACAACGTGCCGTCCAGAACAGGGCTGAAGCTGGACCTGAAGGTATACCAGGAGCTGGCCAAGCACCCGCTGATTGTGGCCACTAAGGAGGCCAGCAGCGACATTGGCTATATTGCCAACCTGGCTGCCCTGTGTGGAGAAGAGCTGGCCATCTACTCGGGCAACGACGACCAGATCGTGCCGCTGTTGTCGCTGGGCGGCATTGGTGTTATTTCGGTGCTGGCCAACGTGGTGCCGCAGGCCATCCACGATATGTGCCACCTGTATCTTTCCGGCCGCACGCAGGAGAGCACCGCCATGCAACTAAAATACATGGAGCTGAACAACGTGCTGTTCAGCGAGGTGAACCCCATTCCGGTGAAGGAAGCGCTGAACCTGATGGGTTATGCCGCCGGCCCCTGCCGCCTGCCGCTGGGCCCCATGGGCGAAGGCACCCGCGAGGCCATGCGCCAGGTGCTGGCCGGGCTGGGCCTGCTAAGCTAAGATGCGTAAACGGCTAATCCCATTATGCCATTTATATGGTATACTGGGATAGATATTTGTGCCGACATGGTTTCTATGAGGCAAGAATTGCATATTTTTATGATGTGATCCGAAAACGAGGTATTTTATGGTTGATATTGCGATACTGGGCATCAACGGGCGGATGGGCCGCCAGCTGGTGGATATCATCGACGCGCGGGACGACTGCCGGGTGATGGCGGGCATAGACGCCACGGCGGCGCCGGGCGCCCCCTGGCCGATGACCCCCACCATGTACGGGCTGGACGTTATGCCCAAAATGCCCGATGTGCTGATTGACTTCTCGCACCCGACGGCCACGCTGGATGCGCTGGAGTACTGTGCCGAAAGGGCGCTGCCCTGCGTGATTTGCACCACCGGGCTGGACGAAAACGCCAAAGCCCAGATGCGGCAGGCGGCTGAAAGCACCGCGGTGTTCTACAGCGCAAACATGTCGCTGGGCATCAATTTACTCAATGATTTGATTCGCAAGGCGCAGGCCATGCTGCAGGGCTTTGATGTGGAGATTATTGAGAAGCACCACCACCACAAGCTGGACGCCCCCAGCGGCACCGCGCTGCTGCTGGCCGACACGCTGAACGCCGCCGCCGGCGGCAAGTACAGCTATGTGTACGACCGCCACGACGTGCGCCGGGAGCGCGGCCCCAACGAGCTGGGTATCCACGCGGTGCGCGGCGGCAGCATTGTGGGTGAGCACGAGGTGCTCTTCATCGGGCCCGACGAGGTGGTGTCGCTTTCGCACACGGCCTATTCCCGCAATGTGTTTGCCACGGGCGCGGTGGCGGCGGCGCTGTTCATGGCGGGCCGCGCACCGGGCATGTACAGCATGACTGACTTGATGGAGGCATTATGAAGAATGAATACAAGCCCGGCCAGGGCAACCGCAACCAAACACCCCGGCGGCGCAAAAGAAAACGTGCAGGCCTGGGCCTGGCGCTGGCAGGCATACTGCTGGCGCTGGTGGTGGCCACAGCTTTCGGGCTGGCCAGCTGCATCAACAACACCGCGCCCGCGTCGTCCGGTGGCGGTTCACAAAGCCAGCCGGCTTCCCTGCCCGCTTCGGTGCCCGTGTCGTCGTCTGAGCCCGAACCCGAGCCCGAACCCGAGGAACAGCGGGTGCGCTTCTCGGCGGTGGGCGATAACCTCATCCACAGTGCTGTCTATGCGTCGGCCGCCAGCCACTACACCGGCTCCGAGGCCTCCGGCTACGACTTCAACTTCTGCTACGAGCCCAGCAAATATTTCTTCGAGGACTACGATGTCAACTGGATCAATCAGGAGTCGCTGATTTCCGCGATGCCGGCCTCCACCTACCCCAACTTCAACACCCCGGTGGAGCTGGGCCAGGCGGCCTTTGACGCCGGCTTCAACGTGTTCGCGCTGTCAAACAACCACACCTACGATAAATTGGCCGCCGGTATCACCGCCACGCGGGAGTTCTGGAACACCGCGCCGGACGGCATCATCAACTACGGCCTGTATACCAACACCACCGACGGCAGCGGCATTCCGGTGCAGGAAATGAACGGCATGACCATCGCCTATGTGGCCTTTACCGACCACACCAACGGCATCCCCACTCCGTCCGGCGCGCCGGAGGTGGTCATCTACACCTCGGAGTACGCCGCGATGGAGGCCAAGGTGCGCGCCGCCCACGAGCTGGCCGACGTGGTGGTGGTGAGCGTGCACTGGGAGGTGGAGAACAGCCACAACGTGACCCAAACCCAGCGCGACCTGGCCGCGAACTTTGCCAACTGGGGCGCCGACGTGGTGATTGGCACCCACCCCCATGTGGTGCAGGAGCTGGAATGGATTACAAGCGATGACGGGCGGCAGGTGCTGGTGGCCTACTCGCTGGGCAACTTCCTGTCGGCGCAGTCGCAGCCGGACCAGCTGATTGGCATGGCGCTTACATTTGACCTGGTACAGGTGGTGGATCCCGACGGTACCCGCTCGCCGCTGGCCGTGGAGAACGTGAAGGTCTACCCCACTGTCACCCAGTATGAATATTACGGTGGGCAGTACTATTCCGACCCGCGCACCTATATGTTCCGCGATTACACCGACGAGATGGCCTCGGTGCACCCAGTACGCGGCAAGAACGGTTCCTTTGGCCGGGCGTATATACAAAGCGTAATGGAAGCATATGTGCCGGCTGAATTTTTAGTGTTGAATTGGTGATTATTATTCAACAAATAGTATTTTGCCCAGAAAGGTGGAAAGTGCCATGTATGGTGTCAGTAGAATCTCCAGCGCGGATAACATCATGTTGATTGGATACAATGACGTAGAAGCGAACTTTATGCCAGAAATGCTGAACAAGCTGGCCGATGCCGGCGTGGTGGTGGACATGATTTGCCAAACGGCGCCCCATGGCGGCCGCTTACAGTTCAGCTTTACGGCCGCGTTTGAGCACTTCGATACCGCACTGAAAGCCCTGGGCGGCGACAAAAAAGCTGCCCCGATGATCAGCGGCGGGTACTCCAAGGTGTACCTGTTTGGCGAGGAGATGGTGGAGAGCGTGGGCGTAGCCGCCCGGGCGCTGTCGGCCCTGGGGGCGGCCGGTGTGGCGGTAAGCCTGATTACCACCTCCGACCTGGACATCTCGCTGCTGGTGCGGCAGGAGGATGCCGACGTGGCCATACAGCAACTGCGGGATGCGTTTTCCATATAGGCAGCAGATATTGCAAAATAAGCAGTAAAGTTGATTTCTGTATTTGCAGATAGCATAAACAAGTGCCTCGGCTATGGTTGCCGAGGCACTTGTTTATATAGTCAAACCACTTGAAAACCGAAACGGTTTTCAAGACGGCAGGCGAAGCCTGCCAGCACACCCGCAGGGTGTGCGTTTGACTATGAACGGCAAGCAAACCGCCCGAAGGGCGGTTTGGCGCGATTCTCTCGCGCGGCTTCAAAACCGTATCGGTTTTGAAGCGGTTTTAGTATAGTGTGCGGTTTTCACCACTACATCTATCTGTTAACAACCGAACGCCTTACAGGCTGGCTTTGTGGTAAACCTTCTTGCCCTTCTTAATGACTACGCCATCGGCCAGAGCCGCCTGTGGCACCACATGGGCAATGTCCGTCACCTTCACATCGTCCAGGCTGATGCCCCCCTGCTCCACCAGGCGCCGGCCCTCCCCCTTGGACTGCGTGAGCCCGCAGGCCACCAGCAGATCCAGCACGGTGATGCCACCGTCTTGCAATTGGTCGGCTGCCAGCACGGTGGCCGGCATGTTGGCGCTGTCGCCTTTGCCGCTGAACAGGCTGCGGGCGGTCTCCAGCGCTCTGTCGGCGTCGGCCTGGCTGTGCACCACACGGGTCAGTTCGTGGGCCAGGCGCTCTTTGGCGGCATTGATGGACGCGCCGTCCTGCGCATCCACCGCGTCAATTTCATCCAGTGGAATCTCGGTCAGCAGCTTCATGCAGTTGGTCACGTCGCCGTCGTCGATGTTGCGCCAGTACTGAAAAAAGTCGTAGGGGGATGTTTTATCCGGGTCCAGCCAAACAGCGCCCTGCTCGGTTTTACCCATCTTCTTGCCTTCCCTGGTGGTAAGCAGCGTGAAGGTGAGGCCGAAGGTCTCGGCGCCCTCCTTGCGGCGAATGAGGTCTACCCCGCTGATGATGTTGGCCCATTGGTCGTTGCCGCCAAACTGCATGGTGCAGCCGTGGGTGCGGAACAGGTGCAGGAAATCGTAGCTTTGCAACAGCATGTAGTTGAACTCCATAAAGGAGAGCCCGCGCTCCATGCGTGCCTTGAATGCCTCGGTGGTAAGCATTTTATTTACCGAGAAATGAATGCCGATGTCCCGCAGGAACTCCATATACTTAAGATCAAGCAGCCAGTCGGCGTTGTTGACCATGAAGGCCTTGCCCGCGCCAAACTCAATGAATTTGGACATCTGCTTGACAAAGCACTGGGCGTTGTGGTCGATCTCCTCACGCGTAAGCATCTGCCGCATGTCGCTTTTGCCGGTGGGGTCGCCAATCATGGTGGTGGCGCCGCCCAGCAGGGCCACCGGCTGGTGCCCGGCTTTTTGCAGGTGGCGCATCACCACCAGCTGCAAAAAGTGGCCCACATGCAGGCTGTCGGCGGTGGCGTCAAAGCCGATATAGAAGGTGACCGGGCCTTTGCCCAGCGTCTCGCGAATGGCGTCGGCGTCGGTAGCCTGCGCCACCAGGCCCCGCGCCTTGAGGGTATCGAATACATTGTCCATGATAATGCCTCCTGTAGCTATTTTTTGCCATAACATCATTATGCGGCCAGCCACAGAATGATGCCACTTGGCCGGGCTGTTTTATGCCGCATAGCCCGCCGCGGTGAAGTCGATTGATTACCCAATAAAGCGAGCGTCGTGCGAGAACGCATTGTCGTTTTGCCGAGCGTGGCTGTTTGCTAGGGGTGAATGCCCGCTTGAAAGGGCGAAACTTTGTGCTCATAAGGTGCAGGCGCGGCGCCAGCCTTGTGGTATGGCATCGCTCAATCGGTGGTGCCGGCCATCTGCAGCATCTCGCGGGCGCTGGCCAGGGCCAGGTCGGTCACATGGTCGCCGGCAATAATGCGGGCCAGCTCAGCCACCCGTTCTTCGTCGTTCAACCGCCGGATATGGGTATAGGTGCGGCCGCCGGCCACCTCTTTTTCTATCAGCAGGTGGTGGGCGGCATAAGCGGCCACCTGTGCAGTGTGGGTAACGCACAGCACCTGGCGGCCCTTGGCCGTGTTGCGCAGCAGTTGGCCAATGCGGCCCGCTGCAAGCCCTGAGATACCGGTGTCCACTTCGTCATAGATAACCGTCGGTACGTCGTCTTTGTCAGCCAGCGCATTTTTGATGGCCAGCATGATGCGGGCCAGTTCGCCGCCGGAAGCAATCTTGGCCAGCGGTTTTGGCGCCTCGCCGGGGTTGGTGGAGATTAAAAACTCCAGCTTATCCTGGCCGTCGGCGGAAAGCGGGGCGGTCTCCTGCTGCAAGGCCATCTGGATGCCCGGCATGTTCAGGAACGCAAGGGATTCCGATATTTCATCGTTTAATCGTGTGAATGCCTGTTTTCTGGAAGCAGTAAGTGCGGTGGCAAGCTTTTGAGCTTTACTGTTGGCCGCTTGTACGCTATTGGTCAATCGAACGATCTTTTCTTCAGAGCTCTCCAAAGCCTCCAACGCTTGCCTGGCCTTTTCGCCATAGCCCATCACCTCTGCCACCGTCTGCCCATACTTCTGTTTCAGGCGGAAGAGCGTATCCAGCCGCGCTTCAATGTCGTCAAGAGACTCGCCCCCCAGTTCATAGCTGGCCAAGCGGCCCTGTATCTCGGATGCCAGTTCAGAGGCTGTGTAGTACATATCGGTCAGGGCGGCGGCCTGTGGCTCAAGCTGGGGCAGGAAAGGCACCAGGGTGGTAAGCGCATCGGCTGCCCGGGACAAAAGCGTGGCCGCGCCGATGTCGTCATCCCCGCCGCTAAGCGCGGAGTAAGCATTGTTCATCGATTCAACAATGGTTCTGGCGTTTTGAATCAATGCGCGCCGGGCCAGCAGGGTCTCCTCTTCGTCTGCGGTTAGCTGTGCGGCCTCAATCTCCTCCGCCTCATAGCGCAGCAGGTCCATCCGGCGGGTTTTCTCGGCTTCATCCATCGACAATGCCGCCAGTTGCTTCTGTAGGGCGGTCAGTTCATGAAAAGCTGCGCGGTATTCTGCCAGCAGGCTTTCGTTGCCGGCAAAAGCGTCCAGAATGGCCAAATGGCGCGCCGGGTTCAGCAGGCTTTGGTTGTCATGCTGGCCGTGGATATTGACCAGACTGCTCCCCACCTCCCGCAAAATAGCTGCGGTGGCGGGCATCCCGTTTATGCGCACGGTGCTTTTGCCCTCGGCAGTGATCTCCCGCTGCAGTAGCAGTTCGTCCTCCGGGCTGTAGCCGGCGGCGTCCAGCTGCGCCATAACAGACGCCGGCAGGTTTGAAAACTGTGCCCAAATTGCGGCCTTGGCCGCGCCGCCACGCACCAAATCACGGCTGGTGCGGCTACCCAAAATGGCGTTGACAGAGTCGATCAGGATAGACTTGCCAGCCCCGGTTTCGCCGGTTAGTACCGTGAAACCACCGGAGAGCGGCACGGTGGCTTCCTCAATAACGGCAATATTCTGTATGGTTATTTCATCCAGCATGGGCAATAACCCCTTTGGCAGGTATGGTTTCAGTTGCGCGGCGTGTATTGGCGCAGTTGGTCGCACAACTCAACGGCGGCGTCCGCGCTGCGCATCAGCACAATAAAGGTGTCGTCGCCGGCCAGTGTGCCCACCACGTCGTTCCACACCATCGAGTCAAACACCTCGCAGGCGGCATTGGCCATGCCGTTGAAGCACTTTATCAGCACAATATTGCCGGAATAGTCTATTTTCACAACGGATTCCTTGAAAATTGTTTCAAAACGGCCGGAAGCGTGATGCAACTTGTCCCCCTGGTAGGACGCAATATAGCGATAACTTCCACTGCCGGTGACCGCCTTGACCAGGTTGAGCTCGCGGATATCGCGCGAGACGGTGGCCTGCGTTACGTCAAAGCCATTTTTGCGCAGCAGTTCCAAAAGAACCTCCTGCCGGTCTATCGGTTGCTTTTCTACCAACTCCATAATTTTGGCTTGCCGTGCATTTTTCACAATATTCACCTGCCCTTTAGCTTTCTATCTATCGATTCAAGCTGCTTTGCTTTGCTGAACTGCACCAGCGGCACGGTACGTTCCGACTGCCGTATGGTGATAGCCTCTCCCGGACCCACGGTGTGGTAATTGGTGCCGTCGCAGATGATGGCCACCCGTTCATCTAATTTGCCGTGTGGCACCACCTGCAGTGTGCGGTCGGAGGCAAACACCAGCGGCGGCGTCTGCCCGATGTGGGCACAAATCTGGGTGACAACCACACCGTTCAGGCGGGCGTCCACAATGGGGCCGCCGGCGCTCATGGAGTAGGCGGTGGAGCCGGTGGGGGTGGAGAATATCACCCCGTCGCCACGGAACTGGCTCACCAGAATATCATCACAGTAGATGTCAAGCGTAATGGTGCGTTCAGGGTATTTTTTAAACAAAACCACGTCGTTCCAAGCCAGATAGGGTGCGTTTTCTGCATTATCCACGCTGGCTTGCAATACACTGCGGTGCTCCACATGATAGTCACCGCTCGCCAGGCGGTTCAGCAGGTGCAGTTCGTTGCTCTCCACGCAAGTAAGAAAGCCCAGCCGGCCAATGTTGATGCCCAGTAGCGGCTTTTGGTTGTTCATGATTTTGTGGGCAGCGTGCAGCATGGTGCCGTCGCCGCCCAGGGTCACCACAATATCACATTCCCGGTAGGCCTGGTCTTCGGGTAAAATGGCCACGTGGTCACCCTGTGGCGCCAGGCTGCTGCCCAGTTTGTCCATTACCAGCCGGATGCCCGCTTGAGACAGGATGTTTCCGACCTTGCCGGCCATCTGCATGGCCTCGGGCTTTTGGGTGTTGGGGAGCAGGTAGACTGTCATGGGGCGTCTCCTTCAAGCTGTTTGGCCGCTGCTTCGCAAACATGGCGCATGTTGTCTTCATCCGGGCGTGTAGGCGCATCGGCTTTTTGCAGATGCATCAGGAACTCAATATTGCCTTTGGGGCCCTTTATAGGAGAATAGTCAATATTTAAAACAGAATATCCGGAACTGTTTGCATAAGACGCTGTATTGTTGAGCACTTCCAGATGTGTGGCAGGATCACGCACCACGCCGTTTTTGCCAACTTTATCCTTTCCTGCCTCAAATTGTGGCTTGACAAGGCAAATGCCATTACAGCCAGGAGCGGTCAAGAGATAGAGAACTGGTAAAACAAGCTTTAAGGATATAAACGACACATCAATTGTGAAAAACACAATGGTTTCGGGAAGCGTTTCGATTTTGCGGATGTTGCATCGCTCCATCACCACCACCCGCGGGTCACTGCGCAAGCGCCAGGCCAGCTGGCCATAGCCCACATCCACCGCATATACCCGCGCGGCGCCGTTTTGCAGCAGGCAGTCGGTAAAGCCGCCGGTAGAGGCCCCCACATCCATACAGGTGAGGCCCTGTGGTGTCAGGTCAAACACTTGCAGCGCTTTTTCCAGCTTCAGCCCGCCGCGGCTTACGTAGGGAATGTCGCTGCCACGCACCTCCACCTGCGCGCCGTCCGGTACATTCTGGCCGGGCTTTTCGGCACGCTGGCCGTTCAGGTACACAATGCCGGACATCACCAGCGCGCGGGCGCGCTCCCGGCTGGGCACGTGGCCCTGCTGAAACAGGTACTGGTCCAGCCTCATGAAGCATCCCCCGCCGCACGTGCCCGGGGAGCGGGCAGCATGCTGGCCAGTGTGGCGGCCAGGCTTTGGGCGTCCAGGCCGGCCTGTGCGCGCAGCTCGGGCAGCGTGGCGTGGTCGATATGGATATCCCGAACAGCGACCAGTTTATAGTCGCCCTTGTAGCCAATGTCCATCAATGCCGCCGCGAGGTGCTCGCCAATACCGCCTTTGGCAATGCCCTCCTCGGCAAACAGGATGGCGTCGTAGCCCAGCAGCGCGGCGGGCAGCCCTTCTGGCAGCGGGTTGATCACCACCATCTGGAAGACATCGGTGGGCCTGCCCTGCCCGGCCAGCATTTCAGCAGCGGCCAGTGCACAGGCGGTCTCGGTGCCGTAGCTGACAATGGCCGCTTTTGCGCCCGGTGCGGCCAGCAGGTGGTCAAAAGGCTTTCCGGTGCAGGCCTTATCGGCCAGTGCGGCCGGCTCGCTGCCGCGCGCGTAGCGGATGACGGCGGGGCCCCGCTGGTCTTTCAGCAGGGTATCCAGCCAGTGGGTCAGCTCCTGGTAGTTGCCGGGCGACACCACCGGCAGCGCCGGCTGTTGGCTGAGCAGTGCCACATCGTAGATGCCTTGATGGGTCTCGCCGTCGCCCTCCACCAGGCCGGCGCGGTCTACGGCAAGCAGCACCGGCCGTTCGCCCAGCATGATGTCATGGATAAATTGGTCGTAGGCGCGCTGCAAAAAAGTGGAATAGAGCGCCACCACCGGGTGCAGGCCGCCGGCCGCAAGGCCGCCCGCAAAGGTGACGGCATGCGCTTCCGCCATGCCCACGTCAAAAAAACGTTCGCGGTGGGCTTTTTTGAAGAATTGAAGGCCTGTGCCATACTTCATGGCGGCGGTAATGGCGCAGAGGCGCTCGTCCTGGGCGCCAAGCCGCGCCAGATGCCGGCCGAAGGTATTGGAAAAGGAGTCGCTGGGCGGAACGTCCGGGTCCTGCATCTTTTTGGCAGCGCGCAGCACCTTGGCAGCGGGCTTGTCCAGCTTATCGGGCAAGCTGGCGGGGTTGGCGGCCGACAAGCCGTGATAGGCGCCGGGGTTGCGCTCGGCCGGCACATAGCCCTTGCCTTTCACCGTTTCAATGTGCAGCAGCACCGGGCCGTCTATCTGCCGCACCGCGCGGAAGATACCGTATAGCGTGGGAATGTCGTGCCCGTCTACCGGGCCAATGTACCGCAGGCCCAGCTCCTCGAAGAAGGTGGAGTGGTACAGCCCCTTGCGCAGGGCCGACTTCATCGACTGTATGCCCCGCACGACGCCCCCGCCAATAACCGGCGCGTTGTCCAGCATGGCTTTCACGTCGCGCTTGGCCTTGTAATACTGCGGGCTGGTACGCAAACGTGTCAGGTACTGGGCCAGGGCGCCCACATTCTTGGAAATCGACATCGTGTTGTCATTCAGAACGATGAGCAGGTTGTTCAGTCCATCGATGTTGTTGATGCCCTCGTAGGTCATGCCGCCGGTGATGGCACCATCCCCCACCACCACAATCACGTAGCCGGGTTCATTCTTCAGCTTTTTGGCCTGGGCCAGGCCAATGGCTGCCGACAGCGCCGCGCTGCCGTGCCCCGAGTGGATGATATCGTGCGCGCTCTCCTTGGGTGTGGGGAAACCGGCTATGCCGCCTGCGCTGCGCAGTTGGTCAAACCCTGCCTGCCGGCCAGTAAGCAGCTTGTGGGTGTAGCTCTGGTGCCCAACGTCAAACAGAATCATATCCTGCGGCGAGCGAAAGCTACGGTGCAGCGTAACGGTAAGTTCGATGACCCCAAGGTTTGAAGACAGGTGCCCACCGGTTTTGGAAACCTTCTCAATCAGAAATTCCCGTATCTCGACACAAAGCTGCTCAAGCTCGCGGTAGTCAAGCTTGCGCAAATCGTCCGGAGACGCTATTTGGTTCAACAGCCCGTATGCCATAATATTTTCCCCTTAAAAAACCGGAATAAGCACGGCGATCAAGATGCCCAGCATGGCCCCGGCCAGTACCTGCAACGGTGTGTGCCCCACCATTTCCTTCAGCCGTTCCACTTCCAGTACATCATCCGGTTCGTCCTCTTTTTGGCGGTCCATCATGCGGTTCAGCAGTTTGGCCTGCTTGCCTGTTTCCAGGCGCACGCCCATGGCATCATACATAACAATGGCGGCCAGCACAAAAGCTATGGCAAAATATGGTGATGACAAGCCAAATTTTCTGGCACAGCCAATGAAAAGCGCGCATACCAGCGAGGCGTGGGAACTGGGCATGCCACCCGAGCCAACCAAACGCTCGGCCACAAACTTGCCGCTGGTAATAAAATGGATAATGGTTTTACACAGCTGTGCCGCCGCCCAGGATACAACGGGCAGCAGCAGCAGATAGTTGTTGAAGAACAGGTTTTGAATCATAGTCATCGGTTATCATCCGTCGGTCGAAATTGAATGGTACCGTGCAGTACCAAGTGCGTGCGTTATCTCTAGTGGATACGGGCGCCCAGCTGTTCGGCGTATTGGCACAGAAATTCTGATGTATCGCCATATGCTTGGCGCAATGCGGTAACGGCTTCCACGGTGAGGCGGGCGGCTTCTTTTTGGGAGCGCTCAAACCCGTAAAGGGTAACAAAGGTGGATTTTTGCTTCCTGGCGTCACTGCCGGTGGGCTTGCCCAGCTGTTCGGGTGTGGCGGTCACATCCAGTATATCGTCGATAATTTGGAACACCAAGCCGATGTTTTCGGCGTAGGTAAGCAAGGCCGGCGCCTGATCTTCCGCGGTGAGGGCGGCAGCCATGCCCAACTGGATGGAGGCCTTGATGAGCGCGCCGGTTTTGTTGGTGTGGATTTCATGCAGGGTGGCTTCGTCCGCGCGCTGGGTTTCGTACTTCAAGTCCAGTTCCTGGCCGAAAATCATGCCGCCGGCACCCGACGCTTTGGCCAGGATGGCCGTGGCGCGCAGCTGGGCTTTGGCGTCGTAGGGGGCGGCGGCAATGGCCTCAAAGGCCTCAATGGCCAGCAGGTCACCAGCCAGCAGGGCCGTGGCCTCGCCATACACAATATGGGCCGCCGGCTTGCCGCGCCGCATGTCGTCGTCGTCCATGCAGGGCAAATCGTCGTGTATCAGTGAAAAGGCGTGTATCATCTCAATGGCGGCGGCAAATACCTCGGCCATACGGATATCGCCGGCCAGCAGGTCGCAGGCGGCCAGCGTTAGCACCCCGCGCACCCGTTTGCCGCCGTTCATCAGCGTGTACTCGGCTGCCTCCGACACCTTGGAGGTTGGCGAAAAATACCGCTGAACCGCCATGCTGAGCGCCCTGTCGCACCGCGCCAGGTAGACAGCGTGTTGCTCATCGTAGGTCATGCGTCATTCCTCATGGCTTCAATTTTTTCGTCGATCTCGTGGATCTGCACTTCCGACTTTTTAAGGATGTCGTGGCCGGCCGCAATCAGCTCGGCCGCTTCGGCGTACAGCTTGATGCTCTCGTCCAGTGTGGTATTGTTGTCGGCCAGCTTGTCCAAAATCGCTTCCAGCTTGGCCACAGATTGCTCAAAGGTTGCCATTTTATTGCCCATTGCCTGCCCCCTGCCCAGTATTTACCCGGTCTACCGTGCAATCCAGCGTACCGTCGGCCAGTGTAAGGCCAAAATGCATGCCCGGCCGGGCATCCTGCACGCTGCGCAGCACGCCGGCTTCGGTTTGTGCCACGCTGTAACCCCGCGCCAAAATGGTATACGGGCTCAGGTGCGAGGCCCGCAGGGCGGCGCTTTCCAGGCGCTTTTGAGCGGTGTCGGCACGGGCGGTTTCGGCGTTTTGGATGCCCTGCCAAAGGGCCGCCAGGCGCTGGCGTGCCTGCGCCACACGGGTTGGCATGGCGGACAAGGCTGGGTTGCGTGCCGCGCTCTGTAATACATTATAGCACGATTCCAGCCGAAACTGTATATTGTGGAAGATATTCGTGTAAACATGCAGCGCATTGGTAAACTCGCGCGCAAGGTCTGGCAGGGCAATCTCCGCGGCGGCCGAGGGTGTGGGTGCCCGCAGGTCGGCCACAAAGTCCAGAATGGTGTAGTCGGTCTCGTGCCCGATGGCCGAAACCAGCGGTGTTTGGCTGGCAAATGCCGCCCGGGCCACCACCTCGGCGTTGAAAACCCACAAATCTTCGGCGCTGCCGCCGCCTCGCGCCACAATAATCACATCCACTTCTGGCAGGGCATCCAGCCGGCGAATCGCCTTGGCAATCTGCGGCGCGGCCTCCTCGCCCTGCACGGTCACCGATGCCAGCCGGAACTGGGCCGCCGGGCAGCGCCGTTTGGCTACGTTCAGGATATCCTGCAGCACGGCGCCGGTTTTGGAGGTGACCAGCCCGATGCATTTGGGGAAATGCGGCAGCGGCTTTTTTGCCTCGGGCGCAAACAGGCCCTCTTGCTCAAGCTTTGCTTTCAGCTGGTCAAAAGCCATCTGCGCCGCGCCCACGCCGTCGGGGAACAGGTACTCCACGTTGATTTGGAAGCTGCCGTCCCGCTCATACAGCGTGATGCGCCCGCGCACCACCACCCGCATGCCGTTCTCGGGGCGAAAGGCCAGGCTGTCGGCAGCCGAACGGAACATCACCGCCTTCACACTGGCTTTGGCATCTTTAATGCTGAAATAACAATGCCCGGTTTTGTGGTGGCGCACAAAATTGCTAATCTCGCCACTAATGGCAAGGTCGACGAGCACGGCGTCACTCTCCAAAAGGGAGCGCACATATTTGTTCAGGGCCGAAACGGTGACCACATCAGCCATGGAGCGCCTCCCCTGCCAGCCAGGCCACGCCAATGGCGTTGTCGCTGGAATATTGTGGCGATACAAAATATAGGTCGGTTTCCTCTGCGCACATGATATCACGGATGACGGTGCTGCACATTACCCCGCCGGCGCATACCACCGGGATGCCGGGGTACTGCCGGCGCACCACTGCAATGACGGCCAGAAAACTGTGCGCAAGAGATAAAAGGCAAAACTTGGCCACGGCGCCAGCATCACGGCCGCTCTGCAACATTTTCCCATATTGGTTTTGCAGGCCGGAGAGGTTGCAGTCCAGCCCCTTCACGCTGGTTTTGGGCGGCACGTCCTCTGTGCAGCCCAGCGCCAGGTCTGTTACAGCCGCGCCGGCCGGGAAAGCATGGCCCAGTTCCACGCCCAGGCGGTCCAGCAGTTGGCCTGCGTTTAAGTCCAGGCTGCCGCCCAGCCGCTGCAAAGGCGCCGCGCCCTGTGCCAGCCACCATTCGGTGGTGCCGCCGGACACATGCATGAACAGGTATGGCCGGCCCATAAATTGCGGGCGATCCAGCTCTGCCAGTGCCGCCGCTAAATGCCCCTCCTGGTGGCTGGTTTTCACCAGCGAAACGCCGGCAGCCGCGGCAAAAGCACTGCCAAAGCTGACACCGGCCAGAAAACAGGGCATGTAAGAACCGTTCACCGGGCGGGGCCGCTCCGATACACCAACAATGGCCACACCCGATAAATCCTGCCGCGCTGCCAACGCCTGCAAAAGCTGGGGCAGCGCCACCGTGTGGTGGAAGAGGGTATCGTTTTGGCGCAGGCCCAGTTCCCCCGGCTTCACCGGTAAAAAGCGTTTTTCAGCCCACAGCAGTGTATTGGCGGCAATATCCAGCAGCGCCATAGAGGTGGCATAATTGCTGGTGTCAATACCCAAAGCCAGATGCCCCGCCATCAGGCTTTGGCATCCTCGGTGGCATTACCATCGCAGCTTTGCGTATTTTCAAGCGCTATTGTAGCTGCGTTTGACGTTCCAACGGTGTCTTTCGCCGCCGTTTTGGCGCGGGAAATACTGCCCAGCAGGCCGTTCACAAACTGGTAGTCGCTCTCGTCGCCATATTTTTTGGCCAGCTCCACCGCTTCGTTTATCACCACGCTGTCAATGTCCTCGCCGCCGTACAGCATTTCGGCCACCGACAGGCGAAGCAGCGCCAGGTTCACCTTGTGCAGCCGGTTCACCTTCCAGCCTTTCAGGTTGGCCTGTATTGCATTGTCTATCGCTTCGGCGTGGTTCTGGTAAAGTTGCAGCAGCACCTCGCCAAAGTCATCGGCGCCCATGGTCTGGGTTTCCTCGCGAATGGCCTGCATCGCCTCCAGGGCATCGCCGCCAAAGGAGGCCGCAAACATGGCAATAAATGCGTTTTCCCGTGCTTTACGTCTTTTCATGTCTTCCTCTTAAAAACAGGCCCTTCACTACCGCGAAGGGCCACTTTGATGATGTTACGTTATTCTGAGGCGCCGGTGTCTACGCCGTTTACCACCAGGTCTACCCGGCCCACCATGATGTTGGTCATGCTCTGCACGGCGTCCTTCACGTTTTGCTGCACCCGGCCGCTCAGTTCGGGAATTTTGGCGCCGTACTTCACCACGATGGATACCATGATGTCGGCCGCCTCGTTTTTAATCTCCACGTGGATGGGCTTGGCGTAAGGCAGCTTTGCAAGCAACGTGCGCGCGCCCGGAATGATGGGTGTCACGTTGGCCACGCCGTCTACCTCCAGGGCGGCCTGACGGGCAATTTTTTCAATCACTTCGCTGGATATCTGAAGGCTTCCGCCATATGCGTGGCTGTTGAATTCATCCATGGGTTCATCTCCTTTGCCGGCTGCTGCCGCAACAATGTGTGTTTGTACTAAAGTAATATTATACCACCAACTGTGCTGGATAACAATACTTGCCACTTTGGGGCTATGCCCTATTCACAGATATCATCAAGCACCTGACGCAGCAGGCTGGCTGTTACCTGCGGGTTGGCGCGGCCGCCGCTGGCCTTGATGCACCGCCCCAGCAAAAAGCCCTGCGCCTGTTTTTTGCCGGCGCGCCAGTCGGCCACGGCGGCCGGGTTCTCGCGGATGACGCTATTAACAAGGGTGTTCAGCGTTTCAGCATCACTAACCTGCTTCAGCCCCAGCATTTCTATGGCGGTTTCCACTGAAGTATCTTTGCTGATGATATGTTCCAACACCTGCTTGCCGGCGGTGCCGGAGATGGTGCCGGCGTCTATGGCCTCTACCAATGTCACCAGCTTATCGGGTGTCAAACGGGTATCGCCCAGTTCGGCCCGGTGCTCATTCAGCAGTTTGGAAACATCGCCCAGCAGCCAGTTGGCAAGCTGCCTGGGGGCGGCTTTTCGCAGTGCCACAGCGGCCTCGAAGAAATCGGCGAATGGCTTTCTGCCGGCCAACAGCAGGGCGTCGTCTGGTGGCAGGGCATAAGCCTGTTGGTAGCGCAGGGTTTTGGTTGCGGGCAGTTCAGGTATCTGGGCGCTCAGTGCCATTATCGTCTTCTCGGGCACTTCAAACGGCGGCAGGTCCGGTTCCGGAAAAAAGCGGTAATCGTGTGTTTCTTCCTTCGTTCGCAGCACAACGCTGGTCTTTTCCAGGTCGTTCCAGCGGCGGGTTTCCTGCCCGATTACCCCGCCCTTGGCCAGTATCTGGCGCTGGCGGGCCGCTTCATGCACAATGGCCCGGTGCACCGCCCCAAAGCTGTTGATATTTTTCAGCTCGTTGCGCACACCGTAGGCCGCCTGCCCTTTGGGCCGCACCGAGACATTGACGTCGGCGCGGATGCTGCCCTCCTGCATGCGCGCATCGGAGATGCCCAGAGCGAGCAGGATGCGGGTGATTTCTTCCATGGCCGCCTTGGCTTCGTCTGCGCTGCGCAGATCCGGCTCGGTTACAATTTCAATCAGCGGCACGCCGCAGCGGTTGTAATCAATCAGCGTTGTGTCGGTGGCTGCATCGTGCAGCAGCTTGCCGGCGTCCTCCTCTATGTGGATGCGGGTGATACCCAGGTGGCGCGGCTGCCCACCCACCAGGTACTGCAGTTGTCCCGTTTCACACAGCGGCCGGTCGTTTTGGCTAATTTGATAGGCCTTGGGCAGGTCGGGGTAAAAGTAGTGTTTGCGATCCATCCAGGACAGGGTGTTGATATGGCACCCCAGCGCCAGGCCCATCTTGACGGCGTATTCCACCACCTGCGCGTTCAGCACCGGCAGCGCGCCGGGCAGGCCGGTGCACACCGGGCAGCACAGGGTGTTGGGCGCCGCACCAAAAGCGTTTTGGCACCCGCAGAATATTTTGCTTTCGGTGGAAAGCTCGGCGTGTATCTCCAGCCCGATAACGGTCTCATACCCATCGCTCATAGCGGGCCCTCCTGCATGGGAAAGCCGCCGATAAGTGCTTCATAGGCCTTGGCCAGCATGAATAATTTGCCCTCGGAAAAGCGCGGCCCGACGGCCTGCATGCCAATGGGCAGCCCCTGCGCGCTGAAGCCGCACGGAATGCTGAGCGCCGGCAGACCGGCCAGGCTGGCGGGCGTGGTGCAGATATCGCTCTGAAGCATCCACATGGGGTCGGCCAGCTTTTCGCCCAGCCGGAAAGCTGTTGACGGCATGGCCGGCGTCAGCAGCAGGTCGCATTGCTCAAAGACAGACTTGTACTCCGCCGCAATTTGCCGCTGCAAAAGCTTGGCACGCTTGTATGTGGTTTCGTAATACCCGCTGGACAGCACCTGGGTGCCAAGCAAGATACGCCGTTTTGCCTCACTGCCAAAGCCGGTGCTGCGGGCGGCGGTTATGGGGTCGGTGCTGCCCGATGGCGCCGCCATGCCGTATTGAATGCCGTCATACCGTGCCAGGTTTGAAGACGCCTCGGCCGACGAGATGATGTAATAGGCGGCCAGCGCGTGTTCGGTGGAGGGCAGGCTGGTCTCGATGACAACCGCCCCGGCCTGCTGCTCCAGATGGCGGGCAGCCTTTTCAACGGCCCCGCGCACAGAAGCATCTACTGCCGCAGTGAAGTATTCTTTCAGCAGGCCCAGGCGCATGCCTTTTACAGAGGGTTCAGCGGCAGGGTCGAATGCTGATTCCGGCGGCAGGGCGCAGCTGGTGGCGTCGCGTGCCTTATCCGCGCCGCAGATGACAGAAAACAGCAGGGCCAGGTCGTCCACCGTGCGGGCCATGGGGCCAATTTGGTCCAGCGACGAAGCAAAGGCCACCAGCCCGCAGCGGGAAACCGCCCCATAGCTGGGCCGCAGCCCCAGCACCCCGCAAAACGCCGCCGGCCCCCGCACCGAGCCCCCGGTGTCCGACCCCAGCGCCCAGGGCAGTTGCCCGGCGGCCACTGCCGCCGCTGCCCCGCCGGAGGAACCACCCGGCACCCGTTTTAGGTCCCATGGGTTTTTCGTCGCTTTGAAGTAAGAATTCTCGCAGGAGGAGCCCATGGCGAACTCGTCCATGTTCAGCTTGCCCAGCAGAATGGCCCCAGCGGCGTCCAGCTTCTCCGCCACGGTGGCGCTGTAGGGCGGCAGAAAGCCCTCCAGTATGCGCGAGGCACAGGTGGTGGGGATATCCCGCGTGCAGATGTTATCCTTCAGCCCAATGGGAAGGCCCTCCAATGGGCGGCGGGCCTCACCGGCAGCCAGGCGGCGGTCTGCTTCTGCCGCACGCCGGTGTGCAGCCTCTCGGGTTTTGTGCAGAAAGGCATCCAGTTTGGGTTCTGTTTCGTCAATGCGCGCAAAAAAAGAGGCGCAAACCTCTGTGGCCGTCACCTGCCGGGTGTCCAGCAAAGCCGCCAGTTCGGTCGCGCTCATTTTCCACAGTTCCATTCAGGGCTCCCTTGCGGTGGGTGACGGGGTGCGTTTATTAGCAGCGAAGCGCGGGCAATGCAAAAACAAGTTTCGTTTGCTGAGCGAGGCAGTCATGCCCCGCACTTTGGGGTGGAATTTTGCGCCACAGGGTGCAGGGTACGGCTAAGCCTGATCCCGCCCGCCGTATGACGCCGCTTAATCCTGCAGGGTTCCGGGTGCGGCAATGTATTCATCCTGCACCTTTGGTGCGTTATGCAAAACACTTTCCCGCGGCAAAGACGGTTGTACGGTGTCTGGCCGCAGCAGCATACGCTCCGCCGGCAAGCGTTCATCCATTTCCAAGGGGGGTAGGGTTTCCGCCAATTTCATAAATGCGCACATTTTTTCCGTAAAGGTATTTAGCTTGTCGTTTGGAACCGAAAGCTTTGCCAAACGCGCCAGGTGTTGAATATATGCCTGCATACGCTTATTTTACCTCACTCGCCCAACATTGCGCGGAAAGCGGCTTCATTGAGAACCGGTACGCCCAGTTCCTGCGCTTTGGTCAGCTTGGAGCCGGCGGCTTCACCCGCCAGCACGTAGCTGGTCTTCTTGCTCACCGAGCCCGTGGCCTTGCCGCCGTTTTTGGTAATCAGCGCTTCTGCCTCGTCGCGCGTGTAGCTTGGCAGTGTGCCGGTCACCACAAAGGTCAGCCCGGCCAGGGCTGTGCCCTTCACTTCGCCGGTGTAGCGCATGTTCACACCGGCGGCACGCAGGCGGGCAAGCAGGTCGGCTGTGCCGTCCTTGGCAAAAAAATCCAGCAGGCTGGCCGCCATCACCTTGCCAAAGCCGTCTATGGCCACCAGGGCCTCTTCATCGGCGGCGGCCAGGGCGTCCATATCGCCAAAGCGCTCAGCCAAAAGCTGCGCGGCACTCTCGCCAATGTTCCGGATGCCCAGTGCAAAAATAAGCTTGTCCAGGTTATTTTGCTTCGAAACCTCAATGCCGTTCAGCAGGTTGTTGGCGGCTTTTTCCTTGAACTTGTCCAGCGTCAGCAGCTGCTCTTTTGTCAGTGTGTAAATATCGGCGGCGTTGTGCACCAGCCCCCGGTCTATCAGTTGGGCGCACACAGCCTCGCCCATGCCGTCAATGTCCATCGCGCCACGGCTGGCAAAGTGGATGAGATTGCGCAGCGCCTGGGCCGGGCATTCGGGGTTTTGGCAGCGCAGGGCCGATTCGTCGGGCAGGCGCACCACCGGCTCGCCGCAGGAGGGGCATGCATGGGGCATCTCATAGGGCACAGAGTGTTCGGCGTGCTTTTCCACCGCCACCACCTCGGGAATGATATCCCCGGCCTTGCGCACCCTTATGGTGTCCCCCAGGCGGATGTCCAGCTGGCGGATGATGTCCTCGTTGTGCAGGCCGGCGCGGGATACCGTGCTGCCGGCCAGCAGGATGGGCTCGAACACCGCCGTCGGCGTCAGCACGCCGGTGCGCCCCACCGACACCTCTATGTCCAGCAGGGTGCTGTCCTTTTCCTCGGGCGGGTACTTGAATGCGATGGCCCAGCGGGGGAATTTGCTGGTGCTGCCCAGGGCGCTGCGCATGCGCAGGCTGTCTACCTTCACCACCGCGCCGTCAATGTCGAACGAAAAGCTGCCCCGCAGCTTGCCAATCTCGGTTATTTCATTCAAAACGCCGTCTATATCCGGGTACAGGCTGTAGCGGGGGCTTACCGGGAAACCCAGCGCTTTCAGGTAATCCAGGCTTTCCTTGTGGCCGGCCAGGGTGTGGCCCTCAATGCGCTGCACGTTGAAAACAAACAGCGACAGCCCCCGCGTGGCGGTAATAGCCGCGTCCTTCTGGCGCAGGCTGCCGGCGGCGGCGTTGCGGGGGTTTTTGGGCAGGGCCTTGCCCTCCTGCTCCTGCTGCTGCACCAGCGCGTAAAAGGCTTCCTTGGGCATGTATACCTCGCCCCGCACCTCCAAAAAGGCCGGGCCGCTTTGCAGTGTTTTGGGCAGGGCGGCTATGGTGCGCAGGTTGGCGGTCACATCCTCGCCCACCAGGCCGTCGCCCCGGGTGGAGCCGCGCACAAACTGCCCGTTCTGGTACTCCAGGCTCACCGACAGCCCGTCGATCTTGGCCTCTACCACATAGCTGGCGTCGGGGAAGTCCTCCTTCACCCGGCGGTCAAAATCGCGTATCTCCTCGGTGGAAAAAGCGTCCTGCAGGCTTTCCATCTTCACGGTGTGTGCCACCTTGGCAAACCGCCCCGAGGGCGTGCCCAGCACCCGCTGGGTGGGCGATGACGCGTCTGCCAGCTGCGGAAACTCGGCCTCCAGGGCTTTAAGCTGCTGCATCAGCGCGTCGTAATCGTAGTCGGACAGTGCGGGGTTGTCCTCATCGTAGTACAGCCGGCTGTTGCGCTCTATCTCGCGGCGCAGCTCGGCCACGCGGTGTTGGGCCTGTTCCAGTTCCATGGTGCTCTCCCGTTGCGTTTATCGCGTCGCTCGTTTTTGCTTGAACCAGTATACCATAATCATAGTGAAAACGGCAGCGAAATTCCCGAAAAACCCGGCGAAAAAGCGTTGTGTTCGGGGCGGGCGGCAGCATTTGATATTCGGGCGCAGATAAGGTATAATAATTAGGGCAACACCGCACAGAAAAAGGATGCGGTAAACTCTACGATATGGTAAAATAGGAGCATGAATAAACAGCTAAGCCTGTCGGGGCTAACCGACGAATTGGCTCAGGCCAAGACGCGCAAAAA
>JAAYCI010000101.1 GCA_012729855.1 Oscillospiraceae bacterium
GCAATTTTACGATAATCTGTTCAATTGTGTATCTCTTCCTTGCCATTTTCTGCTTCCCTCCAAAGTTAGTTTAACATATCTTTACTAACTTTGCGTCTGGTACAACACGCGGGGGCAAGACCAAAAGTTCCTGGCCAAATTGTTGTCCCCAAGGAAATGCCGGTTGAAAGAGAGGTGAAATTGCTATAGACATATTTTACTGTCCCTCTAGCATCTGCGTTGAGGCGAACAACTACTTTATACATCCCTCCGGACAAAATGCTGACTTGTATTATGGTCCCCGTTCTGTATTCCCTCGTTTTCCCAATGATGAAATACACCGCTCCGCTTTCCATGCTCGTGATTTCGATTCCATTGTGGGTACTGCTATAAGTTCGAACAACACTATTTGTTCTTTCGAAAATCACCTGTTTCCCTCCTCACCCCAACATCCCCGCGCCCAGCAAATCATACTGCGCGCTCTTCAGCCCATAGCCGTCATACGCTTCGGCCGTCAACCCCAGCGCGTCGTACGCCGCCGCCGTCAGCATCGCAAATTCGCCCGTCCAGGCGTCCAGCATCTGTGCACCGTTCATGTCGTGTTCCAGCGCCTTTGGCTCATACAGGTCATACACCCCAGCGGGCAGGCCCAGCGCGTCATACTGCGCGGCCGTCAGCGCGTTTTCGCGGTGCAGGCCCAGCAGGCTTACAAGCGCGCCCTCGTAGGCCCGGCCATCGCCCCGCAGCGGGTCGCGCGTCGTGTTCAGGCGTTTGGTAATGCGGCCCGTCTCAAAGGTAATCTTCCTGTCCAAAATATCCGCCTCGCGGTCAATGCGCTTGTTCAGTGTGTTCACCTCGGTGGTAATGCGGCCGTTCAGCGCACCCACTTCGCTGGTAATACGCCCATCCAGGGTCTTCACTTCGGCCGTCACGCGGCCGTTCAGCGTGTCCACCTCGCCGGTAATGCGCTCATTCAACACAAAAACCTCATCGGTAACCCGTGTATCCAGCGCCTGCACGTCGGCCTTAAGCGTACCAACGTCTGTATTTATCGTATCCACCCTTTGCTTCAACGGGTCAAACTTCTCTCGGTCAAAGGCATCCACTGCGTTGTCCGCATATGCCTTCGCCAAACTCAGCACCGACGCCGCCATTTCCTCCACCCACTCTCTGAATTGCGTTTTGTAGCTGTCCACTTTTCCACTCAAATTCTCAATCTTGGCCTCAATCGCTGTTTTATATGCCTTGGCTTTCCCGGTCGCTTCCTTCGCGCTGTCGCCTTCCGCGTTAAACGTAATCGTCTTCTGGCTCAACGCCGCTATTTCAGCGTTGAGGGTATCCAGCGTTGCCTGAAGCGCCGCGATCCTGGCGCGTACCGCCTGCACATCTGCTGCCGTCGCCATCGTTCTTTCGCCTCCTTCGTCAGTTATTGGCCTCCCATGTATCCATTATCCCCATATTCCCGGCAGGCCTGCATACAACTGTATCAACCAAGGCTTTCCCTCAACATCCCGGCGCCCCTGCCCGCAAACAAGCAGGGCCGAAAACCACCCCATGGTTTTCGGCCCTTTCCCGGTGAAGACGCCCACGCCTGCCTTGCCTGCCACCCTTTTTTTACCCCGATTTAACACAACACCTCTTACCAACTTTACATACGCCGGGTATGCTGGGGGTACAGCCAACAAAAATCAAGGAGAAACCCATGAAAAAACTCATCTCAGGTCTTTTGGTCACCGGCCTTGCGGCCGCCCTGCTTGCCGGCTGCGGCAGCACCCCCTCGTCCAGTTCCAGCGCACAGCAGCCAAGCCAGCCGGCCTCCATCCCGGCCGCCAGCGCCCCCAGCGCTAACAACACCAATTTCGACACCACCGTCCCCCTCACCATCGTCACCCGCGAGGACGGCAGCGGCACCCGCGGCGCTTTTGTGGAGCTGCTGGGCATTGAGGAAAAGCAGGAAGACGGCACCAAAATCGACCGCACCACCCCCGACGCCCCCACCGTGAACAGCACCTCGGTGGTGATGACCACCGTGGCCGGCGACCCCTACGCCATCGGCTACATCTCCCTGGGCTCGCTGAACGACACCGTCAAGGCCCTGGAAATCGACGGCGTGGCCCCCACCGTCGCCACCATCAAGGACGGCAGCTACACCGTGGCCCGCCCCTTCAACATCGCCACCAAGGCAGGCCTCAGCGCCTCCGCGCAAGACTTTATCGGCTACATCCTCTCCACCGAGGGCCAGGCCGTGGTGGCCGCCAGCGGCTACATCCCGCTGGATGACACCGCCGGCTACGCCGGCGTCGGCGCCACCGAAAAAGTCGTGGTGGCCGGCTCCTCCTCGGTCACCCCGGTCATGGAAAAACTGAAGGAGGCCTACGTCGCGCTCAACCCCGGCGCCGAGATTGAAATCCAGCAAAGCGACTCCTCCACCGGCATGAGCGCCACCACCGACGGCATCTGCGACATCGGCATGGCCAGCCGCGAGCTGAAGGACAGCGAGCTGGAAGCCGGGCTCACCCCCACCGTCATCGCCATGGACGGCATCGCCGTCATCGTCAATAACGACAACCCCACCACCGGCCTCACCAGCGAACAGGTGAAAAACATCTACATCGGTGATGTGGCCACTTGGGCCGACCTCGCTTAACAACAATCCCCGCCCGGCGGATGCGGCCTTACACGCCGCATCCGCCGCCCCCTGTTTATCAACCAACATAGCGGAGTAACCCCATGATAAAAGGCAAGAAAATAAAGGGCAAAAAAAAGGAACGCCTGATGCAGGGCGTTTTCCTCATAGCCGCCTGCGCCTCGGTGCTGGCCATCGCCCTCATCTGCGTGTTCCTGTTCGCCGGCGGGGTGCCCGCCATGGCCCAAATCGGCCTGTTCGACTTTTTGTTCGGCACCGAATGGCGCCCCGCCAATGATGTTTACGGCATCCTGCCCATGATTGTGGGCAGCTTGTGCGTTACGGCCGGGGCGCTGGTGGTGGGGGTGCCCATCGGGCTGCTCACCGCCATCTACCTGGCCTGCTTCTGCCCAGGGCGCCTGCACCGCTTTCTGCGCCCCATGGTGGAGCTGCTGGCCGGCATCCCCAGCGTTGTCTACGGCTTTTTCGGCCTGGTGGTGCTGGTGCCCATGGTGCGCACCCTCACCAATAACCAAAGCAACGGGCTGTCCATCCTCACGGCGTCCATCCTGCTGGGCATCATGATCTTGCCCACCGTTGTCACCGTAAGCGAAAGCGCCCTGCGTGCCGTGCCCTCGGCCTACCACGAGGGCGCGCTGGCCCTGGGCGCCACCGGCGAGCAAAGCGCCTTCTTTGTGCGCCTGCCCGCCGCCCGCAGCGGCGTGCTGGCGGCGGTTGCGCTGGGCATCGGCCGCGCCATTGGCGAGGCCATGGCCGTCATCATGGTGCTGGGCAACCAGCCGCGCATGCTTACGGGGCTTTTACAGGGCGCCCGCACCCTCACGGCCAACATCGTGCTGGAAATGGGCTACGCGGCCGATTTGCACCGCGAGGCCCTCATCGCCACCGGCGTGGTGCTGTTCGTTTTCATCCTGCTGGTAAACCTGGCCACCCGGCTGCTGCGCAAAAAGGAGGCCGCATGAACAAGCTTAAAAGCCTGGCCCGCCGCCCGGCGTCGCTGGTGCTGTACCTGCTGGTGCGCCTGGCCGCGCTGTGCACCGTGGGCGCCTTCATCGCCCTGGTGGGGTATATCCTGGTAAAAGGCGTGCCCTACCTCTCGCCCGACCTTTTCGCCTTTGAATACACCTCCGACAACGCCTCCCTCTTCCCCGCGCTGGTCAACACCATCACCATCACGCTCATGGCGCTGGTAGTGGCCGTGCCGCTGGGGGTATTTTCGGCCATCTATATGGTGGAGTACGCCAAGCGCGGCAGCAAGCTGGTGGCCGTGGTGCGCCAGGCGGCCGAGACCCTGTCCGGCATCCCGTCCATCATCTACGGCCTGTTTGGCATGCTGCTTTTTGTCACGGCCTTTGGCTGGGGCTTTTCGCTGCTGGCCGGCGCCGCCACCCTGTCCATCATGATATTGCCGCTGGTGATGCGCACCACCGAGGAAGCCCTGAAAAGCGTGCCCGACAACTACCGCGAGGGCAGCTTTGGCCTGGGGGCGGGCAAGCTGCGCACCATTTTCCGCATCGTGCTGCCGGCCGCCGTGCCGGGCATCCTGTCGGGCGTCATCCTGGCCATCGGCCGCATCGTGGGCGAAACCGCCGCCCTCATCTACACCTCGGGCGCCGTGGCGGGCATCCCGTCGTCGCCCATGGGCTCGGGCCGCACCCTCAGCGTGCACATGTATGCCCTGTCCAGCGAGGGCCTGCACACCGACAAAGCCTACGCCACGGCCGTGGTGCTGCTGGTGCTGGTTTTCGTCATCAACACCTTCTCGGGCTTCATCGCCAAAAAAATCAGCAAAGGCACAGGTGCCGCCGATGGATAAAATCACCATAGAAAACCTGGACCTCTTCTACGGCACGTTCCAGGCGCTTAAAAACATCAACATGGCCATTGCCGACAAAAGCATCACGGCGTTCATCGGCCCCTCCGGCTGCGGCAAATCCACCCTGCTCAAATGCCTCAACCGCATGAACGACCTCGTCGAGGGCTGCCTAATCACCGGCACCATCCAGCTGGACGGCGAAAACATCACCGGCGGTGTGGACGTGAACGACCTGCGCAAACGGGTGGGCATGGTGTTCCAAAAGCCCAACCCCTTTCCCATGAGCATCTACGACAACGTGGCCTACGGCCCCCGCACCCACGGCATCAAAAACCGCGCCCTGCTGGACGAGCTTGTCGAGCAGTCCCTGCGGCGCGCCGCCATCTGGGATGAAACGAAGGACCGCCTTAAAAAAAGCGCCATGGGCCTTTCGGGCGGGCAGCAGCAGCGGCTGTGCATCGCCCGCGCGCTGGCCGTAAAGCCCGAGGTGCTGCTCATGGACGAGCCCACCAGCGCGCTGGACCCCATTTCCACTATGAAAATAGAGGATCTTGCAGTAGAATTGAAGCAGGACTACTGCATCGTCATGGTCACCCACAACATGCAGCAGGCCGCCCGCATCTCCGACAAAACGGCTTTCTTCCTGCTGGGCGAAGTGGTGGAGTATGACGAGACCGAAACCATCTTCTCGGTACCCAGGGACAAACGCACAGAAGACTATATTACCGGGAGGTTTGGCTGATGAGGAACCGATTGGACGCCGAGATGGACCGCCTGCACAACCTGCTTTTGGAAATGGGCGCCATGTGCGAAAGCGCCATCGCCTGCTCCATAAAAGCCCTGCTGGAGGGCGACAGGGCCAACGCCCAGAGGGCCGTGGAGCTGGAAATAGACATCAACCAGCACGAGAAAGACATCGAGGAGCTTTGCTACAAGCTGCTGCTGCGCCAGCAGCCCGTGGCGCGCGATTTGCGCAAAATCTCCGCCGCGCTCAAAATGGTTACCGACATGGAGCGCATTGGCGACCAGGCCGCCGACATCGCCGAAATAGCCCTGCTGGGCAACGCCACCAAAGCCGACGGCACCCTCACCACCCGCGAAATGTCCCTGGCCGCCATCGGCATGGTCAACGACGCCATCGACGCCTACGTGCAGCAGGACCTCGCCCTGGCGCACAAGGTCATCGCCGACGACGACACCGTGGACGACCTCTTCAACAAAGCCAAGCAGGAGCTGGCCATCATGCTCATCAGCCAGCCGGGCGAGGCCGAGTGCGTCATAGACCTGCTCATGGTGGCCAAATACCTGGAGCGCATTGCCGACCACGCGGTGAACATCGCCGAGTGGGTGGTGTTCACCGTCACCGGCGAATATTATAAAGACGAGACGGTGCAAGGAGGTACCCATGGCCCTGATCTACATGGTTGAGGACGAGGCGAATATCCGCGAGCTGGTGGTATACACCCTGAACGCCAGCAGCTTCACGGCCAGGGGCTTTGCCGGCGCCGCCGCCTTTTACGCCGCCCTTAAAACAGAGCGCCCCGCCCTGGTGCTGCTGGACATCATGCTGCCCGGCGAAAACGGCCTCGATATCCTGCGCCGGCTGCGCCGCCAAAAGGACACCCGCACCCTGCCCGTCATCATGCTCACCGCCAAGGACACCGAGTACGACAAGGTCATCGGCCTGGACGCCGGCGCCGACGACTACCTCACCAAGCCCTTTGGCATGATGGAGCTGGTCTCCCGCGTCAAATCGCTGCTGCGCCGGGTGGAAAACTACGGCGGCGAGGCGCCCCCCCAGCAGGCCCTGGTGGCCGGGCCCATCCGCCTGACGCCCCAAAAGCACACCGTGGAGGTAAACGGCGTGCCCCTCGCGTTAACGCTGAAGGAATACGATCTGCTGCTGATGCTGATGGAGCGCCCCGGCATCGTGCTGAACCGCGACGTGCTGCTGGAGCAGATATGGGGCTACACCTATGAGGGCGAGACCCGCACGGTGGACGTGCACATCCGCTCGCTGCGGCAAAAGCTGGGCCCCGCCGCCAATGCCATAGAAACCGTGCGGGGCGTGGGCTACCGCTTCACCGAGGACAAACCATGAAAAAACGCATCTTCCGCAGCATCTGCGCCGTGGCGCTGGCCAGCCTGCTGCTGCTGTGCGTCGGCGTCATCGTCCTGGTGTACCAAACCTCCACCCAAAGCGGCTTCAGCAACCTGCGGGCCGACACTACCTTCATCGCCGTGGGGGTGGAAAACGGCGGGGAGGCCTACCTGCAAAGCATCCGCCGCTACCCCGGCCGCGTTACCTGGATAGCCCCCGACGGCACCGTGCTGTACGACGACCGCGAGGACGCCCAAAATATGGACAACCACGCAAGCCGCCCCGAGGTGGCCGCCGCCCTGCAAACCGGCGCCGGCCAGGCCCAGCGCCAAAGCGGCACCATGGGCGAGCGCACCCTCTATTACGCCCAGCGCCTGACTGACGGCTCCATCCTCCGCCTGTCCATCCAGGTAGACAACATCTGGGCCGAGGTGCTGCAGTTCGTCCCCTGGCTCATCGGCATCTCCCTGCTGCTCATCGTGGCCGCCGCCCTGCTGGCCCGGTGGCAAACCCGCCGCATCGTGCAGCCCGTCAACCAGCTGGACCTCGACGCCCCCTTCGACGCCGACGCCTACGACGAGCTGGCCCCCCTGCTGCGCAAAATCGCCGCGCAAAAGCAGCAGATAGAAAAGAGCGTGCAGGCGCTGAAGCACCAGCAGGCCGAGTTTGCCGCCATCACCCAAAGCATGAATGAGGGCCTGTTGGTGGTGGACGCTGCCGGCAAGGTGCTCACCATCAACCAAAGCGCCCAGCGTATCCTGGGCATTGCCGCCTCGCCCGACACCCCCCTCCCGCTGCTGGAGCTCAGCCGCAACCTGGTGCTGGAGGAAGCGGTAAAGGCCGCCACCGCCGGCCGCCGCACCGAGCATGTGCTGGCGCTGAACGGCCGGCAGTACCGGCTGCTGGCCAGCCCTTCCGGCCCGGCCGAAAGTGTACAGGGCGCCGTGCTGCTGCTGATGGACGACACCGAAAACCTGCAGGCCGAGCAAACCCGGCGCGAATTCTCCGCCAACGTCTCGCACGAGCTCAAAACCCCGCTCACCTCCATCTCCGGTTATGCCGAGATCATCCGCGACGGGCTGGTGCAGCCGCAGGACATCCCCGCCTTTGCCGGCAAGATCTACGACGAATCGGCCCGGCTGATGGCCCTGGTGAACGACATCATCAAGCTGTCCCGCCTGGACGAGCGGCAGGCGCCCGCGGCGCGCGAGCCGGTGGATCTTTTCCACATGGCCGGCCAAACGGCCGCCGCCCTGCAAACCCAGGCGGACGACAAAAGCATCGCCCTTGCCGTAACCGGCGCCGAAACCACCATCCCCGGCGTGCCCGCCATCCTATCCGAGGTGCTGTTCAACCTGGTGGACAACGCCATCCGCTACACTCAGCCCGGCGGCCAAGTGCAGGTGGCCGTGGGCAGGGAAGGCCCGCAGGCTTTCATCCGCGTGGCCGACACCGGCATCGGCATCCCGCCCGAACACCAGCCCCACATCTTCGAGCGCTTCTACCGGGTAGACAAAAGCCACGCGCGCGAAAGCGGCGGCACCGGGCTGGGCCTGTCCATCGTCAAGCGCGGCGCGCTGTTCCATGGCGGCCGGGTCGAGGCCTCCTCCCAGCCCGGCCACGGCAGCACCTTCACGGTGTGGCTGCCCGCCGGCACAGACGCCTAAAGGCTGCTTTTAAATTGGAGAAAGGACCAAAGCCGAGCGGATTCGCCGGCGATTCAAGGCGCTTTTGCGCAGGAATACTGGGTGTATTCCAAGCAAAAGCAACGCAGAAGCCATGGTGAATACGCCAAATTGGGGCCTTTTGGAGATTTGAAAGCAGCCTACAGAGTCTGTTTATCCCCGCACAGCCAAACAAAAAGCATCTGCCATTTCGCGGCCAGGCGCGAGACGGCAGATGCTTCCTGATCATCACTGCTCTACTAAAAAACCGATTTATCCTTCTCATCGTAAGACATAAAAGCCGCCAGCGTTTTAAAAAGGCCCTGCGTGTACAGCAGCCCGCACACAATCACATCAATCTGCCGGGTGGTAATAAACGCCTTGCCCTCCACAATCCGGTAAAATTCCACCGAGATGGTGTTGGTGTCTATCACTTCGCCCGTCCCCTCGCTGGCGCGCTTTATGGAACGCATCAGCTTTTCGGGGGAATATTCCTCTTTCTGCCCTTGCTTTTTCACCACAGTCATACCGCACGCGCCTCCTATACTGAAGTTGCCTCTCTTATTATTATACCAGAAAGCCCCCCAATAGAGAAGCAAAGCTTTTAACGCCGGCAGGCGCAAACCGCACCCAAAGCACTTTGAATAAACGCGCCTGCGCACCCTATAAACGGCGCGGCCAAAAAATGCCGGCCCCGCCGGCGCCGGCATACTATTTGCGAAACAGCCCGAATAAAGGTATAATCATCAGGTAATATTTATACAAGGGGCGGGTGGCTTTTTTGACGGTAACCGATGTGCTGCAAAGAACGCTGGAGTGGTTCATGATAGACGGCGTGATAGGCAAATGGCTGTGGCCGGTGCTTATACTGGTTGTCTGCGTGCTTTGCCTGTATTTCGCCGTGCAAACCATCACCCGCGCCATCGACGGTAAAAAATTCACCGCCCGCAGCATCGTTTACTTCGTTATCCTCCTGGGCGCCGTTATCCTGTGGGCGCTGCCGCTTTTCCTCATAGACTACCAGCAGGCCCCCACCCACACGGCCCTGCTTTCTTATCTGGAGCATATCGGCCAGGTGTTCATCCCCTGCCTGTTGGTGCTGCACATCCAAAAGCAGGTGTCCTACAAAGAGGTCACCCCCCTGGTGCTCATCGCCTGGCTGGTGGTGCCGGCGGCCCTGTGCGTCTGGATGACCGCAAACTTTACCCAAATGGGTGGCTGGGCCGCGCCGCTGGTACTGTCCCCCTACTGGGATCTTATCTATTATGTCTTCACCTTCATCTGCCTCATCCGCTGCTACCTCATGTGCTTCAATGTATTCTACCAAATGCCCCGGCACATGCGCAAGCCGGCCTACCGCATCATCGCGGCCATCACCCTGGTGCTGGCCGGCACCATTTTTTCCGCCCTGCCCACCGGGCTGCAGGCCTACAACTTCCCGGTGTTGCTCGTCGGTGTCGCCGTAGACCTGCTCTACGGCGCGCTGTCCACCAGCTCCTCCGCCAACCTCATTGCCACCAGCCGAGACTTTGTGTTTGGCACCCAGGCCACCATGGTGCTGGTGCTCAGCAACTCCCTGCAAATTCTGGACTGGAACAAAAAAGACAAAAACGCCCACAAGGCCCTGCCTTACCCCCAGTATAAAGAAAGCTTCGACCACTACAAAAAGCGCATGCTGGAGGAAGGCCACGGCCAGGTGTCGCCCCACGGCGACAACATCATGCTGCTCACCGCCGGCGGCACCGAAAGCCAGTTCCTCATCACCATCTCGGAAATCCGCAACAATAAGTGGCGCTTCGGCTACCTGGTGGAAATCAGCGAGGTCTCCATCGTTTACGGCGTGCTGCGCCTGTTTGAGGACATTGCCACGGTAGACCAGATGACCGGCCTTTTAAACCGCAACGCCTACCTGCGCACCGTGCAAAAGTATGTGGACCAAGCCGTGCTGCCGCTGTGCGTGGTGGTGGGCGACGTGAACAACCTCAAGCGCATGAACGACACCCTGGGCCACCTGGTGGGCGACCGCCTGCTGCGGGCCGTGGCGGGCTTCATCCGGCAAAGCACGCCCGAGGGCATCAAGGTTTTCCGCATCGGCGGCGATGAGTTTGTGCTGCTGCTGCCCCGCGGCACCGCCGAAGACGCCCGGCGCTTTATAGAAAGGGTGGACGCCCTGTGCGCCGCCGACCACGACCCCCAGTACGGCACGCCCAGCGTCTCCTGGGGCTATGCCGTGCGCACCGATGCCGCCCAGGAATACAACGACGTGTTCGCCGCGGCCGACAAGATGATGTACGCCCTCAAGAAGGAGCGCTTCCAGTTCACCAGCAGCGGCATGGTGCCCACCGAGCCCGCCCAGCCGGCCCCCTCTGTCCAGCCGCCGCCCCCTCGGCCGCCCGTTGCAGATTAAGCCGGAAACCATGCTTTTCCTACCCCGCAGCTTCCTTTTTTCAAGAAGCTGCATTTTTTTTACCCTAAATTGGTGTCTTGACAGCTGCATTGTGATGCGATATGGTGAACGTATACCGGCTGCGCCCGATAGCCGGCAGTAGAACCCACACAGCAGGACACAGGAGAGGAAGGAAGCATTTATGGCAAGAAAGAAGATTTCGGCACTGGCCCTTGTTCTGGTCATGGTACTCGGCATTTTCCTCACAGGCTGCAGCGGTGGCGGCAGCAGCTCCACACCCACCTCCACCGGCGGCGCCTCCGCCTCCACACCCGCAGACAACAGCACCGACAGCACCGGTGGAGACACCGGCACCCCTGTCAACAAAAAGGATTCTATCGTGGTGGCCGTGCAGTACAACATCAACAAGCTGGACCCCCAGTACCCGGCCGCCCAGTGGGAATGGCAGGCCAACATGTGCATTTACGACAGCCTGTTCCACCCCCCGGCTTTCGACTACGAAAACCTGGAAAACGCCCTGTGTGAAAGCTACGAGATTTCGGACGACATGCTGGAATATACCTTCCACCTGCGCCAGGGCGTCAAGTTCCACGACGGCAGCGACTTCACCGCCGAAGACGTGGTGTTCACCATCGAGCGCGCCATGGCCTCGCCCTATGTGGGCCCCAACCTTCTCGCGTTCGACACCGTTACCGCCGAGGACGACCACACCGTGAAGCTGGTGCAGAAATACACCTCGCCCGACACGCTGAAGGTGCTGGCCGAACACTACCTGGGCATCGTGAGCAAAGCCGCCGTTACGGAATACGGCGACGGCGCGGTGGAAGCCGTTGTGGGCACCGGCCCCTACAAGCTGGTCAGCTGGACGCAGGACGCCGTGGAGCTGGACACCTTTGAAGACTACTACGGCGAGCTGCCCGAGATCAAAGCCGTCACCTACCGCCCCATCACCGACTACACCTCCGCCGCCATCGCCATGAACTCGGGCGAGATAGACGTGCTGAACTACGCCAACCCCAGCGACGAGCAGGGCTTCATCGAAGACGACAACTTCGACACCGTGGTGTTCGTGCGTGACCACAGCTTTGGCGTTACCATGAACAACCAGCTGGCCCCGTTCAACGACATCAACGTACGCCGGGCCATCAACCACGCCATCGACCGCGAGTCGCTCAACATGATCGTCACCGACGGCTACTACGACATCAGCGCCTACGTCAAGTCCACCCCGCGGGCGCTGGGCTATGAAAAAGCCGACAGCGAGGGCCGTATCACCAAGTACGAATACGACCTGGAAAAAGCCAAGGCGCTGCTGGCCGAAGCCGGCTTTGATGAAAACAACCCGCTGAACTGCACCTACATCACCCCCAACACCAACCTGGCGCAAACCCTGGCCTCCGCCGTGCAGGCGGCGCTGGCCTCCGCCAACATCAACCTCAACATCGAGGTGATGGAGGCCGCCTCCTGGCTGGACCGCATCTCCACCGGCGATTTTGAAATGTCCTACAACGACTGCGGCTTCGCCAACCACCGCGCCTCCCTGTCTTACTACTTCCAGTTCCACTCCGGCACCTTCTACAACCGCGAAAACACCCAGCTGGCCCGTGTGGACGAGCTGACCGAGCTGGGCATGGCCGAGATGGACGAAGCCACCCGCGAGGAGTACTACGCCGAGCTGATTGAGATCGTCACCGACGAAGCCATCAACATGCCCGGCATCCGCTTCCGCGGCGTCACCATCACCACCAAGGGCCTTGTGGTGCCCAACGACATGATGGTCGGCATCACCTCCATAAAAGACGCCTACTGGAAATAACCCCAGGCCTCAACACGCCAGTTGAACCCCTTCAACAGGTAAATACATCATATTACTTCTAAACAAACAGTAGACTGTCTCAGGCAGTCTACTGTTTGTTTATAGCCACCTCCTGCCTTTTATATCTTTTCCAGCCATAATATTCGCTTACATACGCCTTTTAAAAAGAAATATCAATTCTTCATCACAGGTACTTGTGAAAATTTTTTGAAAACGGTTGACAAATAAAACAGGTACCTGTATAGTTTAATCACAGGCACCTGTCGAACCACAAAACCATCAAACCTTTTAGGAGGATCAAACCTTTATGAGCGAAAGAGAAATGAACGACCTGCTTGAAAAGCTGCACCGGGTGGAAAGCCTGATGCACCGCTACCAGGCCTTCAGCATGCGGGCATACGGCCCGCAGGGCACCCCCCACCGGGGCCAGGGCCGCGTGCTGGCCCTGCTCAAGCTGCAGCCCGAGATCAGCCAGAAGGACCTGGCCTACCTGCTGGGCATGCGCCAGCAGTCGGTCAGCGAGTTGCTGGCCAAGCTGGAGCAAAAGGGCTATATCACCCGCACCCCCTCGCCCGACGACCGCCGCACCACCATCGTCAAGCTTACAGAAGAAGGCAAGGCCGCCGCCGAGCAAACGGGCCAGAGCGGGCCCGGCATGGAAAAAATCTTTGCCAGCCTGTCGGACGAAGAGCAGGCCAACCTCAGCGATTACCTCGACCGCCTGGCCGAGGCCCTGGAAACAGCACTGGAGGGCTGGCAGGGCCCCTGGAAAGACTTTACCGCCGCGGCCGCCGGCGTGGGCTGGGAGGTACAGGCCCAGGCCCGCCACGCCGCCCGGCGTTTCGGCGGCATGTACGGCGAGTTTGCCGGCCGGGGCCGGGGCTACGGGCATGGGCATGGCCACGGCCCGGCCCCCAACGACATGCCCTGCGCCGAAGGCCCCATGCCCGAGGACGGGGAAGCCCCCACCCCCCAGGGCGAAGGCGGCGAATAAGCCCCACATAACCGCCGGTTTCTAAAAACCCGGCGCCCGGAACCCCAAACCGCAACCACCGCAAAAAAGGGAGGGACGCCGCTCCCTCCCTTTTTTACACCCATTTTTAAACGAAAGGAGGACGCCCTGTGTTCTCACTTGTGGTTTTCATCGTGTATGAGCTTTGGACCACATTCGAAACGCCCAAGGCGTAAAATGTTGTAACATGTTGAAATCCCCCGCCAAATCGCGTACAGTATTATACTAGAACCACTTCAAAATCCTTGATTTTGAAACCGCGCGCGATGCGCGCGATAATCGCCCAATGGGCGATTGGTTCGCCGTTCATAGTAAAAACCACATACCCTTTGGGTATGTGCGGCATATTTCTCTGCCGCCTTGAAAACTTTGTTTTCAAGTGGTTTTACTATATTAGGGCAACACCGCACAGAAAAAGGATGCGGTAAACTCTACGATATGGTAAAATAGGAGCATGAATAAACAGCTAAGCCTGTCGGGGCTAACCGACGAATTGGCTCAGGCCAAGACGCGCAAAAA
>JAAYCI010000102.1 GCA_012729855.1 Oscillospiraceae bacterium
CGCTTTTTGCGCCGGGCAAGGCGCGTTTCCGCAGGCATACTTGGTGTATGGCAAGGAAACGCAACGCAGATCCGGCACAAAAAACGCCGGGGAAACGTCGTGTGGCGTTATGAATACAGGTTCTAAGCCCCGGCAAAACTTACGGTGAGACCGCGCAACGGCCGCCCGGCTATCCAGGCGGCCGTTGCGCCGGCGTTTGCCCGCTATTTTACCCCGAAAGGCGATGATTCCCATGGGCGACGATGCCCGCGCACGCATTCTTGAAACGCTGCAGCAGCAGGCCATCCCGTACCAGCTGGCAGAGCACCCCCCGGCCTTCACCATGGCCGATATTGAAGCCTATGGCCTGAACGCACAGGGCCTGGTGGCCAAAAACCTGTTTCTGCGCGACGCCAAGGGCAAGCGCCACTTTTTGGTGGTGGTGGCCGGCGACAAACCGGCCGACCTGAAAACCCTGGGCGCAGCCCTGGGCACCCGCCTCAGCTTTGCCAGCGCCGAGCGGCTGGAAAAGTACCTGTGCCTGCAGCAGGGCGAGGTAAGCCCCCTGGGCGTACTGCAGGATGAAGCACGTGCCGTTGAGGTTTTCTTCGACGAAGACCTGCGCGGGCAGGCCCGGGTGGGCGTGCACCCGGGCACCAATGCCGCCACCATTTTCCTCAGCTTCGAAAATTTGGAAAAAATTGTCAAAAATCACGGAAATAAAGTGGCCTTTACCCGCGTTTAGTAAACAGGCGCACCCGGCACAGGCAGGTTTTACGGGTTTCAAACCGGCTGTTTGGGTTGCCCAAAAGCTATAAAATCAAATGCTTCAAAAATCAAAATTAAATGGCATGATAAATACCCGGAAATTGCGCAATAAATACAGGGGGGCACGCGGATGCGATACGACGCTTTTATCAGCTACCGCCACGGCGGGCTGGACGGCCAGGTGGCCGAGCGCCTGCACCACCTGCTGGAGACCTTCCGCATCCCGCGCCCCATCGCCAAGAAAATTGGCAAAAAAAGCCTGTCCCGCATCTTTCGCGACAAAGAAGAGCTGCCAACCTCGGCCGACCTTTCCAGCAACATCCAGGCCGCGCTGGAGGAATCGGAGTTCCTGCTGCTTATCTGCTCGCCCCGCACGGCGGAGTCCCGCTGGGTGCTGCAGGAGGTGGAGCGTTTTATCGCCCTGCGCGGCCGCGAGCGGGTCATCACCCTGCTCATAGACGGCGAGCCGGAGGCGGTCTTTCCGAAGCAGCTGCGCTTCCATGAGGTGGACGGCCAACTGGTGGAGGTGGAGCCCCTGGCCGCCGATATCCGCGCGCCCAGCGAACGCGAAAGCCTGAAAAAGCTGAAGGGCGAAATCACCCGCATCCTGGCGCCGCTGCTGGGCGTGCGCTACGATGATTTGCGCCAGCGCCACCGCGAGCGGCGGGTGAAACGCCTGGCAGCGGCGGGGGCCGTGGCGGCGGCGCTGGTGGTGGCGTTCAGCGTGTACGCCTTCAGCCAGTACCTGCGCATCCAGCAGCAAATGCAGCTCAAGCTGGAGAGCCAAAGCTACGTGCTGGCCGAGTATTCAGGCCAGGTGCTGCGCCAGGGCGACGTGCCCACCGCCGCGCTGCTGGCGCTGGAGGGCCTGCCCCAAAACCTGCAAAGCCCCGAGCGCCCCTATGTGCCGGCGGCCGAGCAGGCGCTGGCCCAGGCGCTGGGCGTGTATAACTACGACACCGGCTTCACCTGGCACCGCGCGCTGCAGCTGGAGGGCGAAGTGGGCGAGGTGTGGCTAAGCCCCGACGAGACCCTGCTGGCGGTGGGCGACGATACCGGCGGCACGGTTATCATCGACACGGCCACCGGCCGGCAGGTGGCCCATATGGGCGAGATCTGGTGGGGCAGCAGCAAGCGCTTTGGTTTTTTGGCCAATGGCCTGCTGGTGCAGCTTACGGGCGACGGCCTGCTGGCGCTGGATGCCCGTACCCAGGAAACCCAGTGGCAGCTGCCGCTGGCCGAGATGCTCACCGTGGCCCCGGGCGGCGCCTTTTTTGCCACCCTGCATACCAGCGACGACGACCAAAGCGTGGTGCGGCAATACGACGCCACCGGCGCCCTGCTGCAGGAAACAACGCTGGAAGACCACCGGGTGTCCGCCTCCGGCTTTGGCGAGGCCGACTACAACTGCTTTGAAATGAGCGCCGACGGCCAGTATGTGGCCGTACGCACCATCGGCGGCGCCCTGCTGCTCATCAAGCCCGGCACCCACCCCGTTGTGCTGGAAACGGGGATGGACCAAATGGTGTGCGCCTTTGGCAACAACACCATGGCCTATACCTGCAGCAGCTATAATGATACCGGCGAAATAGAACCGCTGAACCTGAAACAAGTCGACCTGCGCACCGGCTTCACACAGCAGGTACACGCGTCCGCCGCCCGGCGCCTGCCCTTCACCCTGTTGCCCGAGGGCACCCTGTGCTATGCCGCCGACAACCGCATCCTCTACCGCGGCGCCGCGGGCAACGAGAGCGTGCTGGCCACCTTCGATACCACCGTCGTCAGTTTCAGTGTGTGTGCGGACACCCTGCTGGCCGGCTGCGCCTCAGGCAGCTACTATTTCCACAGCCTGTCTGCCGGCAGCAGCACCGCCTTCAGCAGCGACACCGTCTGCCGCCTTACCGCGCTGGGGCGGCAGGTGGCCGTTTGCGCCGACGGCCTGTCCGGCAACATCCGCCTGCTGCGCCAGAACACCCGCCAGCCTCAGGCCAGCTATGGCGGTGTGGCCGGCTATGGCAATGTGCGGGCCAACGGCGCCGGCACCCGGGTGCTGGCCTGCGTGCGGGGCACCGTCCAGCTGGCAGACATGGACACCGGCGCCCTGCTGCGCACCTTTGAAACAAACCCGGAGCTCTACTACTCCGACGAGGCGTTTTTCTCCCCCCAGGCGGAAAATATCGTCATCAGCCACGCCGGTGGGCTGGATGTCTACGACCCCACCGGCGCCACGCTGCTCTTCCACACAGACCGCTACCACACCATTCTTGGCCACACAGCCCAGTGGCAGCAGGACGACCGCCTGATGATACTGGACCTGGATACCGCGGCCCTTGCGGAAGAAATTGCCCTGGCCCCCGATACCCCCACGGCCTGGGCACTGGGCGGGACCCTGTTTCTGGACGAAACCGGCATGGACTACCGCGTCATCAACCGCCGCAGCGGCGCCGAATATAGCCTGGGCGACCGCTACATCATGGCCTGGCAGCAGCGGGGCGAAGATTTCCTGCTGTGCATTGCATCCCTGTGGGAGGACACCATCGAGGTGTACGACACCGCCGCGGGGCGGGTGGTTTTCAGCCTGCCGGCCGGCGGCGCGCAAAACGCCTGGTTCACGGCCGACGGCGCCGCGCTGGTGCTGGCCCAGGGCACGGGCCATGCCACGGCCTACACCCTGGCTACCGGCGTCCCCCTGGCCGACCTTGGCCAGGCCGGCGCCCTGCTCACCGATATGCTCACCTTGCCCGGCGGCGACATCATTACCAGCTACCAAACCGCCGCCGGCGAGGAGACCTTTGCCGTGCGGCGCCAGCCGGGCACCCTGGCCGCGCTGGCGCAGGCAGAGCGCTTTGTGGCGGTGGCCGGCCCGGGCAGCCTGCTGGTGCACAACCCCGCGGGCGACACCCTCAGCCGCATTCCGCTGGTTACTGCCGAACAGCTGGTGCAGCTGGCGCACAGCTTGCTGGACGGCCAAACCCTCACCGCCGCCCAGCGGGAAAAATACCACATTCCAACCGCCTAAAAGCCCGCTTTGCCGCCGCCCGCCGCCGGGCGGCGTTTTTTTATGGCCGCAAAGCGTAAAATAATTGACGACTTGTGCCGTATTTAGTATAATAAGAACGTTTAAGTGCCCGGTAACCATTTTACAAATGAGATTATTAATATTATATATAAAGAGTGGCGGCCGTTACACAGCGGGTGGCCGGCCACAAAGGAGCCATGGATGGAGCACAGGAACTCAAGATTATCACGGATGGTGGAGTGGGCGGCGCAAAGGCGTTTTGCCAAATGGCCGGTAATGGCCGTATTGTCGGTTGCCTACGCGGTGCTGGCGGCGGCCGGCGCGGTGAAAGCCGGGGCCGTGCGCCTGCGCGCCGGTTTGCACTGGCGGCAGTTTGCGGCGCTGGGTCTGGCGCTTGTCATGCTGGTGGCGTTCTTCCCGCTGTCCCTGGCGCTGGCCGAGGGCCAAAGCGAGAGCGAGCAGCTGGTGGCAGAGGCCGGCATGCCCGACCCCTCCGGCCTCGCGCCGTCCGACCCCTCCGACACCGTCGTCGTTCCCGATGGCGACTCCCTGCCCGCGCCATCCGTCCCCGATACCACCGGCGCCGGCAGCGATACCGGCACGCCCCCGCCCGAGGACAGCTCCCTGCCCCCCGACGACAGCTCTCTGCCGCCGCCGGACTCCAGCCTGGATATAAGCGATGACAGCTCGGTGCCGCCCGGTAGCTCCGACGGGGATTCCACCGACACCACCGACAGCTCCGTGCAGCCCGACGACAGCTCCCTGCCCTCAGACGACAGCTCAGACAGCAGCGACGGCTCCGATACCAGCGACAGCTCCCTGCCACAGGAAGAGCCCCCCGTGCAGCCCGAGGAGGAAGCGCCGGAGGAACCGGCGGTGTTGGCGTCCTTCCTGCCGCTGGACGAAGCCGTGGCCACCCAAACCTACCCGCTTGAAACACCGCTGGACGACATTGCCCTGCCGCAAAGCCTGTGGGCGCTGCCCGAAGGCGGCGAACAAGCGGAAGCCGGTACCCAGCCCGAAAGCGACACCACACCCGAGGGCGATGCCCAGCCCGAAGGCGACCTAGAACCCGAAGCCATCGACACCGCGGCGGCCATTGAGGTGCCGGTGGCCGCCTGGCTGGCCGAGCCGGCCTACAACCCCGACACCGAGGGCGACTATACATTTACCCCCACCTTTGCCGAAGACGTGCTGCTGGCCGAGGGTATTGTGCTGCCCACCGTGCGGGTAACGCTGGAAGAGCCCGAGGTGGAGCCCGAAGCGGACATGACCTGGGCAGACCTTGCCCTGCTCATCAGAAACGCGAGCTCGGGTGAGACCATCACCCTGCCCAACGATATGATCGCCACCAGCAAGATTGCCATTCCTGACGGAAAAACCATTATCTTGCAGGGCAATTCATGCCTCATCACCCGGGGGGTCTTCAGTCCCTACCTCGGCTCGTTTTTCGAGGTAAGCGGCCGGCTGGAAATGCAGGGCGTTACCCTGGACGGCGGCAACAAGCAAGAAACGCCCCTCAATGCCACGGGTGCACTGGTCTACGTCACCGCTCCCGGCACCTTTGTAATGAATACCGACGCAGTGCTGCAAAACAACAACGCCAGCGGCGTACAGGTCAATGCCGGAAGCTTCACCATGGCCGGCGGCTTCATCACCGGCAACCATGCAGCTACCGGCGGCGGTGTCTTTTATCAAATAGGCAATAGCGCCAAACCCATGGCCATGTCGGGCGGCACCATCAGCAACAACACAGCGTCAACCAATGGTGGTGGCATTGCCCTGGCCGACGACGCGGGTTTGACGATGACCGGCGGCACCATCAGTGACAATACGGCAACCGCCAGCGGCGGCGGCATTTATGTTACCACCGGCGTTGTAAGAGTTGAAGGCGCGGTGATAACGCGCAACACGGCGGCCGGGGGTAACGGCGGCGGTATTGCCAGCGGGGGCTCCGGCGCGCGGCTGTCTGTCGATGGCGGCGCCGAGGTGACCAACAACACCTGCAAGGTCTCCGGCGGCGGTATCTATTTCGCGCTCGGCACCCTGACGCTGGGCCAAAATGGCAGTGCCATTATTACCGGCAACCAAAGCACCGTGCTTTCAGGCGCCCCCGGTTACGGTGCGGGCGTAGCGGCAGAAAGAACCACCCTTGCCATTTACGGCGGCACAAGCATCACCGGCAACAGCTTCACAGCAAGTAAGGGCACAGGCCGCCACGGCGGCGCGGGCCTGTATGCTTACAGCGGCGCCAACGCCGTGTACGGCGGCACCATCACCGGCAACAGCGGCGCCACCCTTGGCCTGGATTATTATCTGGACGCCGCCACCAGCGAAGGGGCCGCGGTGGCCATACAGGGCACGCCAACCATTGGCAGCAGCATGGGCGGGTTTTACTGTGCCACGCCCAACCGCATCAAAATCAACAGCAACAACCTGTTGACAGGCGGCACCATCTACCTGGAAACCGACAGCGAGATGAGCAAAGAACCCACCAACCCGTTTACCTATGCTTCCAAGACGACCAACGACATCACAGACGCCGAATTTGCCGTTTTCATCATGGTGGACCCCAGCTTTGAGACCGTGCGCAACAACGGCCAGACCGTCCGCACCATCACGCTGAAAAGCATCAAAAACATCTCGCTGCAAGAGCGCATCTATGCGGCCACCGGCGGCGACGCCGACCATCCCATCAGCGTGCCGGTGTGGCCGTCCGACTCCGTGGGCAGCCCAATCAATGTGGGCTTTAGCGGCGTGGGTGGCGCGCGCCATATCAAGCTGGTGGCGGCCATTGGGGTTGGGGCTACAGAGGCGGCCTACAAACGAACCGACAACTACAATGGCAAAATGTTCATTGTGGCCAATGGCAGCAGCCTGGCGCTGGAAAGCATCATCATCGACGGTGGCGGGCAAAACAATACCGCCGTCACCGAAGCCATTGTGGATGTATCGGCCGGCGGCCAGCTGACGCTGCTGGGCGGCAGCACGCTGCGAAACAACGGCGGCCGCGGCGTATACAACAACGGCACGGTTACCATGGCCGGCGGTACCATCAGCGGCAACAAAAGCCCCAACCTGGCGGCCGGCAGCGCCACCAGCCGGGGCGGCGGCGTGTACAACGCGGCCGGCGCCACCTTCACCCTGTCCGGCGGCACCGTCAGCGGCAACTGGGCCGCCATGGGCGGCGGGCTCTACTTTGAAGACCTCGCCAATGTCACCCTCACCAGCGGCACCATCAGCGGCAACACGGCCCTCAATGCCGGCGGCGGGCTTTACCTGCCCGGCAGCCATACCCTGCCGGCCGGCCTCAGCGTCACGGGCAACAAGCTGGGCGCCGTTACCGGCGCCGAGGCCAGCACCGCCGCGCTGGAGGGCGCGGGCGTCTACCTGGCCGACGGCACCCTCACCATGGCGGGCGCCCTCATCAGCGGCAACAGCATTGCAGCCGCCGCCGGCGTGCCGGCCCGGGGCGCCGGCATCGCCACCAGCCCCACCGGCAATATCACCCTAAGCAGCGGCACCATCAGCCAGAACAGCATCACCGGCGGCGCCGCCACCGGCGCGGGTGTTTACGCGCCAAAGACGTTTATCATGGACGGCGGCGCCATCAGCGGCAACACCGCTGCCGGCGGCAAGGGCGGCGGCGTCTACCTGCCAAACGACAGCAGCCGCTTCACCATGTCGGGCGGCAGCATCAGCGGGAATACAGCCGCTTCGGGCGGCGGCCTTTACCTGGATGAAAACGACGGCGACCTCGCCGAGGCCGGGCTTTCGGCCGGCGCCAGCTTTTCCGGCAACACCGCCACCAACGGCGGCGGCATCTATAACTTGGGCAGCCTCACCATCGGCGACACTGTCGCCATCACCGGTAACACCGCCACCGGCGGCTATGGCGGCGATTTGTACAACTACGGCGTGCTCAACGTTTCGGGCGCCCCCAAAATAGGCACCCCCGAAGTGGCCGGCGTCTATATCTACAGTGGCAGCAAGCCGTTGGTCATCACCACAAACAACATCTCAGGCGCCCGCATCTACCTGGAAGAAGGCGATATCACCGACTCCCGCACCGTGGTGCGGCGCGACGGCGAAGACCTGCTGATAACAGAGTACCGCAAGGCCATCCGCCCGGTGAACAGCGGCTACTATATCATGCCCGACAATACCGACGCCACCAGCAAGTACCTGCTGCTTTACGAGGCCCGGGCCCTGCCGCTGCAAACCCGTATAGACCTGGCCGACGGCGAAAACGAGAACGCCCCCATCCCTGTGCCCGTCTGGCCGAACGACACCGCTACGGCCACCGCCACCATCCTTATTGGCAAAGGCAGCGAGGCCCGCTATATTCGCCTGGTGCCCGGCAGCGGCGTGCCCGGCACGGCCTTTGTGCGCAACACCAACGTTGCCGGCCCCATGTTCCTGGTCCCGTCGGGCAGCAGCCTCACGCTGGACGGCATCGCCCTGGACGGCGGCGGCAGCGCCACCGGCGCCACCGGCGCCACCGGCGCCATCGTAGAGGTGGCCAACAACGGCATCCTCAACATCACCAGCGCCGCCACCCTGTTCAACAACGCGGCGGGCGGCGTGAACGTGGCCGCGGGCGGCACGGTCAATATGTCGGCCGGCACCATTCGCAACAACTGGGGCGCAGACGGCGCGGGCGTGAAAAACGCCGGCACCTTTAAAATGACCGGCGGCACCATTTACGACAACACCGCCACCGGCAATGGCGGCGGCATCCATGTGGCGCCCACCGGCGCCCTCACCATAACCGCCGGCACCATTGGCGGCGCCACTGCCGACACCTTCAACAGCGCCGCGTCCGGCGGCGGTGTGTATGTGGCTTCGGGCGGCGGGCTGGATATAAGCGGCAGCGCGGCGGTCTCCGGCAACACGGTGGGCAGCGGCCAGGGCGGCGGCATCTATGTGTCGTCCGGCGTCAGCTTCCTCATGGCCGGCGGCACGGTTGCGCTAAACAGCGCCGGCCAGGGCGGCGGCATTTACAACGCCGGCACCACCACCTTCAGCGGCGGCACCATAGGCGGCGCCACCAGCGCCGCCGGCAACAGCGCCGGCCAGGGCGGCGGCGGCGTGTACAACACCGCCATTTTTAACATGGGCGGCGGCGCCATAGCCGCCAACAAAGCCACCGGCACCAGCAATGGCGGCGGCATTTACCAGGCGGCCGGCAGCCTGCAGCTTACCGGCGGCACGGTTGGCGGCACAAGCGCCGCTGCGGGCAACACCGCCGGCGGCAATGGCGGCGGCATCTATTTGGCCGGCGGTTCTCTGCCCATTACGGGCGCCACCAGCACGGTTATCTCCAACAACACGGCCACCGGCAACGGCGGCGGCGTTTATGGGGCCGGCGGCACCCTGTCCGTTTCCGGCTCCGGCACTATCATCTCCTACAACAAAGCCACCGACGGCGCCGGCCTCTACCTGGGCCCCGCCCTCAACAGCTTTACCATGCTGGGCGGCACGGTGGGCAACAACACCGCCACCGGCAACGGCGGCGGCCTGGCCATAAACCGCGGCACGGGCACCCTTCTGCTGTCCAGCGGCACCTTCTCAGCCAATAACGCTGCCAACGGCGGCGGGCTCTATATCACCAGCGACACCGCCACCAGCACCACCGTTGCCGGCCTGGTCACTTTTACAGGCAACAAGGCCACCGCCAGCGGCGGCGGCGCAATGGTGGCTGGCTCGGCGGCCGTTACGCTGGGCAATAACGTCACGCTGGACGGCAACAGCGCGCTCAACGGCGGCGCGGCCAGCCTTTCGGGCGGCACGCTGGAGCTGAACGGCGTGGCCATTGGCAGCACCACGGCCAACACCGTTACCACCGGCGGCCAGGGCCGGGGCCTCTACATCCCGGCGGGGCAAAACGTGCGCATCAGCGCCGTCACCTTTGGTAACGGCAACGGCTTTGTGGCCCAGGACGCCACCGCCGCGCCCACCATCACCCGGGCGGGCCTGCCGGCGGCCAGCATCCCCATCGAGGCCATCCCCAATGCCACCGACGCCGGCGTGGCGATTGCCAAAGCGGACAGCGCCGGCTACACCACCCTGGTGGAGGCCGACGCCCAGGCTTTCACGGCGCTGCCCGCGGGCTACGAGACCGTCCTCAGCGCCGACGATAAGCAGGTCATCGTCAAAACCATCGTGTACGATATCACCTACGATAACCTGTACGACGCCATCAACCCCAACGCGGCCATCACCACCTATACCGTCCTCAGCAGCACCATCACCCTGCAAGACATGCCCGGCCGCGACGGCTGGCGCTTCAACCGCTGGACCAGCGACGCCGCCGGCAACATCCCCTCCAACACCATTCCCGCCGGCTCCATAGGAGATAAGGAATTCCACGCCCAGTGGATACAGGTGTTCACCGTTACCTACCACGCCAATGCCGGCAGCGACCCGGTTGACGACCTGCCCGCCGCCACACCGCACGACATCGCCAGCAATTTCCGCCTGTCCAGCACCAGCCCCACCCGCGCGCTGCACAGCTTCCACGGCTGGAACACCGACCCCGACGGCGTCTCCGGCACCCACTACGCGGCCAACGCGCAAATCAACAATATCGGGGGCGATATGCACCTGTACGCCGAGTGGGTGCGGCAGTACACCCTGCACTTCGAGGGCGGCGATGCCGCCGTTACCGGCGTGCCGGCCGATATCATCAGGGATGTGGGCACGGATATCGGCCTGCCCGCCAGCCTGAACCCCGCCTGGGTGGGCCGCAGCTTTGTAAAGTGGATAGACGGCGAGGGCAACAGCTATACGCCCTCGCCCACCACCAGCATCACCCTGCTGGGCGACACCACCCTCATCGCCCAGTGGCGCGGCGCCCTCACCATTGATTATAACGGCAACGCCCTGGGCACCGCGGTATCCAACCTGCCGGACGACCTCTACCACATCACGGGCGAGCCCTACACCCTGCCCGCCAACGTGCCCACCCGGGCCGACGGCTACCGCTTCAAGCACTGGAACACCCGGGCCAACGGCAGCGGAGACAGCTACGCCCCCGGCGCGGCGATTACCGCGGTAGACAGCAGCACCATTTTCTACGCCCAGTGGGAAACGCTGCACCGGCTGGAGTACGACGGCAACGGCGGCACCCCGGCCGCGTTCGCCGCCAGCGACTGGGTAACCGCCGGCGCCGGCGTGCCCATCACCAGCCAAACGCCCGTGCGCACCGGCTATACCTTCGACGGCTGGAGCCTGAACTACGACGGCAGCGGCAACCGCTACCGCTATAACCCCGGCCCGGGCGAGTCCTCCACCTGCCTGGCCACCGACCGCGCCACCAAGCTGTACGCCGTGTGGATTGGCGCCGAGACGGTGGCGTTCTTCCCCAACGGCACCAGTGTGGGCAATATGCCCGACCCCGCCCAGGTGCGCAAGGTGACCGATACCACCTACACCCTGCCCCTGCAGGAGCCTACCCGCGCCAATTACCGTTTCGACGGCTGGGACACCAAGAGCGACGGCACCGGCATCCGCTATGCGGCCGGCCAAACCATCACTGTCAGCCGTAACATCAACCTTTACGCCATCTGGGTGCGGCAGTACACCCTGCGCTACAACCTGCAGGGCGGCAGCGTCACAAACCCGGGCAACTTTATCGACATTACCACGGATACCGGCACCACCATCCCCATCCCGCTGGAAGCGCCCACCCGCAACAAATACGACTTCATGGGCTGGAGCACCGCGGCCGACGGTAGCGGCATTGGCTACAGCCCCGCCGACGACTACCACCTGGGCGCCGACGTTACGCTGTTTGCCCAGTGGGAGGGCAATTCCCGCCTGATGCTGAGCCCCAACGACGGCAGCGCCGGGCAGGAGATTGTTCTGCGCGTGCCCACCGATGAAAGCATGACGCTGCCCACCACCACGCCCAGCCGTGTGGGCTACCGCTTCACCGGCTGGAACACCGAACTGGACGGCAGCGGCACCACCTATAACCCCGGCGCCACCGTGCGCGGGGTGAACGGCACCGTAACACTGCACGCCCAGTGGGTGAAGCAGTGGACGCTGAGCTACCACCCCAACGGCGGCAACAACGTGCCGGCGGTGGAAACCCACGACGCCGGCGTGGCCCTCACGCTGCCCACCCAGCAGCCCACCCGCGACGGGCACACCTTCACCGGCTGGAACACCATGCCCGACGGCAGCGGCTCTGCCGTGCTGGCCGCCGGCAACTACCCGGCGGGCAGCCAGTTCCCCGGCCTTACCCGCGAAACCATGCTGTACGCGCAGTGGCAGGCGCACACCTTTACCCTGCACTATAACGCCAACGGCGGCAGCGGCGCCCCCAGCGATGTCATCGACGTGCCCTGGGGCAGCAGCCAGCTGGTTACCTCCGGCGCGCCCACGCTGGCCGGCCGTATCTTCAACAACTGGAACACTGCGGCAAACGGCAGCGGCACCCGCTACGAGGCCGGCGACGCCCTCACCCTCAAAGGCGATGTCACCCTGTACGCCCAGTGGCGCAACGACGCCTTCACCCTCAGCTATAACACCGGCGGCGGCAAGCCCACGCCCGAAACCGTTACAGGGGTGCAGTGGGGCACCGAGATTACCCTGCCCAAGGCGCCCACCCGCGCCCATTACAACTTTATGGGCTGGAACACCGCGCCTGACGGCAGCGGCGACACCTACCAGGCGGGGGCCGTGTTTACCGTGCGCGACGACACCACCCTCACCGCCCAGTGGGATATCCAGCGCTTTAGCCTGAAGTTCCACGGCAATTACGGGAAGGCAACCCCCGGCAATGTCACCGATATCCCCTGGAACACCCTCATACGCATCCCCACCTCCCGCGCGGTACGCGACGGCTATACCTTTACAGGCTGGAACACCGCGAAGGACGGCAGCGGCAAGGCCTACAGCCGCGGCACCAATATCCGCATCCGCGACGATGTGACCCTATACGCCCAGTGGTGGAAAAAGCCGGCAGCTTCCAGCAGCGAGCCCGACAGCAGCACGGTTTCGCCCACACCACCGGCCTCCTCAAGTGGCGGCGGCACGTCGAACACCACACCCACGCCGCCCACTTCCAACGCCACCCCGCCCACCGGCGGGGGTACCGGTGGCGGCACAGGCGGCGGTACGGGTGGTGGAACCGGCGCCGGCACCGGCTCCAGCACCGGCGGCGGGGCCTCCAGCAGCAGCTCGCGCCCGCAAAGCAGCAGCAGCCAGGCCAGCAGCAGCGCGGCCGGCGGCGCGTCGTCGTCCAGCGCCAGCCTGCCGCCCGAAAGCAGCAGCCTGCCCGCCAGCTCCAGCCCTGCCTCCAGCAGCAGCCCGATGCTCACGGCAGAGCAGCTGCAAAACCTGTTCGACGCCAATGCCGTGGTGGGCCAAACCTTCACCGTCACCAACATTCCGCTGGAATCGCTGGTGTGGGAGCCCGACTTCTTCGACGTGACCTACGACGCCGACACCGGCAGCTATGAATTTACCGCGCTGCAGGCGGGCGACACCATCGTCACCTTCCGCGACGCGAACGGCGAGAACAACGTGCTGGCCGTGGCCGTGCGCGATGCCGACACCCCCCTGAGCGGCGGCATTGCCAGCTGGGTGTGGGTATTGGTGGCCGTGGCCGCCGTGGTGGTCATCGCCCTGGTGGTGCTGCTCATCCTCCTGCGCCGCCGCCGCGCCAGGCTGGGCGCCGGCAAAACCGATAACGAACAGCCAGACGACTGATTTTCCGGCCGGTCCCCTGCCCTGGCACTTTGGGCGGGGGCCAGCCTTTTGCCGCCCTGTTTGCACAACCGCTTTATTAAAGGAGGCCCCCATGACCCTGCAGGAAATGGCCGCCCACCAAAACATCGTCATCCAGTGCCACGATATCCCCGACGCCGACACCATAGCCAGCGGCTACGCGCTGTGGGCGGCACTGAGGCAGCTGGGCGCGCAGCCCCGGCTGGTGTACAGCGGCCGCGCCCAGGTTACCAAGCCCAACCTTGCCTGGATGCTCAAGCTGCTGGGCATCCCGCTGGAATATGTGGAGCAGCTGGACGCGCCGGACCTGCTTGTCACCGTAGATTGCCAGCACGGCGCCGGCAACCTGCGCTGTTTCGAGGCCGCCCGCGTCGCGGTTATCGACCACCACCGCCCCGAGATAGAGGAAGGCCCCGATGTGCTGATACGCCCGGCGCTGGGCAGCTGCGCCACCCTGGTGTGGGATCTGCTGCGCAGTGCAGGCTTTAACTTTGCCGCCGCGCCCACCGTGTGCACCGCCCTCTACTATGGCCTGTACACCGACACCAACGGCTTTGCCGAGATGTTCCACCCGCTGGACCGCGACCTCGCCGACAGCATGCCCTTCGACAAAGCGCTGATAAAACGCCTGAAAAGCTGCGCCCTCACCGTGGAGGAGCTGGACATCGTGGCCGACACCCTGGCCGACCCGCAGCAGATCAGCGCCATCGGCCTGCTGAAGGCCCGCCCGTGCGACCCCAACATCCTGGGCTTCACCAGCGACATTGCCCAGCAGGTGGAGCAGTTCGACGCCGTGGTGGTGTACTGCCCGCTGCCCGGCGGGCTCAAGCTGTCCATCCGCAGCGCCGTGCGCGAAATTATGGCCAACGAGCTGGCCGCCTTTCTGGCGCGCGACATTGGCAGCGGTGGCGGCAACATAGAAAAGGCCGGCGGTTTTTTAAGCGCCGACGCCATGGAGAAGATTTACCCCGGCACCCCCCCGCAGCGTGTGCTGGAAGACCGCCTGGCCCTGTACGCCCGCAGCTACGACCACGTGTACGCAAACAACCACCAGCTGGACTTTGCCAGCATGCCCCGCTACCAAAAGCTGCCCCTGCCCCTGGGCTTTGCCAAAAGCACCGACCTTTTCCCCGCCGGCACGCCCATCACCGTGCGCACGCTGGAGGGCGATGTGGACACCCACACCGCCGCCGACATTTACCTGATGATCGGCGTGGAGGGCGAGGTGTACCCCATCAAGGCCGAGCGCTTTGCCGCCACCTACAAGCTGCTGCCCACCCCCTACACCATGACCACCGACTACGCCCCCACCATCACCAATAAAATCACCGGCGACAAAATAGACCTGCTGCCCTTCGCCCACAGCTGCGTGCCGGCCGGTGAAAAGATCATCCGCGCCATGCCCCTTACCCGCCAGGCCAAGGTGTTCACCAACTGGGACACCGAAAAATACTTCTTCGGCCGCGTGGGCGACTACATCGCCGCCTCCGAGGGCACCACCGACGACCTCTACATCATCAACCGCGAGATTTTTGACAAAACCTACCGCCTGCTTTAAATCAGAATGGGTGCGCGATCAATTCCCAAAAAAACAGCCCACCCTGTGTTGAATATAATTTATTGTAAACAAATAGTATTTATCCAAAAAATTAAAAACGCCGATGCAGCGTTATAGCCGCGCGGTGTTTTTAATTTGTCTTAACAGCTATTGCCCAGGTGCTAAAATGATATAGTCAAACCACTTGAAAACCGAAACGGTTTTCAAGGCGGCAGGCGAAGCCTGCCAGCACACCCTGCGGGTGTGTGTTTGACTATGAACGGCAACCAAACCGCCCTTCGGGCTGTCCCGCGCGATTCCTTCGCGCGGCTTCAAAACCGTGGCGGTTTTGAAGTGGTTTTAGTATATCAGGCCACCGCCTACCACGCATCCACAAAGCACTCGCCGCTGTCATTCCTGGGCGGCATGGGCCCGGCGCTGTGCAGCGCGTGGAGGATCCACTCCCGGGTGGCCGCCGGGTCTATCACCGTGTCCACCTCCAGGGTGGAGGCGGCGTGTAAGGCGTTGGACTGCGCCTGCCGCTCGGCCATCAGCGCGTCAAACAGGGCCGCGCGCTCCTCGGGGCTGCCGGCGGCATCCAGCTGTTTTTTAAAGCCCAGCCGCACGGCGCCCTCGTCGCCCATGGGGCCAAAGCGGGCGGTGGGCCAGGCGGCCAGCACCGTGTTGGCGTAAAACTCCCCAAAGCCCATGGCAATGGCCCCCAGCCCGTAGGCCGCCCGCAAAAAGATGGAAATACGCGGCACCACCATGTGCGCGGCCACAATGTACAGCCGGTTGGCGTGGCGCACCAGCGCCTGCTGCTCGGCCTCCACCCCCACCATGAAGCCGGGGCAGTCCACCAGGTTCAGCATGGGAATGCGGTGTACGTTGCACAGCTGCATAAAGCGGGCCAGCTTGTCGGCGGCGGCGCTGTCTATGGCGCCGGCCAGGCAGCGGGTGTTGTTGGCGGCCACGCCCACCGTGCGGCCCTCAAAGCGCACCAGGGCCGTCACCATGTTCACGGCAAAGTCCCGCCGCAGCTCCATCACGCTGCCGGTGTCGGTCAGCAGCTCGATGATCTTCATCACGTCGTAGGAGCGGCGGCTGCGCTCGGGCAGGGCGGTGCGCAGCAGCGTTTGGTCGGCGGCCTGCCAGCTGGGCAGCGGGCCCTGGAAATAGGCCAGATAGCGCTGGGCCGCCGCCACCGCCGCGGCGTCGTCCTCCACCAGAATGTCAATGACCCCGTTCTGCGCCTGCTGCGCCGCCGGGCCCACAGCGGTGGCGTCCACCACGCCCATGCCGCCGCCCTCTATCATGGCCGGCCCGCCCATGCCACTGTTGGAGTCCGCCGTGGCGATGATGGCGTCACAGCACCCGGCAATGGCCGCGTTGCCGGCAAAGCAGTAGCGCGACATGATGGCCACCGTAGGCACCCTGCCGCTCAGCCGGCCCAGGCGCGCCCAGGTGGGCAGGCACAGCGCCGCAGAGTGATAGAGGTCGGCGTCCACGTCGCCCGGGCGGCCGCCCCCGCCCCCGGCAAACACCACCAGCGGCAGGTTGTGCTGGATGGCCAGCGCAAACAGGCGGTCGGTTTTGCGGTGGCCGGTAAGGCCCTGGGTGCCGGCCAGCACGCTTTGGTCGTAGGCCATCACCGCGCAGCGCCCGCCGTCGGGGCCAAACAAGCCGCCATTCACCGTTGCGGTGCCCAAAATCACGCCGTCGGCCGGGCTCATTGCCATTAAAGTGTCGGGCTCGGTCACCGTGCGGCGGGCCGCCACCGCCAGCGCGCCATACTCGTGAAAGCTGCCGGCGTCGCACAAATCGGCGATATTCTCCCGCGCCGTGCGCTGGCCGCGCGCGTGTATTTTTTCGGTGGCCCTTGGGCGGTTTTCGTCCCACAAATAGCGCTCCCGCTCATGCAGCGCCCGCAGCTCCGGCCGCAGCGCCGCCCATTCTTGCTCGGTCATAGCGTCCTCCCTCTACCGTTCCTTAAAACAGTTAAAAAATAGCCGTAAAATACCCCGAAAATTGACCATACAATGGTGCACCTTTGTACCGTGCCTCGCGCAGGCCGATGCTTCGGCGCTCAATCAGCCCGGCATCGACACGGATTTATTGGCATTTTTAGTAGTATTTTACAGCTATTTTACGTTCTGTATTTTGCGACGCCAATCCAACAGCTATTTTTGCCACCTGCCTGTAGACGCCAAGCCGCCGGTACTGGCACCTATTGTAGCGCAGTTGCCGGCCCAAGTGTTCATTCAATGGGTGCCAGCCCCGCCAAATAGGGCAGGTAAGCCTTGAACGCCCCCGGCACCGCATGGTGGGCCAGCAGCCCCTCGCGCGTGGCAAAAGCATAGTCCTCGCCGGGCACCACTGCGTCCGCCGGGGCGGTGCACAGCCACCCGCCCATCTGCCACACCCGGTGGGTAAAAATATGCTTCGCCTTGGGCAGCGCGCCCACAATTTCCGCCCCCGGCACCAGTGCCGCCAGTTGGGCTTGCGCTTCGGCCTCCGCCAGCTGGCCGGCCAGCAGCGGCGGCTCCCACAGCCCGGCCAGCAGGCCGCGCGCGGGCCGCCGGTGCAGCAGCACCCCTTCGCCCGCCTGCACCACCAGCACGGTGAAGTCCTCCTCCACCTTGGCCTTGGCCTTGGCCTTCACCGGCAATTGGGCGGCGCAGCCTTCGCGGTTGGCATTGCACAGGCTGGCCAGCGGGCAGGCCCCGCAGCTGGGGCTGGCCGGGGTGCACACCAGCGCGCCCAGCTCCATCACGGCCTCGTTGAAAGGCCCCGGCTGCTCGGCCGGCTGCCACAGCTGCACCACCTCGGTCAGCAGGCTGCGCACAGCCGGCTGCATCACGTCGCCGTCGTAGGCCAGCAGGCGGCTGGCCACCCGCAGCACGTTGCCGTCCACGGCCACCTCGGGCAGGCCAAAAGCAATGGCCGCAATGGCCCCCGCCGTGTAGGCCCCAATACCCGGCAGCTTCAAAAGGGCGGCGTAGTCGGCCGGCAGCTGCCCGCCGTATTGCTCCACCACCACCCGGGCGGCCTTTTGCATGTTGCGCACCCGGCTGTAATACCCCAGGCCCTCCCACAGCTTGTGCAGGCGGTCTTCGTCGCAGGCGGCCAGCGCCGCGGCGTCGGGCAGCGCGGCAATAAACCGGTGGTAGTAGGGCAGCGCGGTGGCCACCTGCGTTTGCTGCAGCATAATTTCACTCACCCAAATGCGGTAGGGCGTGGGCTCCAGCCGGAAGGGCAGCGCCCGCTTGTTTGCCTCAAACCAACGCAGCAAGGGCCCGGCAATGGCTGCCGGGCCTTTTTGCAGTATTTTCGCAAGCTTTTCCGCGCTGTTTTTCTCTGGTTTTTTTGCTGTTTTTGGCATGCCTTAAATAAAGCCCCCCGCCGTGCGTGGGAAAGGCAGCACATCGCGGATATTCGGAATCCCCGTCAGGTACATCACCATGCGCTCAAAGCCCAGGCCAAAGCCGGCGTGCTTCACGCTGCCAAAGCGGCGCAAGTCCAAAAACCAGCGGTATTCGTCCAGGTCCATGTGCAGTTCTTTCATGCGGGCTTCCAGCTTGTCCAACCGCTCCTCGCGCTGGCTGCCGCCAATCAGCTCGCCCACGCCGGGCACCAGCATGTCGCAGGCGGCCACGGTTTTGCCGTCGTCGTTCTGGCGCATATAAAAGCTTTTTATGTCCTTGGGGTAGTCGGTTACAAACACCGGCTTTTTGTACACTTCCTCGGCCAGAAAGCGCTCGTGCTCGGTTTGCAGGTCGACCCCCCAGCTCACTTTAAACTGGAATTTGTCATTGTTTTTCTCCAGTATTTCCACAGCCTCGGTGTAGGTGATGCGCTCGAAGCGGGAAATGAGCAAATTCCCCAGCCGGTCCATCAGGTCCTTGTCAAAAAACTGGTTAAAGAACGCCATCTCGTCGGGGCAGCGCTCCAGCACATACTCCACCACATACTTCACCATGTCCTCGGCCAGGTCCATGTCGTCGGCCAGGTCCGCAAAAGCGATCTCCGGCTCTATCATCCAAAACTCCGCCGCGTGGCGGGGGGTGTTGCTGTTCTCGGCGCGGAAGGTAGGCCCAAAGGTGTACACCTTGCCAAAAGCCAGCGCCATGCCCTCGGCCTCCAGCTGGCCGCTCACCGTCAGGTTGGCCGCGCGGGCAAAAAAGTCCTGGCCAAAGTCCACCTGGCCATCGGCCATGGGCGGGTTTTCGGCGGGCAGGGTGGTCACCCGGAACATCTCGCCCGCGCCCTCGGCGTCGCTGCCGGTAATGATGGGCGTATGGATGTACACAAACCCGGCCTTGTTAAAAAATTTGTGAATGGCGTAGGCCACGCTGCTGCGCACCCTAAAGGCCGCCTCAAAGGTGTTGGTGCGCGCCCGCAGGTGGGGCAAGGTGCGCAAAAACTCCACTGTGTGCCGCTTTTTTTGCAGCGGGTAGTCGGCCGCGCTCTCGCCTTCTATGGTAATGCTGGTGGCGTTCAGCTCCAGCGGCTGCTTGGCGCCGGGCGTCAGCACCACGGTGCCGGTTACCACAAAGGCGGTGCCCACGCCGGCCTTGGCCACGGCGTCAAAGTTGTCCAGCTTTTCCTGCTCAAACACCACCTGCAGGCTCTTGAAGCTGGAGCCGTCGTTCAGCTCAATAAACCCAATACGCTTGGAGTCCCGCACCGTGCGGGCCCAGCCGGCCACCGTCACGGTGGTGCCGTCGGCGGGCGGCCGCAGGTAAAGCCTGTAAATCGTTTCGCGCTGCATGTCGTCATCTCCCATACACTTTTAGTCTTATCAATACATTATACGACACGCGCGCCCTTTTGCAAAGCAATCCCGTCATTCTTTTTCGGCCAGCGCCAGCGGCTCGCCCAAAATCATATATATACGCTCTATGTTGCTTTGCAGTTGTACCATATTGTCTGCAATGCGCTCCAAATCATCTGCCGCAGTGGCCGCCAGCGCCCCCAACTGCGACAAAGCCCTTTCCAACTGTCGATTTTTTGCATGGCTGCTCTCCATTGCCGCACACCTCATTTCCCAAACGGTTAAGATGATTATAACGTATTACTCTTAATAAGTCTAGAATTTTACACAAATAATCCACGCCACAGTACCATATCAGTGAGAACTGTGAGGTGGAATTATGCAACGAAAAATGGGCGTGCCGCCCAACAGGCTCAAACGGCTGCGCAAGGAACACGACTATGGCATCTCGCAACAGCAGCTGGCCGAATTGTGCGGTGTGACACAAAAGTCATACAGCCGCTGGGAGAACTGGCAAGGTGCGAACGCAGTGCCTGTTCCCAGTACCTGTGCCATCAAGTTGTGCCAGTATTTTGGTTGCTCGCTGGACTATCTGTATGGCCTCACCGATGACCCGACGCCCCCGCCCAATTTAAACACCCCTGCCATCGAAACGGAGCCGCCATAGCCTATTGGCAAAAAGGCCGTTTGATATGCTACAATAAAATTCAAACCACCATACGGGGGCGCCCATGAACTGGACAGAACTCATCATCACCGTGCCGCGTGGCAGGGCCGATGCCGCCGAGGCGGCCGCCCTGCGCTTTGCCGACGGCGGCCTGTATATAGAGGACTACGCCGACCTGGAAGCCCAGGTGATGGCCATCGCCCATGTGGATTTGATTGACGAAGCCCTGCTGGCCCAGCCGCGCGACGTGGTGAAGCTGCACCTCTACCTCTCGCCCGACGAAAACGCGGCCGCCACCACCGAGGCCCTGCGCGCCCAGCTGGAGGCCATCGGCCTCACCTATACGCTGGAAGTCGCCAACGTGCGGCAGGAGGACTGGGAGAACGCCTGGAAGCAATACTACCACCCCATTGAGATAGGCGCCCGCCTGGCCGTGGCCCCCAGCTGGGAGGACTACACCGGCAACGGCCGCGCCGTGCTGCGGCTGGACCCCGGCATGGCCTTTGGCACCGGTACCCACGAGACCACCGCCCTGTGCCTGGCCGTGCTGGAGGCGCAGGTAAAAGGCGGCGAGCGGGTGCTGGACGTGGGCGCCGGCAGCGGCATTCTGGCCGTGGCCGCCCTGCTGCTGGGCGCGCAAACGGCCGAGGGCATAGACATAGACCCCATGGCCGTGCGCACCGCCACCGAGAACGCCCGGCGCAACGGGGTGCAAAGCCGCTTCACCGCCCGCGCGGCCGACCTTTCCACCGGGGCCTCGGGTAAGTACAACATCATCACCGCCAACATCATCGCCGACGCCATCATCCGCCTGGCGCCCGACATCCCGCCCCTGCTGGCCCCGGGCGGCAGTTTCATTGCCAGCGGCATCATAGACACCCGCGCCGGGGATGTACTGGACGCCCTGCCCGCCGCCGGCCTGGCCGTGGCCCAAACGCTCACCGACAACGGCTGGGTGGCGCTGGTGTGTACGGCCCAAAAATAACATCCAAGGAGTATCCCGCCATGGCCCACCGCTACTTCACCACCGACATTACCGGCACCACCGCGCACCTTTCCGGCCCCGACGCCGAACACCTGGCCCGGGTGCTGCGCGCCAAGCCCGGGCAGCGCGTTACCCTGTGCGACGGCGCCGGCTACGACTACGCCGCCGCCATCACCGACATTGCGCCCCGGTGCGTCACCCTGAAAATACTGGAGACGGCCATCAATGTCACCGAGCCGGTGCTGAAGGCGCACATGTTCATCGGCATGGCCCGGGGCGAGCGGATGGACTGGGCCATCCAGAAAACGGTGGAGCTGGGCGCCACGGCCATCTGGCCCTTTTACAGCGAAAACACCGTGGTAAAGCCTAAAAACGACGCCGAAAAAACCGAGCGCTTTTGCCGCATCGCCGCCGAGGCCGCCAAGCAGGCCGGCCGTGGCATTCTGCCGGTGGTGCACCCGCCGCTGGGCTTTGGCGAAATGCTGCAGCAGGCCACCCAGTCGCCGCTGGCGCTTTTCTGCTACGAAGAAGGCGGCCGCCCCCTCACCGCCACCGTGGCCGGCGAGGGCGAGATTGCCGTCATCACCGGGCCGGAGGGCGGCTTCACCCCCGCCGAGGCCCGGCAGGCCGAGGACGCCGGCTGCGCCATCATCGGGCTTGGGCCGCGCATTCTGCGCAGCGAAACCGCCCCTGTGGCCGTGCTGGCCGCCCTGATGGTGCTGAACGGCGATATGGAAACGCCCTGATATAATCTGAAGCGATCACCCCCGGCCCGCCTGCTTCGCAGGCTCTGCGGCCCGGGCGTGCGCCAAGGTGCGCCCGTCACCGTGCATCGGGCCCGCTTGACAAAACAGGCCAAACATGGCATTCTTTCACAGAACATGTTATTTTCTGTACCACCTGCCGTGGTACAGCTTGCCGGGCAGGGCGCCCCGGCGCCATAAAGCCGAAAAATGCGGCAGCACAAGCCAAAACCGTACACCGTCAAAGGAGGAACAAACATGCGGGACTACATTATTTATACCGACACCTGCGCAGACCTTGGGGCCGACATGGTGAAGGAGCTGGGGATAGAATGCTACCCCATGAACTTCACGCTGGAGGGCAAAGACTACGCCAACTACCCCGACGGCCGCGAGATGTCCTTCCACGATTTTTACGAGCGCCTGCGCGCCGGCAGCATGTCCTCCACCAGCCAAATCACCTCGGTGGCGTTTATGGACGCCTTCCGCCCCTTCCTGCAGGCCGGCAAGGACATCCTCTACCTGGCCTTTTCGTCCGGCCTGTCCGGCACGGTGGACTCCGCCCGCCTGGCCGCCGACGATTTAATGGCCGAGTTCCCCGACGCCAAGGTTATTGTGGTGGACACCCTGGCCGCCAGCCTGGGCGAGGGGTTGCTGGTGTGGCACGCGGTGCAGCAAAAGAACGCCGGCAAAAGCATTGGCGAGGTGGCCGCCTGGGCCGAGCAGAACAAGCTGAACCTGGTGCACTGGTTCACCGTGGACGACCTCAATTTCCTCAAGCGGGGGGGCCGGGTGTCGGGCGCGTCGGCCATGCTGGGCACCATGCTCAACATCAAGCCCGTGCTGCATGTGGACGACGACGGCCACCTGATCAACATGGAAAAGGTGCGCGGCCGCAAGCAAAGCCTGAACGCCCTGGTGAACAAGATGGAGGAAACCGCTATCAATCCCAAAGACCAGATGGTCTTCATCTCCCACGGCGACTGCTGGGACGACGTGGAGTACGTCGCCTCCGAGGTCAAGCGCCGCTTCGGCACCACCCAGGTGTACCTCAACTACATCGGCCCCGTCATCGGCAGCCACTCTGGCCCCGGCACCGTGGCGCTGTTCTTCCTGGGCACCAAGCGGTAGGTTGTTAAAGGCGTTGTGCCTATGAAAAAGAATTTGCCTGAACATTATACGCAGTTGGTAAAAGTGAACCTGAGGCGTTTAAAGCAGGAAAAAGGCTGGACTACGGCCGATATGTCTCGCGTCACAGGCATCAGTGAAGGCTATTTGAACTCCTTGCTGAGTTTGAAGGTAAACAAAGTGCCCACCATTTATATGCTGGCTGTAATTTGTGAAACCGCGCATGTGGAAATAGAGTATTTCTTTCAAGAGTAAGCAATATAAACAAAGCAGCCCGGAGGCCACAACGACCATCCGGGCTGCTTCTCTATTTCCGCCGGCCAAAGCCGGTTGTTTTGGTGCGTCGTACTACACCAGCGCCGGTTCCTCCGCGGCGGCGGGCTGCTTGTCCACGGTAATCTTCAGCTCGCCGTCCTCGCCCTGCACGGTCATGCTGTCGCCGGGCTGGTATTCGCCCTCCAGCATTTTCTCGGCAATGGCGTCCTCCAGGCTGCTCTGTATCGCGCGGCGCAGCGGGCGGGCGCCGTACACCGGGTCAAAGCCCTTGTCGGCCAAAATATCCACCGCGCTGTCCTCCACGGTCAGGCGTACGCCCAAGCCCGCGCTGCGCTCGGCCAGCTTGTCCAGCATTTTGCGCGCAATGGCGTGAATGTGCGCCTTATCCAGCTGGTGGAACACAATGATATCATCCAGCCGGTTCAAAAACTCGGGCGAGAACTCACGCTTCACCTCGTCCATCACCTTGCCGCGAATCTCCTCCTGCGGGCGCAAATCGCTGCTTTGGCTGGCCTGCGCAAAACCCAGTGCGCTCTTGCCCAGGATGTCGCGCGCGCCGATGTTGGAGGTCATCACGATCACAGTGTTCTTGAAGTCCACCGTGCGGCCCTGCGCGTCGGTCAGGCGGCCGTCGTCCATAATCTGCAGCAGCGCGTTCCACACGTCGGGGTGGGCTTTCTCCACCTCGTCAAACAGCACAATGCTATAGGGCTTGCGGCGTACCTTCTCGGTCAGCTGGCCGCCCTCATCGTAGCCCACGTAGCCCGGGGGCGAGCCAATCAGCTTGGACACCGTGTGCCGCTCCATGTACTCGCTCATGTCCATGCGTATCACGGCGTTCTCGTCCTGGAACATCGCCTCGGCCAGCGTGCGGCACACTTCGGTTTTGCCCACGCCTGTGGGCCCCAGGAACATAAAGCTGCCTATAGGCCGGCCCGGCTCCTTGATGCCCACGCGGCTGCGGCGGATGGCCTTGGCCACGGCTTTCACGGCCTCCTCCTGGCCCACCACCCGCTCGTGCAGGGTGCTTTCCAGGCCCAGCAGGCGCTCACTCTCGGTCTGGGTCAGCATGGTCACGGGAATGCCCGTCCACATCGACACCACCCCCGCCACATCCTCGGCGGTCACCGGGGGGCTCTGCTCGCCGGCCCAGTTCTCGCGGTGGTTTTCCAGCACGCGGCGCAGGTCGGCCTGCTTGTCCCGCAGGCCCGCGGCTTTTTCAAAGTCCTGTGCGGCCACGGCATTGTCCTTCTCCTCGCCCAGGTGTCTTATCTCGGCCTCCAGCTCGTCCAGATGGGGCGGCGTGGTGCGCATGCGGGTGCGGATCTTCGCCGCCGCCTCGTCCACCAGGTCGATGGCTTTGTCGGGCAGGAAGCGGTCCTGGATGTACCGGCTGCTCAGCTCCACCGCGGCGTGAATCGCCTCGTCGGTGATGCTCAGCTTGTGGTGCTCCTCATAGCGCTCCCGCAGGCCGAACAGGATGGCCACGGCGTCCTCCTTGGAGGGCTCGTTCACCGTCACCGGCTGGAAGCGGCGCTCCAGCGCCTGGTCCTTCTCAATGTGCTTGCGGTACTCGTTCAGCGTGGTGGCGCCAATCACCTGAATTTCGCCCCGGCCCAATGCGGGCTTAAAGACGTTGGCGGCGTCCAGCGCGCCCTCGGCGCCGCCGGCGCCAATCAGGTTATGCAGCTCGTCGATGAACAAAATGGCGTCGTCGGCCATTTTCAGCTCTTCCAAAAAGTTCTTGATGCGCTCTTCAAAGTCGCCGCGGTAGCGCGTGCCGGCCACCATCTTGCCCAGGTCCAGCGAGAGGATGCGTTTGCCCTCCAGGGTGTCGGGCACCTTGCCGTTCACAATGCGCTGGGCCAGGCCCTCGGCAATGGCGGTTTTGCCCACGCCGGGCTCGCCAATCAGCACGGGGTTGTTCTTGGTGCGGCGGCTCAGTATCTGGCTCACCCGCTCCACCTCGGTGTCGCGGCCAATCACCGGGTCCAGCTTGTCCGCGCGCGCCTTGGCGGTCAAATCAATGCTGAACTCCTCCAGCGTCTTGGTGTCGCCCTTACCCTTGGCGCCCTTGGCGCCTTCGGGCCACTGCTTGCCCAGGCCCGCCAGCAGGGCCGCCACAATGCGGTCGCCCTTGGCGCCGGTGCTGGCAATCAGCTTGGCGGCGGCACAGTCGCCCTGCTGCAAAATGGCCAGCAGCAGGTGCTCGGGGTCCACCTTTTCGTGCTTCAGCTTCTTGGCCTGGCTGCCGGCTTCCTCCAGCACGCGCTCGGCCTCGGGCGCCAGGCTGATGCTGGTGCTGGCCCCCCCGGCCGATTTATCCCCGTCGTACTTCTCTATCAGCTCGCGCACCAGCGGCTGGTCGATGCCCGCATTGCGCAAAGCCTTGCCGGCGGCGCCGGCGTTCTCGTCGGCCAGCGCCCACAAAAGGTGTTCGCTGCCGGCAAAGTCGTGCCCCAGCTTGCTGGCCAGGCCAAAGGCCCGCCGCACCAGGTTTACCGCCCGTTGGCTGAAATCTTCTCTATTAATCACAGTGCATACACTTCCTTTTCTACTTCGGCAATCTCGTCGCGCAGGCGGGCGGCCGCTTCATAGTGCTCGGCGGCCACGGCCTCGTCCAGTTGTACCCGCAGCCCGTTCAGGCGGCGGCGCAGCTTCACCGCATCCCCGGCGTCCTCCGGGAAGGGTGTGTCGCCCAGCCGGTGCCCAGCATGCGCCTTGGGCGGCCATACATCCGGCTGTGCGGCGTAATGCGCCATGCGGTAGTATTGGTATAGCCGGCGGGTGCAGTCCTCGCACAGGTGTATCTCGCGGTCCTCACCCATATAGTTGAACATAAAGCTGTTCACCGCCGGTCTTTCATGGCAAAATTGGCATGTCATAATGGTATCTCCCCGTTTAACAGAGGCTTACCGATGCGCGATGATGGTATCGATAAGGCCGTAGTCCTTGGCTTCCGCGGCATCCATAAAGTAGTCGCGCTCGCAATCCAGCGTAATTTTTTCCAGGTCCTGCCCGGTGTTGTCGGCTAAAATGGCATTCAGCCTCTTTTTCATCTTCAAAATATGCTCGGCCTGAATCTGGATGTCGGTGGCCTGGCCCTGGCTGCCGCCCGACGGCTGGTGAATCATGATCTCGCTGTTGGGCAGCGCCAGGCGTTTGCCCTTGGCCCCGCTGGAAAGCAGAAACGCGCCCATGGAGGCCGCCATGCCAATGCAGATGGTGGAAACGTCGGCCTTCACGTACTGCATGGTGTCGTATATGGCAAAGCCGGAGGTGACCGACCCGCCCGGGCTGTTGATGTACAGCTGAATGTCCTTGTCGGGGTCCTGCGCGTCCAAAAACAGCAGCTGGGCCACAATGGTGCTGGCCATGGCGTCGTCCACCTGCCCGCTCAGCATAACAATACGGTCATTCAGCAGGCGGGAAAAAATATCATAGCTGCGTTCACCGCGGCTGGTTTGTTCTATTACATAGGGTACCAAGTTCATTTGTCATCACTCCGGTTCTCATTTTTTATTTGGCAGTACACCTGGTTCAGTCGTTCCAAAAGTGTTACCAGGGTTGCAATATCGCCGGGGCCAAAGCGTTCGCACAGCGTTTGCAGCGCCTGGTCGTAGCAGGTGGTGGAAACCTCCAGCACGCGCAGGCCCTCGGGCGTGGCCTGCACCGTGATGCGGCGCCTGTCACCCGGGCTTATCCGCCGCACAATGTAGCCCTTTTTCTCCAGCGAGTTCAGTATCTGCGAAACCGCCGGCTTCGAGATATTCAGCTGCTCGCAAATCTGCTGCACATTCAGGCAGCTTTCGCCCTGGGCACAGTGTGTGGGTATGTTCTTCATTACCGCCAGCTCCGCAAACTGAATATCACCCTGCACCAAGGCGCAGATGTCCACTTTACGGAAGCGCAGCAGCGCCCCGGCAAATTCCTGGTTCATATTGTCTGGCATAATTATCTCCCTTATTTATTTAGTGCTTAATAAATAAGTCTGTTCATATTATAATCAAAAATTATTTTGAATGCAAGCAATTTCATCAAAAGTTCACATTATCACCCGGCAATATCCGCCAGCATGCGGTTGGCAAATGTGGCCCTGCATTGTATACTAGGGCGTGTCCCTAAAGTGCCAATGGGACATCTACCCCGTCATATTTTGTGTCCTTCTGCGTTCATCTCGCGCCAAGAGCCGGGCTGCGCCCGGTTGGCCCCCAGGGGCACTTCATCTCGGCCC
>JAAYCI010000103.1 GCA_012729855.1 Oscillospiraceae bacterium
CATACATTTTTGTCCCCACCATGCCTTTCCGACCTCCTGTGTTTCCTCTTCTCGAGTATACACAGAAGTTCTTGGGTGGGGGATTTTTCTTTGCCATATCTGGTGGATTTTAGTTTACCAGTAACACTTTCAATAATGTCTGCGGCACGCTATAATTAGCGTGTAAGACGTTGCATTTCTCCGATAATAAGGAGGATGCAATCATGTTTTTAAAGGAACTGGAAAACGGGAAAGTTCGGTACTTTGAAAAGTTTTATAACGAAAGGGAGGGCAAGTGGCAGCAGGTCACTGTCACGATGGGTTCGAAGTCAAGGGCTGTCCAGGCTGAAGCCAAGATCCGGCTGGCGCAGAAAATTGATAAGGTTCGCACGGACAACGTTATATGCAACTCGTTCATATCAACACAGGCCGCTTTTGAGGAGTGGCAGGCAATCCGTCAAAAGGAGTTGAAGGCATCGACCTTTTTCAACGAAAGCAATGTGCTGAAAGGCTTTCTTTCGCGGTTTGGGTCGAAGAAGCTGGCAAACGTCCACTCAAGTGAGCTCCAGGCGTTTTTCTCAGGCGTTAAGTGTGCGCCCCAATCGCTGGCCAACCTCAAGTGCAAGGTCGATATCTTCTTCAGATACGCGCTCAAGCGGGGTTACATCGACAACAACCCGATGGCCGCCGTTGTGCTCGCCAAGCGTAAACTCAGTGAGGAGCGGCTGGCACAGGATCGCAAGAAGTATCTGACGCATGACGAGATGAAGCAAGTGCTGCACGCTGTGAACAGTGCGGGAAAACCTCGTCTGGCGCTCTGCCTGGAGTTTCTGTTCTTGACGGGGCTTAGGATTGGTGAACTGCTGGCGCTCCAGTTTGAGGACTACGACGCCGAGGGTAAGAAGCTGCATGTGAGGCACACGCTTAACTATGCGGGGCACTCCGTCAATGAAAGACTTTTGCAGTCGCCAAAGACGGTGCATTCCTACAGAACGCTCTCGCTCGACAAGCGCAGCTTGGAAATCCTGGACATCTTCAAGCACTCGCAGGCGGATCGGCGCTTTATTTTTACGCTGGACGACGGGCGGACGCCGCCCCGGGAACTGCTGGCGCGATACTTGCGCAGTGCTTGCCAAGAGGCTTTGGCGTTGACAAAAGATCAGGCGCCCACCCTGCACGGGCTCAGGCATTCGCACATTTCGCTTCTCGCTGAGTTAGGGGTGCCGATGAAGTTGTGTATTGACCGCGTAGGGCACGCCGACGAGAAGATGATCCTGCGCATCTATGCCCATGTGACTCCCAAGATGGAGGACGAACTGCTTGCCAAGATGAATGCCCTGAATTAACCGAAAACTAACCAAAGCAGGGGCATCAAGTGGCAAGATTGGACAGCGCGGCGGTGGCGCGAAAGTCGGGAAATGCCCGTAAATACGGGCATATGACCGATTAGGCAAGAATGGGCTGAATGATTGTCTTAATTATGGTATAAGCCGGGCAGCGTATAAACCACAGCGACGGAGGGCGGCAGCCATGCCAGTATACCCAATCACCGATAAAAGTGCCATTGCCCCGCTGTTTGCGGGGTGGCAGGAAACCATGATATGGTCCTGCCTGCAGGATTGCATGGGCGTGGCCTATGCGGACGATTTGAAGCGCCCGCAATCCGCTCAAATCGTTGTTGGCCCCCTGGGCTTTTTTGCGGGTGCGCCAAACGATGGGCTGATTCGCAATAACCTGGAGCATTCTTTTGATTTGGTGCCGCAGAACCCACAATGGGAAAGTGCCATTGAGCAGGTGTATGGCGGCAAGGTAAACCGGTACATGCGCTTTGCCACCAAGAAGGAAAAGGATACTTTTGACCGTGCCGGCCTGCAAAAAATCGTGTCGGCCCTGCCGGAAGCCTACCGGCTAAACGCGATAGACCATGCCCTGTATGCACAGGTGATGGCGTCCGGCTGGGCGGTGGATTTATGCTCAAACTTTGGCAGCGGAGACGATTATGTGAAAAACGGCCTCGGCTTCGTCGTGATGCAGGGCGATGAGATCATGTCAGGCGCGTCCTCGTTCACCTATTACCGGGGCGGTATCGAAATTGAAATTGACACCCGGAAGGATATGCGGCGCAAAGGCCTGGCCCTGGCCTGCGGCGCCCGGCTGATTTTGGAATGCCTTGACAGAGGCCTCTACCCCAGCTGGGACGCCCACAACAGGGGCTCTCTGGCACTGGCGGAAAAGCTGGGGTATCATTTTGACAGGGAATACCCCACCTACACGTTTGCATAGGCGGGCGCCCATGGTGCGGGATGCTGCCCCGTTCAAAGCACATGCCGGGTTTATAAGGCCCCGGTGCTGGCGCTGCATGGCGCCCCTGGCATATTTTATCCATGATTTATTTGTATTTTTTTTGTGATTTTTCACCACTCAAATAAGCACCGCCGGCAGTTATTTTTTATAGCCGGTGGTGCTTGTTATATAATCCGCATTATTGGGGTTTTATCGGAACAAATCCAAAAACCGGTCCCAGATGCTTTGCTCCGCCTGAGTGTCGGTGTTGTCAGCCTCGGCTTCGGGTTTGGCTATGGCGGGGGTCATCAGCACAAACTGCACCAGCGTGGTGTTTGTGTTCTGGGCCGATGTGAACGACACTTGCCTGAAGTCGGAGGTGTCGTAGTCCTCCAGCAGTTTGTCCACCTCCAACTGGATGGTATCGGGCAGGTCGGCCACGGCGTCGGCCAGCTCGGTGGTGCCGTTGTACAGCTCGCGCGTACCCTTGGCCAGTTCATTGGTGCCGCTTTGCAGGCTGACCAGCCCGCTGTGCAGGCTGCCGTAGCCGCTGGCCATCTGGGCCACGCCGCCGGTGTATTGCAGCAGGCCATCGTTGAAGCTGGCATATTGCTCCGACAGCGTCTTCATGCCCTTGGCCAATTGCTGCAGCTGGTCCATCATGTCGTTGCCGCTCAGCGCGGTCTCAATGCTGTCGGCCATGGTGTTCAGCCCGGCTGCAAGGGTGTCCAGGCTGCCGCCCATGGTTTCCAGGCTGGTGGTCACCGCGCCCATGCCCATCTGGATGCTCATGCCGGTCGTCGGGTCGGCGGTCACATAGGTGCCCAGCACCACCTGGCCGGCGCCATAGGCCTCCAGCAGGCGGGCCAACGCGGCCTTGGTGGGGTCGGCGTCATCCAGGCCGGCCATCAGCATGCCAATGGCGCCCAGCTCCTCTTCGGTCAGGCTGGGCAGGGCCATAATGGCGGCATCCAGCGTGGCGAACATTGTCTGGTAGCCGTCCTTCAGCTGCACCATACCCGCCGACACCTGCGACAGACCCCCGGCCATCTCGCGCAGGGCGGCAGGCAGCTGGGCCAGCTCCTCCAGGCCCATGTCGCCGCCGTCGGCCTTGCCCAGCTCCTTGGCCAGCTTGGCCAGTGCGCTGTTGATCTGCGCCGAGCCGTCGGTAAGCTGGGCCGAGCTGCCGCTGAGGGTGTTCAGGCCGCCGGCAAACTCAGCCGAGCCGTTCACCAGTTTGCCCACGCCGTCGTTCAGCTCCACAACACCATTGTTCAGCTTGCCCACGCCGGTGTTCAGCTCGTCTATCGCGTCGGCCAGCGTGGTCATCTCGCCGGTCAACTCGTCGGTGTCGGGAATGTCCACGTTCATGGCAAACGGCATGCCGGCTATCTCAATGCCGCCCATGGTGAAATCGGTCACATTGGCCGTCACCGTGATGTCGGCGTCCTTGCCGGGCATCACCGTGTGGCTTACCACCCGGCTTTTGCCGTTGGCCGCCATGGTGGCGCCGTCGCTGGCAATGTCGCTGCATTTTTCGGTGTCCAGCGTCACCGAGATCTGCAGCATATAGTCCTCATAAAAGCTGCTGTTGGCCGCGGCGGCGTTCTGGCGGCTGGCAATGCGTATCTCCAGCGCGCCGCTTTGGCCGGCCAGGGCGGCGGCGTCTGTCTGCCGGCCATCCAGGAAATAGCGGATATCAAAGGTCCAGGGCAGCTCGGGCGCGGCCAGCGTGCCCTGGTAGTAGAACATGCCCTTATCCACCTCGGCCGCCACGGCGTCGCCGTTCTGCGTAAGGGGGCCAGTGGTGGACAGGTTGGACACCGCGCTGTAGTCGCCATGGTCGGTCAGGCGGCCGGCGGTGGTTACCTCGAAGCCGTTCACCACATAGGCGTTCTCCACGCCGCCGTCAAAATCTAGGTTGGCGTACACCACCTCTTCCTTGCCGGCCACGGTGGCTTTCTCCAGCGTGGAGGGCGGGGGGGTGTCTTCAAAGCGGGGGGCGGCCGCATTGGCGGGGCCGGCCAGCCCTGTGCCCAGCATCAGTGCCGCTGCGGCTGTGCAGGCGGTCATCTTTATCCAACTTGTGCGCATCATATCGGCTCCTTGGTTATTAAACAGGATTTATTTAATCAATTATTAATTATTTAAATATTATTTAATGGGTATTTATTTCTTCGGTATTGGGCGGGGGCGGGGGCTCCTTTTTTCCGCGTTTGCCCGGCCGGAAAAAGTTGGCCTTCCAGGTGGTGGCGGCAATGGGCTTGTCCAGCAGGCGCAGCAGCGCCGGCAGGAAGAACACCACCATGGCCATGGACAATAGTGTGCCGCGGCCCAGCAGCAGCCCGATGTCGCAGATGGCGGGGTTGCTGCTGGTGGCGTACAGCGTGAAGCCCGCCAGCGCCAGCGTGGCGCCTGATACTAAAATGGACTTGAAGCTGTCGCCCATGGCCCGGGCCATGGCGTCCTTCTGGCGCAGCTTTTGGCGGTGGTGCAGGTAGTTGCTGGTTAGCAATATGGCATAGTCCACCGTGGCACCCAGCTGCACGGTGCTTAGCACCAGGTAGCCAATAAAGTTGATGGGCGTGCCGGTAAAGTAGGGGATGGCCAGGTTGATCCAGATGCCCACCTCGATGGTGAGCAGCAGCACCAGGGGCAGCAGCGCCCCCCGGAAGGTGATGACCAGCACCGCCAATATGGCCAGTATGGCTATCAGGTTCACCCGGGTGTTGTCCACGGCCACCACGTCGCGCATGTCGTACAGGTTGGCGCTTTGCCCGGCGGCATAGTAGGTGTCGTAGTATTTGGCCGCCACGCCATTTATGGCCTCCACCGTGGCAAAGGCCACGTCGCCCTCGCTGGGGGTGTCGGTGTATACAATAATGCGGGCGTAACCGTCGGAGTAAAACTGGCTGGTGACATCGTCGGAGAGGAACTCCGCCGGGATGCCCGTGCCCACGCTGGAGGCGTAGCTCATCACGCCGGCCACATGATCCAGCGCTTCTATCTCCTGGCCCATGTCGTATTCCTTCACCACGTCGCCCTTGGGCACCAGCAGCGCCATAATGGTGTTCTGGCCAAAGGTGTCCTCAATGGCCATGCGCTCGCGCGAGTTGCGGATCTCGGGGTTTTTGTCCACACTGGCATAGATGAAATCGGTGTGGCTTTGGCCCAAAAAGCAGGGCACGGCGATAAGCGCCACCACCACCATGATGGGGAACTGCACCTTGCTGGTGCCTTTGTAAATGCCCTTAAAAGAGGGGAAAAACGGGCGATGCCGGGTTTTGTCGATGATTTTATAGCTGCACAGGGTGAGCGCCGGCAGGAACACCATGCAGCTGATGAAACTGAGGATGATGCCCTTGGCCAGGTTGATGCCAAGGTCGGCGCCAATTTGGAAGCCCATGAAAGCCAGCGCCAGAAAGCCGAACAGGGTGGTGGCGGCGCTGGCGGCCACCGTTTTCATCGACACCTTCATCGCCTCCTGCATGGCGCGCTCGGGGTCGGCGTATTTCTGGCGGAAGTCGGCAAAGCGGTGCAAGAGGAAGATGGCATAGTCCAGCGAAACCGCCAGCTGCAAAATGGGGCTTACCGAGAAGGTGACGAAGGATACTTCGCCAAAAAAGATATTGGTGCCCATGTTCATGAGGATGGACACCCCAATGGCCAGCAGGAAGAAGATGCCCTCCACCCAAGACGTGGTGGTGAGCACCAGCAGCGCAATAATGGCCGGCAGCAGGATAACCAGGGCGTTCAGCACCTCGCCGCTGGTGGCCTGGCGCATGCTGTCCAGGTCGGGCGCTTCGCCGGCCACGGCGTTCTCCTCGCCTATCAGGGCGCGTATGGCCGCGGTGGCTTCGGTCTCCCTGCCGTCGGCAATGCTTACCTGGTACAGCGCGGTGCCGTCCTTATAAAACTGCTCCACCGTGGCGGCGTCCTGGGTTTCCAGCGGCTGCAGCACGTCCACCATGTCGTCCAGCCACAGCACCTCGGCCACGCCGGGCACCTCGGCCAGCGCGGCCTTGTACTCCAGCGCCTGTGGGATGCCCACGTCGTGGATCATCACGTTGGCGTTGGGCACCGCCTGGGTAAACGCCTCCTCCATAATGGCCACCGCCGTGGTGCTGGGGGCACTTTCGGGCAGGTAGTCGGCCATGTTGTAGTTTACCTTCACGCCGGCCTGCAAAATAACGCACACCACCGACACCACCAGAAAAAACACCACAATGGATTTTCTGTGTTTGGTTACAAACCCGGTATAACGGTCCATAAATTGTTTCTCACACTTCTACAAGTAGTTGCGATTTATGCACTTTTGTATTATAATCTACACAGTGTAGCCAATCAACCGACAAAAAGCCGCGCCCTGCCCATTGCGCTACAAAACGGGGGCTTGTGTCGCGTTAGTCATGAAAAGTTCACAAGTGAGGCGCCCCATGAAAGACAAGACCGACCGCCGGGTGAAGTACACCCGGGCGCTTTTAAAAAACGCGCTGATAGAACTGATGCAAACCACCCACATCTCCAAGATATCCATAAAAGCGCTGTGCGAGGCCGCCGACGTGCACCGCACCACCTTCTATGCCCATTACAAGGACCAATACGACCTGCTGCTGCAGATAGAGCAGGAGCTGTTTGAGGACATTACCAGGTATCTGGACGTGCAGGAGGTGCCACAGGAGCAGCAGGGCTTTCCGCTTACCATACAGAAGCTGAACTGGATTTTGCAGTATATCCAGGAGAATGCGCCGGTGGTAAAAGCACTGCTGAGCGTGAACAGCGACATCGCCTTCCAGCGCGACCTGATGCAGTTTATGGACATCATCCCCATCAACTTTGGCATGGGCATAGATGAGAAAACCCGGGAGTACATCGGCATCTTCTACATCGACGCCTGCATCAGCGTGCTGAACAAGTGGCTGGAGGGCGGCATGGCCGAGCCGGTGGAGAAGATGTCGGCGTTTATCCTGCAGCTGATGTATGATGGCATCAGCAGCTTTGAACAAAAATGAGCGCACGCCGGGAGGAACCATGGACATTGCCAAACTGAAAGCCGAAGAGCTGGCCAGCGTAGACCTGCACGGCCTGACGGTGGACGAGGCCGAGATGCGGCTGATAGAGGTGCTGGAGGCCCTGCCCAAAACGGTGCGCGCCGTGGAGGTGGCCCACGGCTACAGCCGGGGCACCGCGCTGAAGCGCCTGGTGAAGAACGACTTTTACCACTGGCGGGTGGCCCGCACCCAGGTGGGGCTGAACCCCGGCGCCACCTGGCTGATATTAAAATAAGTGGTTTATTTTTAGTATATATGGGGGTGGGCTGCATATTATCCCCAAATTTGTCAAACGTGGGTGCAAACAGAAAGATAACGGGGTGGTTTGCCTCGCCATCCCTTTCTGCCTGCACCTGTGGTATAATAAGCAGGGCCTTGATGCGCCCTGCTGTTTTCTATTTTTACCCAAGGATGTGCCCTTATGAAAAAAAGCTTTGCCTGCCTGGCCCTGTGCCTGTGCCTGTTTGTGGGCGTGGCGCTGCCCGCCCGCGCCGCTGCGGCGCCGGCCGCCGATGCCATCGTCGAAATTACCGACCGGGCGGGGCTGGAGGCGATTGCCCAAAACCCCGACGGCCACTACCGCCTGGCCGCCCACATTGACATGGGCGGCGCGGCCTGGCAGCCCATCCCGTTTAACGGCATCTTTGACGGCGACGGCTTTGCGCTGTACAACCTCACCATCCGCGCGGCCGACCCTGTGACCGCCGTGAGCGTGGACGGCAACCGCCTGCCGTACGACACGCAGTTTGCCGCGTTGTTCTCCCGCTGTGTGAGCGCCAGCATACAGGACCTGACCCTGCTGGGCGCAGACGTGGCGCTGGAAACCGACCAAAGCGCCTACGCCGCCGGGCTGGTGGGCTATGGCGAGAACGTTACCCTCACCGGCTGCAATGTATGGGGGCGGGTGGCGCTGACGGTGGGTGGCCCCATGTGCGGCGTGGCAGGCGTGATGGGCTTTGGCTACGGCAGCATCACCGGCTGCACCGCCGTGGCAGACCTGACGCTGGTGGACACCGACGATACCGCCAACTGCGAGGAGTTCATGGGCGCCATCCTGGCCAGCGGCTACGCCGACATTGAGGATTGCACCGTGAAGCTGGAGGCCTGGACCTCGGTGCACGGCTATGTGCACAACGGCGGGGTGGTGGGCATGTACTACGTGCACACCGATGACACCGGCCACCCCGGGTATGTGCGGAACAACACCGTGGACGCCACCATCCACTTTTTTGAGGACGTGGCCAGCCGCCGGGCCTACAGCGCGCCCGTTATCGGCGAGCAGATGCACTGGGTGCTGGAGATTGCGAACAATACCACCCTGCAGTTTGAAAGCGACGAACACACCGACTACAGCACCCCCCTGCTGCCCGAAAGTTGTGCCGCCCCGGCCTACACCGAGGCGGTGACCGCACCCAACTGCACCAGCTTTGGCCACACCACCCACACCTGCACCGGCTGCGGCTACAGCTATACCGACAGCTACGCCGGCCCCGCGCATACCCCGGGCGACTGGCTGGTTACCACCCCGGCCGCCGCCGGCCAGAATGGCCAGAGGGAGCAAGCCTGCACCCTGTGCGGTGTGGTGATCACC
>JAAYCI010000104.1 GCA_012729855.1 Oscillospiraceae bacterium
CGCAACTTCCTGATGAAAAGCGCCGGCCGGCCGGAGGACTGGTTCATCGGCCAGGCCAGTGTATTCCCCGAAAAAGAAGCCCACGCCGTGCTGGCGCCCGATTTCCAGGCCGGCCCCACGCCATTGCAGATGGCCGCGCCCTATTACGCGCGGGTAGCCGGCCGCCCCGAGGTGACGAAAAAGCAGTATATCGACATGCATTTATGGCTGCCGGGCGACATTTTGTTGAAGGCTGACAAGATGTGTATGGCGCACTCGCTGGAGCTACGGGTGCCCTTCCTGGACAAAAAAGTGATGGCGTTGGCGGCACAGGTTCCGGCCAAGTACAGCATACGAGGCACCCAGAACAAGGTGGTGTTCCGCCACGCGGCCAACAAAACCCTGCCCGATGCCTGGGCGTTGCGCCCCAAAAAAGGCTTCCCGGTGCCCATACGCCATTGGCTGCGGGAGGCGAAGTACTACGAACGGGTGCGCACGTATTTTGAGAGCGCTTTTGCCGCAGAGTTCTTCCGGCGAGACGCGATTCTAAAGCTGCTGGACGACCATTACCATGGCCGCGCGGCCAATGCCCGCAAAATATGGACGGTGTTCACCTTCCTGGTGTGGTACGAGCGGTTTTTTATTCTGGAATGCCCATAAGCACCTTGGCAGTTAGCTATAACAGCATATTGGTTAGCAAGATAAAACACAGGAACCGTCCCCCATTTGGGGCGGCGAGGAGTTGATACTATAATGAGTAAAGAAACCTATTACATCACCACAGCCATTGCCTATACCTCGCGCAAACCACACATTGGCAACAGCTACGAGGTGGTGTTTACCGACGCGGTTGCCCGCCTGAAACGCCTGCAGGGCAAGGACGTGTTTTTTCTTACCGGCACCGACGAGCATGGCCGAAAAAACGAAGAGGCCGCCGCCGAAGAGGGCGTGACACCCAAACAGTATGTGGACAAAATCGCCGGGCAGATTCGAGAAATCTGCGATATTTTGAATACCAGCTACGATAAATTTATTCGTACAACCGATAATTATCACGTCAAGTCGGTGCAGGCGATTTTTCAGAAGCTGTATGACCAGGGGGACATCTACAAGTCCAAATATGAGGGCTGGTACTGCCTGCCGGACGAGAGCTTTTACACCGACAGCCAATTGGTGGACGGCAAATGCCCCGACTGTGGCCGCGCGGTGGAGCGGGCCAGCGAGGAAGCCTATTTCTTTAAAATGTCCAAATATCAAAAGCAGTTGGAGGAGCATATCGAGGCCAACCCCGGCTTTATCTTCCCCGAAAGCCGCAAAAAAGAGATGGTGAATAACTTTCTGAAGCCCGGCCTGCAGGATTTATGTGTCACCCGGTCGTCTTTTTCCTGGGGCGTGCCGGTGCCGTTTGACCCTGGGCATGTGATTTATGTGTGGATCGACGCGCTGTCCAACTACATCACTGCACTGGACTATATGCCCGGGAACCCCGGTGCATTGTACAAGCGGTATTGGCCGGCCGAAGCCCATGTGATCGGCAAGGATATTCTGCGTTTTCACACCATTTATTGGCCTATTCTGCTGCTGGCGCTGGGCGAGCCGCTGCCCAAAAGTATTTTTGGCCACCCGTGGCTGCTAAGCGGCGTGGACAAGATGAGTAAAAGCCGTGGCAATGTGATTTATGCAGACGATTTGGCTGAGTTGATTGGTGTGGACGGCGTGCGCTATTACCTGCTGGCCGAAATGCCCTACGCGCAGGACGGTACCATCACATATGAACGCATATTTGAACGCTATAACGCCGACTTGGCCAATACGCTGGGCAACCTGGTGAACCGCAGCATTGCCATGACCCACAAGTATTTTGGCGGCAAGCTGCCCACAGGCCGTAAAGCCGAGGCGCTGGACAATGAGTTAGCACATGCTGCAAAGGTTGCCTGTGCACAGATGCAGGAGAAGCTGGATGCCTTCCGCGCCTCCGACGCCGTGGAAGCGGTTATCAACCTGGCGAAGCGCGCCAACAAGTACATTGACGAGACAACCCCCTGGGTGCTGGGCAAAGACAATGCCCAGAGCGATCGGTTAGCCAGTGTGCTTTATAACCTGTTGGAGGTTATTCGCGTATTAGGTGTGCTGCTAACGCCTTTTCTGCCGGCTACCGCGGAGGAGATTTTCCGGCAGCTTGACTGCCCGGCAGAATACCAAACACTGAACAGCATTGCCACATTCGGTGTTGTGCCGGCACTGGCTCCACAGCCACCAACACCGCTATTTGCTCGCTTGGATACCGATAAGTTGCTGGCAGAGCTGCAAGCAACCGAGCAGGAAACCACAACAATTCAACAGGAAAAAGCCGCCCATGAAGCCGGGAAAGATAAACCCTGCACGCCGCCCGAACCTGAAAAACCGGCAGAGATTGGCTATGATGATTTCATGGCCACCCAACTGGTGGTGGGCCAGGTGCGCGCCTGCGAAAAAGTGGAAAAAGCCGATAAGCTGCTAAAGCTTACCGTTTTTGACGGCGCAGGCGAGCGGACTATTGTAAGCGGGATTGCGCCGTGGTATACCGCAGATGATCTGGTGGGTAAAAAGGTGATTGTGGTGGCTAACCTAAAACCGGCCAAGCTACGGGGTATTGTCAGCCAAGGCATGCTGTTGGCCGCAGACGGCCCAGGTGGTGCGGCGCAGGTGGTGTTTTTACCAGATGAAGCGGTGCCCGGCAGCCGGATACGCTAAGGGTGTTCTGTAAGGCTAATCAAGCAGAGTTAGCGAATGATGCCATTCATAATGCAATACAGCCGGAGACAGGAGCACATGCATGAAACGCCTGATATTTGACACCCACGCGCATTATACTTCGGGGGCATTCAACCAGAACCGTGAAATGCTGCTGGACAGTTTGCCCGCAGATGGTGTGGCCGGGGTGGTCAACTGCGGTACCGATTTGGTGTCCAGCATGGAGAGTGTGGCGCTGGCTGAGAAATATGACTGGATTTACGCCGCGGCCGGGATTCACCCGGAAAGCCTGATTGAGGAGGATTCCTCCACCACCATGCGGTTTGGGGGCGACTGGGTGGCCGAGATGGCGGCCATTGAGCCGCTGTACCAGCACCCCAAAGTTATGGCGGTGGGCGAGTGCGGGTTAGACCACCACTGGCCGGTGCCGCGCGATGCCCAGCTGCAACTGTTTGAAGCAGAGATCTGCACGGCGCTGGCACATGATTTGCCCTTAATCGTGCATGACCGTGAGGCCCACGCAGAGACTTATGCACTGCTGAAAAAGCACAAGCCGAAAGCTGTGCTGCATGCCTATTCCGGCTCGGCCGAGGATGTGAAATGGCTGTGCAAACAGGGCGTTTATATTGGGTTTACAGGCGTAGTTACCTTTAAAAACGCTGTAAAACCGCTGGAAGCCGCCGCCGCTGTACCGCTGGAATATCTGCTGCTGGAGACCGACTGCCCCTACATGGCGCCCGAGCCTTACCGCGGCAAGAAAAGCAACAGTGGCATGATTCAATACACAGCCGCCCGTATTGCTGAGCTGCGCGGTATGGAGACAGAAACCCTGCTACAGCAGACGCTGGAAAATGCCCGCCGCTTTTATAACATTAACTAACGAGGCTGGAGCAAGCATGGATGTATCTTACCGGATGGAAGCGGGGCGCTTCAATTTGCGGGCGGCCGGACTTTTGGTTAGCAATAATAAACTATTGGTGATGAAGCTGGACACAACGCCTTATTATTTCCCGCCGGGCGGGCGTGTAAAACTTCATGAGAACAGTGCGGAAACCTTGAAAAGGGAATGGGCAGAGGAACTGGAGTTAGCCGTTAAAGTTGATGAGTTAGCCGTGATTGCAGAGAGCTATTTCACGGAGATGGTAACCGGTGAACAATATCATGAGATTGGGTTTTACTATTGGCTTGAACCACAATGCGCCGAGGCACTGCCTACGCGGCAAGAATTTGAACGGGTGGATGAGGCCGGCAAACCACTTTATTTTCGCTGGCAACCAATAGATGCACTGGGGGACATATTCATTCGCCCGCCTTTTCTGCAAAAAGGGTTGCCTCCCTGCCAAGCAGCGCCTATGCATCTGATAGAATACCAATAACAACAGCCAAATAAGTATTGAGGTGAGAGTGTATGGCGCGGTGTATACTGATTGCAGGGATGCCAGCTTCTGGTAAAACTACCTTTGCGCGCCATTTATCGGCACAGCTTTTGTTGCCGATGATCTCCAAGGATTGCCTGAAAGAATTGATGTATGACACCATCGGTTTCAAGTCTAAAGCTGAGAAGGTGACATTGAGCATTACAGCATCGGAGATTTTATACTATTTTGCAGATAGCCTGATGGCAGCCGGTGTTTCGTTCATCCTTGAGAATAACTTTGAAAACGTGCAAAAGCCTCGGTTAAGCAAGCTTTTGCAGCAATATAGTTATGAGCCGCTAACCGTGCGTTTTGTGGGCGATGTTCAGGTGATATATAAGCGGTATTTAAACAGGAACACCAGCGCGGAGCGCCACGGCGGCCATAAAACCAGCTATGCCTGGCCACACCAGGATTCTAAAATATTAAACGCACCACCAAGCTTTGAAGAGTTTATCAGCGGCGTGCAGACACGCGGCATTGGCGATTTTTCCATAGGCGGGGAAGAGATTCAGGTGGATGTGACCGATTTTTCCCAATTGAGCTATGAGACCTTGGTGGGGCAGATAAGAAACATGCTTGCGTATGGCTCGGATATCTAAATTAACATGGCTAACTCATAAAACCGATATTGCTAACCATGCTGTGACGCAGCAGCATGTAAAAGCGGATAAAATGGGAGAAACAGAGAGGAAACGAAGATGACTTTTGCCACATGTGGACATGACTGCAACAAATGCGATTACTATGGGCTTGAGTGCAGAGGGTGTGCGGCCAGCAGTGGAAACCCCTTCTGGGCGGAGTTTCGGGGCTACAGCGCCTGCCCGGTTAGCAACTGCGCAAAAGAGAATGAATATGCAAGCTGCGCCCAATGCAAAAAGGTGCCGTGCGAGCATTGGGAGGACGTGCGCGATCCGGAGCTCAATGAAGACGAGTATGAACGCCTGGTAGAGGAGCGCAAACAGAACCTCTATATGTTTCTGCATTACCTGAAACTGCAGAAAGATAAAAATGGTTGATGCCACCCAGCTTTCCGGTGGCTTGAAGGCGTTTACACCACAGGCTATACAGTCACATTTGTTGTTGCCTTCAACACCGGTGCAGGTGTACGATGTGGTTGATTCCACCAACCTGGTGGCCAAAAACTGGGCGGCAAAAGGTGCGCCGCACGGTGCTTTGGTGGTGGCGCGCCGCCAGGATGCCGGCCGTGGCCGCATGGGGCGGGGGTTTTCCAGCCCGCCGGGCGGCATTTATATGAGTGTGGTGCTGCGGTGCCCACCGGAAATGGCGCAGAAACCGGGGTTGGTGACATCGGCGGCGGCTGTGGCTACCTGCCGGGCGGTTAGCCGCCTGTGTGGGATGGAACTGCATATCAAATGGGTGAACGATCTCTACTACAATGGTGGAAAATGCTGCGGCATCCTGGCCGAAGGCGGAGTGTTGGCTGACGGGAGCCAGTATCTGGTGGTGGGCATTGGCCTGAATTATACAACACCGACCGACGCTTTTTCGCCTGCGGCGGCGGCGGTGGCAACAGTATTGTTTCCAGGCGGAGACGCGCCGCTGGGCCATGCGCAGCTTGCGGCGGCCATCCATGACGCATTGATGGAAATTATTGATATGCTGCCGGCGCATGGCTTTTTAGAGGAATACCGCTTTCGCAGCATGGTGTTGGGCCGGACGGTGACAGTGCTTAGCACGCCTCCCTATACGGCACAAGCGATTGAAATAGACGATGAAGCACGCCTTATAATCCAATTGCCTGATGGAAAACGGCAGGTATTATCGTGGGGGGAGATTAGCGTACGGGTAAAAGATGATTGAGATGCGTTCATACTCGGCAGGGGTGAAGCAAACAAGCATGATATATGGACATATAACAAGATATATGTATTAACATAGATGGGTATGTGTAAAGTGAATATCTGACACAGCTTTCATAAAGAGGAATTATGCGTAAAAATGCTCAAAAGATGGTAATGATCGCCCTGATGGCGGGCATCCTGGCAATTTTGTCGCCCATTACACTGCCCTTGGGGCCTATCCCGTTTACGCTGGGCTTGTTGGGCGTTTTCTTTATAAGTGCCATGCAGCCGCCGGCTGCCGCCATGGCCAGCATTGGCGTGTACATACTGTTGGGGGTTATCGGCCTGCCGGTGTTCTCCGGGTTTCGTGGTGGGCCACAGGTGCTGGCGGGGCCCACCGGGGGGTACCTGCTGGGCTACTTTCTCATTGCATTGGCCATATCGCTGGCCACAAAGTATTCCCGCCGCATATGGGTGCAGATACTGGCCGGGCTGGCCGGGTTGGCACTGTGCTATGGGCTGGGCACAGTATGGTTCGTGCTGGTGTCCGGCACAGACTTTCTAAGCGGGCTGATGCTTTGCGTGGTGCCGTTCATTGCGCCCGATGTCATTAAGATGGCTGCGGCATTGCTATTGGCCCGGCTGCTGGCTCGCCGCCTGAATAGAGGAAGGAGCACCTGATGGCCTTGGTGGAGATTGAACGCAAATGGCTGATGGACGGCTTCCCCGAACAATCCTACGACAAAGAATATACGACAGAACAAGGCTATTTGGCATTTGGCCAGGCCGTGGTACGCATTCGGCGGTACGTGGACGAACCGGCGAAGGATTGTATACTGACGATCAAGGGTGGGGGCACGCTGATGCGCACCGAGGTGGAGACAACACTGACGCCCGACCAGTATGAAGCCCTGCTGCCGCTCTTGGCGGCACCCTCCGCCCGTAAAAAAACACGCCTGTACCCGCTGCCGGGCGGGCTGATGTTGGAGTGCAGCCTGGTGGATGAAGGCGAGCCGACTGCTTTCTATTACGCTGAGGTGGAGTTTGCCAGCATTGAGGCAGCACAGGCGTTTGTGGCGCCACCCTGGCTGGGCCGCGAGGTAACCGAAGAGCCCGGCCACAGCATGGCGGCGTATTGTCAGCGCAAGGCCGGGTTGGCCGGTGAGGTCTCAGAATGACTTGAATGCGAGCATCTTTTGGAAAGCCATATGATAAGGCAGAAAAAACAATGAAGTATGCCGATATATAGGAATGTATTTCTATTTAGTCTATTATTCTTATGCTTTCTGGAGTCAGACACGCTGGGCCGGAAACGTGCACCGAACAGGGTTTTTGGATATACAATGTTTAACTGGGAAAATGAAGCTTAATGCGCACAATAGAATAATATATAATAATTATATATTGCAAAAAATGTTTATTACTCAATGCGGTTGATTTTGCGGGATAAAAATGAGGCAAAATAAAAAAGCGCCGGGGAGGCGCTTTTCGCTTTTAAATGGTGTGATTTACTGGGGATTCTGCACAGCGTTGGCCCGCTTCATTATGCGGGAAACGCGGCGGCTGGCGGTGTTGCGATGAATAAGGCCTTTGCCGCCCGCTTTTTCCAGTGCGATGGCCGCGGCTTTCACGGCTTCCGTTTTGTTGTCGGCGTTTGCATCAATGGAGGCGTTTGCCTTTTTGATGGTGGTACGCAGGGCCGAACGGCTGGCCTTGTTGCGGGCCGTCTGCTTGGCGGTAAGCCGCATACGGTCTTTCTGGGATTTGATATTAGGCATGGTTCCACCTCCTCATAAGTAATAAAAAGCATATCTGCGCCAAGGGGCAGCGCGCGTTCACGGTTTGGCGGGTAATCTACGCAAAGCACGAACGCACAAATAATAATAGCATCAAACAAGGTGGATTGCAAGTGTTTTTTTACAACGGTATAGCGTTTACCGCTATACCGTTTGGGGTGCAGTATATGACGATACGGCTTCTGCCAAAGCACAATGTGTTTCAGTTTACAGCCCGGGCAGCCGGCAATAGCCGCACAGCTGGATATACACCGCAGAGTAGCGGTTGAGCAGGTAGGTGGCCGAGTCGCTGCCCAACACGTCATCGGGCTTTTTATCCAGCGGCAGGGCGACAAACACTTTGGTGCCCTCCCCAAAACGGCTCTCAATGGTGACCTGGCCGCCAAAACGGGCGGCTGTCTGCCGCACCACGGCCAGCCCCAGCCCCAGCCCGGGGTGGATGTGGCTGTCGCCGTAAGGGTCCACCGAGAAATACGGCTCGAAAACCTGCTCTAGGTTTTCGGGCAGGATGCCCAGGCCATGGTCTTCTATGGTGAGCACGGCTTTTCCACCCACCTCTTTCAGGCTGATGGCAATGTGGTTGCCATCGCGGGTGTATTGCAGGCTGTTGCGCAGGATGTTGAGGAACATCTCGCTCAGCAGCTGGGCGTCGGCACGTACCGGCAGCACGTGGTCGGGCAGGCTCCAGGTGATGGGCGTGCCGTGGCAGATGGAATCGGCGCAGTAGCAGAGGGACTGCACCAGGGCAACAAGGTCCACAGAGCGCGGCTCGTACTGGCGTTTTTCAATGCGGACGGCATTTTCCAGGTTATTGGCCAGCCGCAAAAGCTGGTAGCAGTTCTCCTGTATCTCTTCTGTGTAACGCAGGTCGGGGTCGTCCAGGCGTTTGGTTATCAGCGGCAGGGTGGCGAAGATGTTGGTCAGCGGCTCACGCATTTGGCTGCTGAAAGCCGGTGTGGGGGACTCGGCGGGCTCGGCCGCCATGGCCAGCAGGCCGTCCTCCAGGGGTACCAGCGTCAGGGTGCGCAGGGTGAGCGCGTCGGACAGCAGCGGCTGCACCGTCAGTTGGTTTTTCTGGGCATGCCTGGCCTGCAGGGCGGTGGTAAGCAGCTGGGTAATAAGCTTTTCATCCGAAAGTGGCGGGCCGGCGGTGGCCGCCGCGGTATTCATAACAAGCGTGCCGTCCGCCTGCAAAAAATAGCAGGGGAAAGCAGCGCTCTCGTAAGGGGCAAAAATGGACATCATAGATCTCACTTTCATCGGACAAGTCTATCGGATACATCGGTACAGGGGGGCCATAATGAAGTGGGCACGCTGTGGATTTTTGGTGAAACCGGCGTAAAAACAGGTGAAGCCTGACGAAAAAAGGGGGCGCCGTGCAGCCTGCCGGAATTTAAGGGGAGGTTCACGCCAAAACTTGGGGCGTTTCGCTTGTAGTTTGGGCAGGATTGGGGTAAAATGACACTATCGACCAGAAAGAATTGAGTGGCCGTGTATTATGGCCGCGCGTTCTGAATAACAGGAGGTGTAGACCCTTGGGCATAAAAATTGGTATCAACGGGTTTGGCCGCATTGGCCGGCTGGTGTTCCGCGCCGGGCTGGGCAACCCCAACATCGAGTTTGTCGGCATCAACGACCCCTTCATGTCGCCCGATTACTGCGCGTACATGCTGAAGTATGACACGGTGCACGGGCGCTATGCGGGCGAGATATCCCACACCGATGACGCGGTGGTGGTGGACGGCAAAAAAGTGAATTTCTACGCCGAGAAGGACCCCAAAGACATCCCGTGGAAGGCCTGCGGCGCCGACTATGTGGTGGACGCCACCGGCATCTTCCACTCCAAGGACAAGGCCCAGGGCCACCTGGACGCCGGCGCCAAAAAGGTGGTGTACAGCGGGCCGTCCAAGGACGACACCCCCATGTTCGTCTGCGGTGTGAACCTGGACAAGTATACCCCCGACATGAACTTTGTCTCCAACGCCAGCTGCACCACCAACTGCCTGGCGCCGCTGGCCAAGGTGCTGAACGACCACTTTGGCATTGCCGACGGCCTGATGACCACCGTGCACGCCACCACGGCCACCCAGTTGACGGTGGACGGCCCCTCCAAGAAGGACTGGCGCGGCGGCCGCGCGGCCAGCGGCAACATCATCCCGTCCTCCACCGGCGCGGCCAAGGCGGTGGGCAAGGTGATCCCCGAGCTGAACGGCAAGCTGACGGGCATGTCGCTGCGTGTGCCCACGCTGGACGTAAGCGTGGTGGACCTGACGGTGAACCTGAAAAAACCGGCCACCTATGAAGAAATCTGCGCAGTTATCAAGAAAGAAAGCGAAGGCGCGCTGAAGGGCATTTTGGGCTATACCAACGAAGATGTGGTCTCCAGCGACTTCATCGGCGATTCCCGCACCTCCATCTTCGACGAACGGGCCGGCATTGCGCTCACCGACACCTTCGTCAAGCTGGTAAGCTGGTACGACAACGAGTGGGGCTATTCCTGCAAAATCATCGACCTGATCACCTACATGGACAGTGTGAAATAGCCGTTTGCATATGCGGCGTGTGTAAGATAGCGGGCACGAACCCCTTTTCGGAAGGCCACAGGCCGGAAAGGGGTTTTGCTTTCTCTGAAATCGCAGGAAAAAAGCAAAAAATCGACTCCCTTTCGTGATGGCTAATCATACATTATGATAACCTACCAGTCAACTAGGATACTGTGTAGATTGTGTGAAAGTTTACAAAATTAGAAGTCAATTTTTATTCAATATTTCAAATTATACCGCACGTGAACAAGCGTATGCCAGCGCCTGTTGTAACGTTTGAGGCTTGCTTGCCTGCGCGGCGGCATACTTGCCATACATAAGGTGGGGTTATTACAACAAGTTATGGCATTATTGCCAGTATAATACATTTATTGTCGAAATGACAAGTGCACACTTGCAGCAGGTGCCACGCGGCAGGCAATGGCAGTTGCCAACGCAGGCAGTATTCGATATAATAGCTACATAAAATTGGGAATTCAGGAGCGGCATACCCTGCGCATTATGCGTAGCGCATAATGCGCTTGCACATAATGCGCAGGGTATGCCGGGAAGGTATACATAAGCCATGAGCGATAACAACAGCCGCGACCCCGCCCGGGAATACAGCCAGAAAAGAAAACGGCGCCGGATGAAAAAAGCCCTGCGCCGCACGTTGGTGCTGGTGGTATCGGTCTGCGTCATCTTGGGCATAGCCTGGGGCATCACCAGCCTTATCCAGGGCGGCGGCGGCACGCCGGTGGCCCCGTCCGACAGTGCGCCGGCATCTGCCCCGCCGGTGGTGGCGCCCGAGCCCGAGCCCACCGGCCCGCCCGCCACCCCCGAGGTGGACAACACCAACTGGAATTTTGTGGGCCCGGTAGAACAGGACACCGAGGCCATGCAGCTGGTATCGCCCGATTACCGGATGATCGCCCTGCCCGAGAACGGCCGGGTGGACATGCGCTATTTCGACACCGTAACCTTTGTGGGCGATTCCATCACCCAGGGCATGTACCTGTGGGGGGTGTCCAACGCCCACTACTGCGCCTACAAAAGCATTGGCCCCAAGGGCATTTACGACGGCTCCATCTGGAGTAACGTGACCGGCGCCCAGGAGGTGCCACTGGAGGCGCTGGTGGCCAGCCAGCCGGACAATGTGTATGTGTTGCTGGGCGCCAACGCCATGGTGGCCTACAGCGACAACGACATCCTGGTGGCCTATTTTGCCGAGATGATAGACGCGATGCAGGCCAACCTGCTGGAGGGCGTGGACATCTACCTGCAGTCCATCACGCCGGTGCGCCAAGGCATAGACCCCCGCTTCAGCATGGACCGCATCCACACGCTGAACGACATGCTGGCCAAGATGGCCTGGGAGAAGGGCATTTATTTTGTGGACCTGACCGAGGCGCTGGCCGGCGAAGACGGCTGGCTGCGGGAGGAATACGGTTCGAGCAACGACGGCTACCACCTGACCAGCGCCGGCGTGAAGGCCTGGGTGGAGTATTTGGTGACCCACACCGCCTATGACCCCAAAACCCCCTACCTGGAGGGCAGCCATTACTATAGCCAATTGCCACCCTGAAAGCGCAAAACACGCGCCTGCACAGTGCAAGGCGCGTGTTCCCGTTTCAAAATGGCTTTTTAAACGGCGGCAATGACAGAGACCTTGAGCCGGTATTCGTTCAGCGACATGGCCGCCTCCACCGAGGTGCGCGCAGGCTCGTGCCCGTCGCTTACCCAGGCGTCCCATATGGCGTTGAAGTCGGGGTAGTCCTCCATGGAGCGCAGGTATACCGTGGCGCTCAGCACGCGGTTCTTGTCGGTGCCGGCGCGGGCCAGCAGGCGGTCTATTTGGCCCAGCACGTCGGCGGCCTGCTCGCGCATGTCGCCCTCCAGCATCACCGAGGTGATGCCGCTGATGTACATCAGGCCGCCATGGATGACATAGGTGCTGCGGCGGCCGTTGCCGCCAATGCGGATGATTTCATTTTTTCCCATTAATAATACTCTCCGTCCGGTATGTCGTCGTTATAAATTTCAATGTAGTCGTTCCGCTGCTCGGTCAGGTAACGCATCAGCGAGAACACCGCAAAGATGGCCCCGAGGACCAGCACGGTTTTGAACAAAATAGAGAACAGGGTTCTGAACATCTGGCTCACGCTCCTTTTCTTGGGTGGCCGGGCGGCAGGGCACCTGCCCGGGTGGTGAAAACCATTCCGCGCGCCGCTTCAGCGCGTGATGGTGGTGGCGGTGAAGTGGGATGGTTCAAAAGGGCCTGCGCCGGGCGGCAGCGGAAAGGAAAGGCCCAATGTGCTGCTATCGGTGCTGTACTTGGCCAGCGCCACCCCAAACGTGGCACCCGGCGCCGGCACAATACCGGCTTTTTCCAGCCATTCTGGGCCAATGCCCAGCCGGGCGCCCCAGTACCAGCCCTGTTCGTCCTGGCCGGTGTAAAAGGCGGCGTCCTCAAAAGGCGGGGCATCCTGTTCGGCCAGCGGCCAGCTTGCGGGCGGGTTTTGCCCATCCAGCAGGGCCAGGCGGGCTGTATCCGGCGCCAGAAAGACCACGGCCAGGTGGCCGCTTATGCCGCCAAAGGCAAAGCCGGCGCGGCTTTCCGCCGGGGGGGTGCGCTCAAAAATGGTAAGGGCCACTTGCAGGCTTTGCTGCAAAAGGTAAAAGCGCGCGGCGGTGTAAATGTGGGGTTGGCCGCCAGTGTACCAGCAGGTTTTCAGCGCGGGCAGGGTGTCCGGCACCAGCGGGGTTTCACTTTGTATAGCCGTCCATGCCAAGGCGCACAGCCTCCCTGCGGGCCTGCGGCCCCTGGTAAAACCGGGCGCACCGGCCCCAAAATGGGGTCTTCCAAACCAGTATACACCACAGCGCCGGGCGCTGTAAAGGGGTGGCATAGGGCTGCTGCTGGGTGTACAAACGCTGTTTTCTTTCATAAGAATACCATATTGACATTTGTTTAACAAGCACTTACAATGAATTTACCTTTTGCGACAAGATTGTGTGTGCTTGCCCGCAACACCCCCCGCACCGGGCGCGGCATTGCCCGGGTGGGGAAAGCAGCCGCCATGCCGGCGGCTGCGAAACAGGAGGGATCGAATGAAGAAAATTTTGAGGACGCTGGGCCGGGGGGTTCATGCGCCGCACCACAAAAACACCGCCGCCCTGCAAACGGTAACCATGCCGCTGCCCGAAAAGCTGTACCTGGTGATGCAGCAGAGCATTGGCGCGCCCTGCCTGCCCACCGTGAAAAAGGGCGACACAGTGGACGTGGGCACCGTGGTGGGCAAGGCCCAGGGCTTTGTGGGGGCCGACATCCACTCGGGGGCCTCCGGCAAGGTGCTGGGCATTGAAAAGCTGCTGAACCCGGCCGGCGCCTTTGTGGACGCCGTGGTTATTGAGCCGGACGGCCAGCAGACCATAGACCCCGCCGTGCTGCCCCCCGCCGTGCGCGACCGCGAGAGCTTTCTGGCCGCCGTGCGCGCCTGCGGGCTGGTGGGCCTGGGGGGCGCGGGCTTCCCCACGGCGGTAAAGCTGAGCCCCAAGGATCCCGACGCCATCCACACGCTCATCATCAACGCGGCCGAGTGCGAGCCCTACATCACCGCCGACGACCGCGAGATGCTGGAGTGCGGCGACAGCGTGCTGAGCGGCATTGCGGCCGTGCAGAAGTATTTGAACATCCCCAAAGCGGTGGTGGCCATAGAGCGCAACAAGCCCGAGGCCACCGAACTGATGTTTAGCCTCACCAAGGGCGACGCGGCCGTGTCGGTGTTCCCGCTGCCGGCCAACTACCCGCAGGGGGCCGAGAAGGTGCTGATACAAACAGTGACCGGCCGCGAGGTGCCCGACGCCGGCGGCCTGCCGGCCGACGTGGGCGTGCTGGTGCTGAACGTGACTACAGTGTCGGCCATTGGCAAGTACCTGGCCACCGGCATGCCGCTGATGACCAAGCGCCTGACGGTGGACGGCGGCGCCGTGGCCGAGCCCAGGAACGTGGAGGTGGTGATTGGCACGCCGATAGCCGACGTGCTGGAGTTTTGCGGTGGGCTGAAGGGCCAGCCGGAGAAGATTGTGCTGGGCGGGCCGATGATGGGCACCGCGATGGCCGACACCAGCTACCCCACCGTGAAGGCCAACAACGCCATTCTGGCGCTGACAAAGAAGCAGACGCAGTTGTCCCTGCCGGGGCCCTGCATCCGCTGCGCGCGGTGCATCATGGCCTGCCCGGTGAACCTGTCGCCCATCGAGCTGACCGAGGCCTACGAAAAGGAAGACCTGGAGCTGCTGGGCAAGCTACACGCCGATGTGTGCATGGGCTGCGGCGTGTGCAGCTACGTGTGCCCGGCCAAGCGGCTGCTGAGCCCCGGCACCACCCTGGCCCGGCAGTTCTACCTGAAAGGGGTGAAGAAGTGATGGATCAAAGCAAGCTGGTCGTTTCGCCCTCGCCCCACATACTGGCCAAGTTTACCACCCAGAAGATCATGCTGGCGGTCATCATTGCGCTGGTGCCCACGCTGGTGGCCTCGGCCATCATCTTTGGCTGGCAGGTGCTGCTGCTCACCGGTGTTACCGTGGGCGCCTGCGTGGGCTTTGAAGCCCTCTATTGCCTTATTATGAAGAAGCCCATCCCGGTAGGGGATTTATCCGCCATTGTCACCGGGCTTATCCTGGCGTTCAACCTGCCGCCCGCCTTCCCGCTGTGGATGGCCATCATCGGGGCGTTTGTGTCCATCGTGGTGGTGAAGCAGCTGTTTGGCGGCCTGGGCTTCAATTTCGCCAACCCGGCGCTGGTGGGCCGCATCGTGCTGCAGCTCAGCTTCACCGGCGCCATGATAGGCTACACCTACCCGGCCTCCATTGGCGGGGCCGACGCTTTGGCCAGCGCCACCCCGCTGCTGGCAGGCCAAAGCACCCAGGTGCCCATGATAGACCTGCTGCTGGGCACCCACGGCGGCGTGCTGGGCGAAACCTGCGCCCTGGCGCTGATACTGGGCGGCCTGCTGCTCATCTTTGGCAAGGTCATCAGCCCGGTGATCCCCGTGGTGTACATTGGCGGGGTGTATGTGTTCAAGCTGCTGCTGGGCCTGGGCGCGGGCGGGGCCCTGGGCCTGGTGGCGTGGGACTCCCTGGCCTATATCCTTAGCGGCGGGCTGCTGCTGGGCGCCATCTTCATGGCGACGGACTACGTGACCAGCCCCTACACCCGCAAGGGCAAGGTGGTGTTCGGCCTGCTGCTGGCCATATTGACGGTGGCCATGCGGGAATGGAGCAACATGCTGGAGGGCGTGTCCTACGCCATCCTGCTGGGCAACCTGCTGGTGCCGTTCATCAACGTGCTTACCCGCCAGCGCCCGCTGGGGGTTAAAAAGCGTGCCAAAGAGCAGGACGCCGGAAAGGGGGCGGCCTGAGTATGGATGACAAAAAGAAAATTCCGCTAAACGCGGATGAGCAGGCACTGACAGAACAGGAGACCCAGGCGGTGGAAGCCGCCAAGGAAGACGCCGTGGCCGGCGCAGATGAAGCCCCGGCCCCCAAAGCCAAAACCGGCAAGGCCAAAAAAGCGGCCGAGCCTGCCGGCGAAACGGCGGACGCCCCGGCGGAAAAAGCAGCCAAGGAAAGTGAAGCGGCCGGCGACACCCAAACCGAGGCCGAGAAAAAAACCTATAAAGCGGAAAAGCTGCCGCCCAAGCCCCCCAAGAGCAAGGAACAGCTGGACTGGGAGGCCGCCCGGCGGGAGAAGTTCAACCACACGGTGTGGCAGCCCATTTTGCGGCCCATTGTGGTGCTGGTGGTCATCTGCCTGGTTACCAGCCTGCTGCTGGGGCTCACCAACATGGTCACCGAGCCCATCATCGCGGCCAACACCGAGGCCGAGGCCAATGCGGCCCGCCAGGCGCTGCTGCCCGAGGCCGACAGCTTTACCGAGCTGGATCTGAGCCAGGAATATACCAACGTGTCCGACATCTACGCAGCCGACAACGGCGCCGGCTGGGTGGTGGACGCCTCGGGCAAGGGCTACGGCGGCGACGTGCCCGTCATGGTGGCCTTCAGCCCCGACGGCGCCATTGCCGGGGTGACCTTCCTGCAGAACAACGAAACACCGGGCCTGGGCAAAAAGCTGGAGACCGACAAGTCCTTCCGCGCGCAGTTCACCGGCCTGCCGGCCGAGCCCATCTCCATGGGCAGCATCGACAAGATTGCCAGCAGCACCATCTCCACCGGTGCGGCGGTCAGCGCCATCAACGCCGCCATCGAGGCCTTTAACACCGAGGTGCAGGGCGCAAGCTCGGGCGCCATGACGCCCGAAGAGGTGCGCGCTTACCTGCTGCCCGGCGCCACGCTGCAGGCCATTGTGGTGCCGGCCGGCGCCGAGGGCGTGCAGCCCACCGCCTGGCGCGACGATGCCACCGGTGACATCATCGCCTATGGCGAGGCGCAAGGCGTGCACAGCACCGTGGTGGCCGCCGTGGCGGTAGACCCGGATGGCGCCATCCTGAACCTGTGGCTGGATACTTCCGGCGAGACCGAGGGCTTCGGCGCGCCGGTGCAGAGCGATACCGCGTTTATTGAGTCCTTCATTGGCCTTACAGACCCGCAGCAGGCCGACAACGTGGCCGGCGGCACGCTTACCAGCAACGCCGTGAAGGAAGCCGTGGCCAACGTGCTGGCCGTGGCGCCCCAGCTGGCCGACGCCCCGGCGGACCCCGCGGGCGGCACCGAAAACACCGGCGGTGACAGCAGTACAAGTGGCACACAGACAGAGGGTTTTCCGGGCGGCATTTCAAGCAGCGCCTATGTGCCCTATCCGGGCGAAGGTGATACGCCGCTGGCCGGCCTGAGTGTGGCGGAAGTGGGCGAAGCACTGCTGCCCGGCGAAACGTTGAGCAGAATCATCGTTGGCGGCCCTGCCGGTACCAGCCAGCACTGGGTAAGCGATGCGGGCAACTATCTCATTTACGGCAACGCCGAGGGCATTGGCGGGCATGTGGCTGTGGCGGTAGCCTTCGACGAAGACGGCGCCATAGTGGGCATTCTGCCCGATGTCTCAAGCGAGACGCCCGACATCGGCGGCCTGGTACCCGACGACGCCGACTTCATGGACGCTTTTATTGGCGAAACCGATACCGAGGGCATAGAGCCGGTGGCGGGGGCTACCGTGACTTCCGAGGGTATCATTGACGCGGTGGACAACGCCGTACGTGCTTTTTCCGAAGTAAAAAATATGCCCATATCAGGGGAGGTGCTGAGATGAACAAAAAGAAAGTATCCAACCTGAAGGTGTTTACCAACGGTTTTCTAAAAGAAAACCCGGTGCTGCGGCTGGTGCTGGGCACCTGCCCCACGCTGGCGGTCACCACCGTGCTGTTCAACGGCATTGGCATGGGCATTGCGGCCACCTTTGTGCTCATCTGCTCCAACGTCGTCATCTCGGCGCTGCGCAAGGTCATTCCGTCGCAGGTGCGGCTGCCCTGCTTTATCGTCGTCATCGCCAGCTTTGTTACACTGGTGCAAATGCTCATCAAGGCTTATGTGCCGGCGCTGAACGAATCACTGGGCGTGTTCCTGCCGCTCATCACCGTCAACTGCATCATCCTGGGCCGGGCCGAGATGTTCGCGTCCAAGAACACGGTGGGCGCCTCGGCGCTGGACGGCCTGGGCATGGGGCTGGGCTTCACCATTGTCATCACGCTGATGAGCTTTGTGCGCGAGCTGCTGGGCAGCGGCACCCTGACACTGATGCCCGGCAACGACGCCCTCACCTTCCAGATACTGCCCGAGGCCGTGGCGCCCATGAGCATCCTGGCGCTGCCGCCGGGCGGGTTCTTCGTCTTCGGTGTGTTTATGGCCATTGCGTATTTTATAGAGCGCAGGCGCGGCAAAGACCCCGAAAAGGAAGCCTGCGCGGGCTGCCCCTCGGCCGCGGGCTGTGCGGCGAAAGGAGCGTGTGAAACCAATGGCGCTTAAACTGGCATTCATCTTCTTCAGCATGATACTGGTGAATAACTACGTGCTGGTGAAATTTTTGGGCATCTGCCCCTTCCTGGGCGTTTCCGGCAAGCTGAACAGCGCCGTGGGCATGAGCGCGGCCGTTATCTTCGTCATGGTGCTGGCCTCGGCCGTTACCTGGCCGGTGTACACCTACTTTTTGGTGCCCAACGGCCTGGAATACCTGAACAACATCGGGTTCATCCTCATCATTGCGGTGCTGGTGCAGCTGGTGGAGATCGTGCTGCGCAAGTTCATCCCGCCGCTGTATAAGAGCCTGGGCATCTACCTGCCGCTCATCACCACCAACTGCGCGGTGCTGGCGGTTACCATCCTGAACATTGAGACCCCCAGCCTGGTGGATCCCACCGCTCCCTACTACACCTTCCCCGAGGCGCTTCTGTGCGCGGCCGGCGCCGGTGTGGGTTTTGGCGTGGCCATGGTGCTGTTCAGCGGCGTGCGCCGCACGCTGGACAAAGCCCAAAGCCAGGTGGGCAAAAGCTTTGCCGGCCTGCCGCTTACCCTGGTGGCCGCCAGCATCACCAGCCTGTCCTTCATGGGCTTTGGCGGCCTTTTGGAAAACCTGTTCGGCATCTCGGCCTGATTTATTCCATCCAGCCCCATAACGCGGGGAAAGGAGTTTTGATATGAGTGTGGTAGCGGCCGCGGTCATTGTGACCCTCATCGGCCTGGTGGGGGCCGCCATCCTGGTGGTGGCGTCCCAGTTTATGAAAGTGGAGGTGGATGAGCGGGTCACGCTGATACAGGACGTGCTGCCCGCCGTGAACTGCGGCGCCTGCGGCTACGCCGGCTGTGCCGACTATGCCGGCGCGGTGGTGGAGGGTGCCGCCCCCAACCTGTGTATTCCCGGCGGGGCGGACGTGGCGGCCCAGGTGGCGGCCATCATGGGCTCGGACGCCGGCGACGTGGTGGCCCAAAAGGCCATTGTGGCCTGCCAGGGCTCGTTTGAGCATGTGACCCATCAGTATGAATACAGCGGCATTGCGTCCTGCGCGGCCAACGCCACCCTGCACGGCGGCAACAAAAGCTGCCCCTATGGCTGCTTGGGCTTTGGCGACTGTGTGCGCGTCTGTAAGTTTGACGCCATTGAAGTACGGGAGGGCCTGGCCCGGGTGAACCCCGAAAAATGCACCGGCTGCGGCGCCTGCGAGGCCGCCTGCCCCAAGCGGGTGATCTGGATACGCGAGGCTAGCCGCAAGCCGGTGGTGATGTGCGCCAACCACGACCGCGGCGCCCAAACCCGCAAGGAGTGCACCGCCGGCTGCATTGGCTGCATGAAATGCGAGAAGTCCTGCCCGGAGGGGGCTATCAAGGTGGTGGGCAATGTGGCCCGCATCGATTTGGACAAGTGCATCAGCTGCGACCTGTGCGTAAACGTTTGCCCGGTGAAAGCCATTGCGGTGCCGCAGGTGGTTTGACGGAGAAATAGTATATAGCGTATCCCCCGATAAGTAATAACTTATCGGGGGATACTTTGTTGTGATACATATGTAGACATGCAATGTGGTAAAATAATATAGGATTACCTTACCAAGGCACAATAGTAGCATAAAGGGGAAGGTAATCAATGCAAACGAGTGAAAGATGGGATACCTGGTATACTTATATAGATGAAAGAACATGTGAAGCATGTAAAAGCTTCCATGGGAAGGTATTTGAGCGAGATTTTTTTATATGGCCGCGGCCGCCGGTACACTGGTTTTGCCGGTGCGAAATTGTGGCGATGGCGGCTATGACAGCCGGGGAAGCAACCTGGGAAGGGTTGAATGGGGCAGACTACTGGCTGAGGTTCTATGGCCGACTTCCAGACTACTATGTTGACAAAAAAGCTGCAAAATCAGCCGGCTGGAAGTCTAAAAGAGGGAATCTGGGTGACGTGCTACCTGGTGTTATGATAGGAGGGGAAATATACGCCAATCATGATGAACGCTTGCCAGATGCCCCAGGTCGTAGTTGGTATGAGGCTGACATCAATTACCGGGCAGACTATAGAAGCCCGGAACGGATCCTTTATTCAAATGATGGGCTCATTTTTATAACATTGGATCATTACGGAGAATTCATTGAAATTATTTAGGAGGGAAGCAAATGGAACTGGAAAGGAAGGGGAACTACAGTATCTTGCATGCCAGCCAGAAGGAGTTGGCCTATCGCCCTGTCCTGGATAATCCAATCTGTCTGGATTTTACGGGTTGCCGATACCCCCACCAGATGTTCAAAACCATTATTGATGGGCTGGGGCTGCCAATAACCACCGGAGAAAACTGGTCTGCCATTTATGACTTTGGATGGGGTTATAGCAATGACGATGAGCCGGTGACGATAGAAGTACGGGGATTAAAAGACATGCCAAAAGGTTTTGAAAGAGATATTGAATTAATGAAAATTACATTTGAAGATATCCATAAAAGCAGCCCCAGCGTTCAGTTTGTCTACCTGTCTTGAAAATATACTTACAAGCACTGGCAATAAAAGATGCTTTGACTTATGC
>JAAYCI010000105.1 GCA_012729855.1 Oscillospiraceae bacterium
CCGTCCTGCCAGTGTTCGGAGACCGCCAGCTGGTCGGTGGCAATAATGGCCTGTTTCAGCGGCACGCCGCCGGTAACCTCGTAGGGTCCGCCCGGGGTGATTTTAATTTTTTTATTTTCTGGCATTTATGCTACACACCTTTCTGCCGATAACAAGTTTAAAATAGACCTGTCTGTTTGTTAGTGGTACTATACACCATCGCGGCAGAAAAATAAAGGAAAAATATGTAATAAAATGTGAATAAATGGCCATAAAACCCCGATTTAATAAAGAATTAATAATTTGAAAGCCATAAAAGCGCGCCTTTATTCGGGCGGCGCTTCTTTTTGGGGGCGCACCACGTCCTCCAGGGTAATGGGGTCCTTGCCGTCGGCCACCATGTTTTCGGTTTCAATGGTGGTTTGGCGCAGCAGCTCCATGGCGTCGCACACGGCGTTGAATAATTTGAAATACATGGTTTTGTAGTTGGGCATGGTATCACTCCCTATAGTTACTATAAATATAGTAACTATAAATATGTAAATAGTCAAGAAGTTACTATGTAGATAGAATTAAGCAAGAAGGGCGTGATGCGCGTGGACGGCGAAAATTCTATCATTGTACGAAAAGACTACGGCAAAATACACTTTTGTTTTAAGGAAGTGATGGCCCAAAAGGGAATCAACCGCAACCAGCTTGCCAAGCGGGCAGGCTTCCGTTTTGAAGTTGCCGACAGATTTTACCAGGGAAAGCTGGAACGGATTGACGTTGATGTTCTTGCAAGGGTTTGTTACGTTTTGGGCTGTAGTATTGCGGATGTGATGAAATATGAGAGATAATTTGCTGTAGATTAAGAAACGGCCACCCTGCAAAGGGTGGCCGTTTGATTAAAACTAAAACCGTAAACCTTAGTACTTCGGGGTGCGCACCTTGTAGCTGGTGTGCAGAATGTGGTGGGCTTTCTCGCTGTTGGGCGCGCCCAGGTAGTTGGCGTAAATTTCCTTGATGAGCGGGTTGTCGTGGCTCTTGCGCAGCTTCTTGGCGGCGTCGTCGCTGTACAGCGCGCCGGCGCGCAGGCCCTTCAGGTCTACCCAGTTGCGAATGCTGGCGGGCTGGCTGGGCTGGCCGCCACCATTGATGCAGCCGCCGGGGCAGGCCATGATCTCAATGATGTGGTAGTTTTTCTCGCCGGCTTTCACTTGGCGCAAAATCTTTTCCACGTTGGCCAGGCCCGAAACAGCGCACACGTTCACGTCCATGTCGCCCACCTTGTAGGTGGCTTCACGGGCGCCTTCGGTGCCGCGCACTTCGGTAAAGTCCAGCGCGGGCAGCTCTTCGCCGGTCAGCACTTCCACGGCGGTACGCAACGCGGCTTCCAGCACGCCGCCCGAGGCCCCGAAGATGACGGCCGCGCCGGTGCTCTCGCCCAGGGCGGGGTCAAATTCTTCTTCGGGCAGGCTGGCAAAGTCCAGGCCGGCGCGTTGGATCATCCGGGCAAGCTCGCGGGTGGTGAGGGAGAAATCGTTGTCGGCAATGCCCTCGCCGGCGGCTTCCATGTCGTAGCGGTCCAGCTCAAACTTTTTGGCGGTGCAGGGCATGATGCTGACCACCACGATATCCTCCGGCTTTACGCCGTTTTTCTCGGCCCAGTAGGTCTTGATCATCGCGCCCTGCATGCCCTGCGGGCTTTTGCAGGAGGAGATGTTGTCAAACAGGTCGGGGTGGTTGATCTCGCAGTATTTGCTCCAGCCGGGGCAGCAGGAGGTGAGCAGCGGCAGGGTGCCGCCGTTCTTCACGCGGGTCACAAACTCGGTGCCCTCTTCCATGATGGTGAGGTCGGCGGCGAAGTCGGTGTCGAACACCTTGTCGAAGCCCAGGCGGCGCAGGGCGGCAGCCATTTTGCCTTCCACGTTGGTGCCCACGGGCATGCCAAAGCTCTCGCCCAGCGTGGCGCGAATGGACGGCGCGGTGTGCACGATGACAGTCTTGGTGGGGTCGCTCAGGGCGGCGCGCACCTTGTCGGTGTCATCCTTTTCCACCAGCGCGCCGGTGGGGCAGTTCACAATGCACTGGCCGCAGCTGATGCAGGCGGTCTCGCCCAGGGGGGCCTCAAACGCGCAGGCGATGTGGGTCTCGAAGCCGCGCTCGGAGGGCTCGATGACGCTGACCTGCTGCTGGCAGGCGGCCACGCAGCGGCGGCACAGGATGCACTTGTTGTTGTCGCGTACCATGTGCAGGGTGCTGGTCTCCAGCTCAAAGCGGGGGCGGTTGCCAATAAAGTGCATGCCGTCCACGCCGTATTCCTGGCACAGGGTCTGCAGCTCGCAGTCGGTGCTGCGGATGCAGGACAGGCAGTTCTGGTCGTGGGTGGAGAGCAGCAGCTCCAGGTTGGTTTTGCGGGCGCGCTGCACGTGGTCGCTGTTAGTGACGATCTCCATACCGTCGTTCACCGGATACACGCAGGCGGTTACCAGCGTGCGGGCGCCCTTCACCTCTACCACACAGATGCGGCAGGCGCCGATCTCGTTCATTTCGCGCATCCAGCACAGGGTGGGGATGCGAATGCCAACCTGGTGGCAGGCTTCCAGCACGGTGATGCCGTCTTCCACCTGATAGTCGACATTGTTTATCTTAATGTTCACTTTAGACATAGTCGTTTGTTTCCTCCCTTACCCTTTGATGATGGCGTTGAACTTGCATTTTTCCATGCACACGCCGCACTTGATGCACTTGTCCTGGTCGATGACATGGGGTTTCTTCACCTCGCCGGAGATGCAGTTCACCGGGCAGTTTTTGGCGCACAGGGTGCAGCCAACACACTTGTCTTCAACCACCTTGTACTGCAGCAGCGCTTTGCACACGCCGGCCGGGCAGCGCTTGTTTTCAATGTGCTCAATGTACTCGTCGCGGAAATAACGCAGGGTGCTCAGCACGGGGTTGGGGGCGGTTTGGCCCAGGCCGCACAGGCTGTTTTCTTTAATGAAGGAAGCCAGCTCGTCAATCTTGTCTATGTCTTCCATCGTGGCCTTGCCTTCGGTAATTTTGTCCAGCAGTTCCATCAGGCGCTTGGTGCCCACACGGCAGGGGGTGCACTTGCCGCAGCTTTCGTCCACGGTGAAGTCCAGGAAGAAGCGGGCAATGTCCACCATGCAGGTGGTGTCGTCCATAACAATCAGGCCGCCGGAGCCCATCATGCTGCCAATGGCCAGCAGGTTGTCATAGTCGATCTCGGTGTCAATGAGGCTGGCGGGAATACAGCCGCCGGAGGGGCCCCCCGTCTGTGCTGCCTTAAAGGTATGGCCGCCGGGGATGCCGCCGCCAATTTCTTCCACGATCTCGCGCAGGGTGGTGCCCATGGGCACTTCCACCAGGCCCGTGTTCTTGATTTTGCCGCCCAGGGCAAACACCTTGGTGCCCTTGCTCTTCTCGGTGCCAATGCTCTTGAACCAGTCGGCGCCTTCCAGGATGATGCGGGGCACGTTGGCGTAGGTTTCCACGTTGTTCAGGATGGTGGGCTTACCGAACAGGCCCTTGACCGCCGGGAAGGGCGGGCGGGGGCGCGGTTCGCCGCGGTTGCCCTCGATGGAGGTCATCAGGGCGGTTTCCTCGCCGCACACAAAGGCGCCGGCGCCCAGCTTGATCTCCAGGTCGAAGTCAAAGTCGGTGCCGAAGATGCCCTTGCCCAGCAGGCCGTATTCCTTGGCCTGCGCAATGGCGATGTTCAGGCGCTGCACGGCGATGGGGTACTCGGCGCGCACATACACATAGCCGGTGTTGGCGCCAATGGCGTAGCCGGCAATGGTCATGGCTTCAATCAGCACGTGGGGGTCGCCCTCCAGGATGGAGCGGTCCATAAACGCGCCCGGGTCGCCTTCGTCGGCGTTGCAGCACACATATTTCTCGGTGCCGCCGCGGTTGCCGGAAGCAAATTTCCACTTCAGGCCCGTGGGGAAGCCCGCGCCGCCGCGGCCGCGCAGGCCGCTTTCCAGAATGGTCTCAATGACCTGGTCGGGGGTCATCTCGGTGATAGCCTTGCCCAGCGCCTGGTAGCCGTCGAACGCGATGTACTCGTCGATGACCTCGGGGTTGATAACGCCGCAGTTACGCAGCGCGATGCGCAGCTGCTTTTTATAGAAACCGGTCTCGTTCAGGCTCTTGATGGTGTCGTCCTCGGTGACGGTCTCATCGTAGAGCAGGCGGGTAACCGGGCGGCCCTTCAGCAGGTGCTCGGCCACAATCTCGGGCACGTCGTCCACCTTCACGCGGCTGTAAAAGCTGGCCTCGGGGTAGATAACAACGATGGGGCCCAGCTCACACAGGCCGAAGCAGCCGGTTTTGATCACGCGGACCTCTTCGTCCAGCTTGTTCTTGGCCACCTCTTTTTCAAAGGCTTCAATGATAGGCGCAGACCCGGAAGCGGTGCAGCCGGTGCCGGTGCATACCATAACATGGCTTCTGTACATGTCAGCATTCCTCCTCTTTTACCGGGTTGCGGCCCCAATGGTGTATTCGGTTACCGGCTTGCCGTTCATCAGGTGCTCGGAAACCACACGGCCCACTTTGTCGGCCGTCATGTTCACATAAGTTACTTTTTCCTCGCCGGGGCGGTACACTTCCACCACGGGCTCAAACTGGCAAATGCCAATGCAGCCGGTTTGGGTAACCAGAATGTCGTGCAGCTCGCGCCGGGCCACTTCCTCGGAGAAAGCGTTCAGCACGGGGCGGGCGCCGGCGGCAATACCGCAGGTGGCCATGCCCACCACCACACGGGTATCGCTCTCGGACGATTCGCGCGTGGCAACGGTTTGTTTCATCTTGTCGCGGATGGCGGCAAGGTCTTGTAGGCTCTTCATATCTGTAGCTCCTTTGCATTTCTGAAATGGGTGTGGGTGTGCGGCGCGCAAGGCTAGCCTGGTGCCAGCACCTCCTGGATGCCTTCGTTCACATGGTCCCGTACAAACAGGGCCACCGACGGTTCACTCAGCGGCACGTCGCCCAGGATCTCTCGGGCCTCGGCGGTGCGGAAGGTGAAGGTTTCGCCGTCCCGCGTGAAACTGAAGAGAAAGTCGATGTCGGGGTTGGCGCTTACCAGCACCGACATGGTGCTGCCCATGTCACCCAGGGGCATCAGGTCGATGTGGTTCAGCGTAAAGGTAACAAAGACGGTGGTGCCCTGGCCGGGTGTGCTGTCGATGGTAAACGTGCCGCCGGTCATCTCGGCGGCCATCTTTAAAAAAGGAACGCCCAGCCCCACCTTGCGGGTGGTGCGGGTGGTGTAGAAAGGGTCTGTCACCTTCGCCACCGTTTCGGCGTCCATTCCGGTGCCATCGTCGCGTATCATCAGGCTTTGGGCGTTGGCGGCGGTGTCCTGCGCCAGCACAATCTCCACTAGCGAGGCGTGGGCGCGCACCGAGTTTTCGGCAACATCCAGGATGTTCATCGAAAGCTCCTGCATGGTCCATCACCTCCGGGCGGGGTTTGGTAGAAACCTGTTTTGCCTCTCGTTCGTGGCGCCATCTTGCGCTAAATCGGCGTGCTTCTTCATTGTCGTCGGTGGGAATACAGATAGTATTCCTCACGCCTCCGCCTTGAGTCCCATCCGATTTTGCACAATCTGTCACGCACTCAGAGATACAAAGCAGGTTCTTAGTATTTGGCCAGAATGTCGTCCAGCTCGCCGGCGTCGCCGGTAAGGCGGCCGTACACGTCGTCATTGATCATAATGACAGGGGCCAGGCCGCAGGCGCCAATGCAGCGGCAGGCTTCCAGGCTGAACTTGCCGTCGGGCGTTACGTCGCCGGCCGCAATGTCCAGCTTTTGGGCCAGTGAATCCAGGATGGGGCCTGCGCCCTTAACATAACAGGCGGTGCCCAGGCACACATTGATTTGGTACTTGCCCTTTGGAGACAGAGCAAACTGCGAGTAGAACGTGGAAATGCCGTAGATCTCAGCCAGGGGTTTGTCCAGTGCGTCGGCAACCATGCGCTGCACTTCCAGCGGCAGGTATCCGTAGATGTCCTGCGCCTTCTGCAGCGCGGTCATCGCCACGCCGGGCATATCCTTGTTCTCAGCCAGCCAGCCTTTCAGCTCGGCCTCCTGAGCCTGTGTGCCGGCAAACGGCAACGTGGAAATGCGCTTCATAAAATACTGTCCTCCCATCATTATCGTTTACACCGGTCACATGTAGGCCGGCGCATACGTGAAACAGCTTGTTAAACGTTTGTCAATTTATTATACAATACATTATACCATTTTACAACCATTCGGGTAGAGGTGTGCATAACCAAAAAAAGGTTGTAAATTTTGTCGAATATAGACCAAACTGAAAAGTGTTGTGCAGCGCTTACTTTTTCTTGCCGTTGGCGGTTTCGGCGTCCTCGTCGTCGTCATTGTTTTCGGGCGCCACCGGCAGCAGGCTTACCAGTGCCCACTCCACATGGTGGTCCTCCACGGGCTCGGTGCAAATGTGCAGGCCCTCGGCGTCCACCTCCACCACGTCACCGTCGGGCGGGATGGTGGACAGCCGGCTGAAAACCAGGCCGCCCAGGGTGTCGTATTCGCGGTCGTCGGGCAGTTTTATGGCCAGCACCTTTTCCAGGGTCTCAATGTCGGTGTCGCCGGCCACCCGCCACAGGTTGTCCTCCAGCTGGCGGATGTCGGCCTCCTCGGGGGCGTCGTACTCGTCGTAGATGCTGCCCACGATCTCCTCGATGATGTCTTCCATGGTCACCAGGCCCGAAAAGCCGCCGTATTCGTCCAGCACAATGGCCATGTGCTCCTTGCAGCGCTGCATCTCCCGCAGCAGCACGTCGGCGCGCACGGTTTCGGGCACAAACAGCGGGGGCCGCAGCAGCTCGCGCAGCGTTTGGGGCTGGGCCGCCCGCAGGTTCAGCAGGTAGGCGCGGCTGCTTAAAATGCCCAGCACGTCGTCCAGGCTGTCGTCGTAGGCGGGGAAGCGCGTTTTGCCCGAGCTTTGGATAATCTCCAGGATCTCGTCGTCCTCGGCGTCTACCTCGATGGCCACCACGTCCACCCGGTGGGTCATCACGTCGCGGGCGGTGGTTTTGTCCAGCTCGAACACATTGTCGATCATGATCTTTTCGCCGGCGTCAATGGTGCCGCTCTCGTGGCCCACGTCCACCATCATGCGGATGTCCACCTCGGTCACGGCCTCTTCGTCGCGGTCGCCCTTGATGCCCAGCAGCCGCAGCACCCCTTTGGTGGAGACGCTGAGCAGCTTGATGACGGGCGTCATGACCACGGCCATGCCGGAGATGAAGCCGGCGGTGACGCGCGCCACCTGGTAGGGCTTGTGCAGGGCAATTTGCTTGGGCACCAGCTCGCCCAGCACCAGCGTGAAGTAGGACAGCACAATGGTGATGAGGATGAGCGCGATGGTGGACAGCGTGCTGACGGACCAGGCCTGGAAGCCCAGCCCGTAGTAGACCCAGTTGGCCAGCGGCGCGGCGAAGGCGTCGGCCGCGAAGGCGCTGCCCAAATAGCCGGCCAGCGTGATGCCAATTTGGATGGTGGACAGAAAGCGTGAGGAATTTTCCACCAACTTCAGCATACGGGGGGCGTGCTTGTCGCCCTCCTCGGCCAAGCGGCGCAGCTTGTTGGCGTTCAGCTGCATCACCGCCAGTTCGGTGGCGGCGAAGAAGGCGTTTACCAAGATGAGGACGACCTGCAGCACCAGCCGCCCGATAAGCGTACCGGCGGTCACAGCCATCCCTCCTTTGCAGGTGTGGGGGTGGCTGCGGCCGGGCTTTGCGACAAAACAAAGCACAGCCCGGCGCTGTTTCCAGTGCCAGCTGTGCAAGCCTTATGCTTGACCAAAGCGACCGCGGCGGAGGTAGGGTTGGAACTGCCGTCGTCGTCCATTATCGCAGTGTTGTCCTTTCTGTCTATGCCGTATGTTTATACCGCCCAATTAAGACGGTTTTAAACTGGAATAAGTATAGCGAAAGCAGGCAGGATTGTCAAGAAGTGGCAGGGGCGGAAATATCGCGCACAGCGCCCAGCTTTTGGGCAAAAAAGGCGTCCAGCAAATCCTCCGGTATGATAGGCTCCCGCATGCCAAAGGCCTCACGCACAAACCGCAGCGAGAAACGGGCGTCGAAATCGGCCTCAAACTGCAGCAGGAACAGGGTGTCCAGTGGCTGCTGTGTGGGCAGATGCCGGGTGAAGTGCAGGTAGCTGGCGCCGGGCTTGGCGCTTTCCAGGCTGTAGGCGAAAAGGTCGTCCGGCAGGGGGGTGGCCAGCAGCTGCCGGCACTGGGCGGCCGTTTTGCCGGGCACGGCATACACCAAAAACTGCCCGGGTTTGGCCCGGCGTTTTTTACGGCGGCGGGGAATAAGCCAAGCAGCCAGCAACACCACAGCCACCAATGGCACGGCCAGCAGCAGCCCGGGCAGGTTGATCACATCCCCCAGCGCGGCGGCAAGCGTTATCATGTCCCGCCGGTCTCGCCGGTTTGGGCGGCGGACGGGGTTTCTTCGGGGGTGGGCTGCGGGTCTTCGGCCGGCGGGGTGGGCTCCACCGGGGCCTCCGGCGCTACGGAACGGACACCTCGGGCACCGATTCCACCGGGGGATCCGAAGCCGGCGGCTCGGGCGTGCTTGAGGGCTCGGGCGGCGGGGTGGACGACACCGGTTCCTCCGGGGTGGAGGCGCTGATGACCTCGGAAGCGCTGGATACGCTCTGTGATTCCGGCTTGGAGGAGGAGCTGGCCACCTGGGTGAAGCTGGCGGTTATGGTGATGGTACTGCCGGCCGTGGCGCTGCCGGGCACCGTGAAGCCGGAGAGGGTGGGGCTGTAGGGGTCGGCAATGGAGCCGAGCGACACCGACCATTGGGCGAATTCATAACCGTCATTGGGGATGGCCGTGATGCCGGACAGGCCCTCGCCAAAGGCCAGCGTGTAGGTACCGCCGCCCGACACAGTGCCCCCGGTACCGGCCGAGACGACCACCGTAACGGTGGTGGCCTTGGAGGAGGAGCTGGCGGCGGCCTTGCTGTTGCTGATATCCTTGGTGATGATGTCCGACATGGAGCCGTCCTGCTTGGGGATGGTGCCCAGGGGCTTGGGCCGGCGGTCTTCACTGATCCAGGCGTGGGTGCGGAAGTAGGTGAACATGGCCTCCATGCCCTCGCGGGTGATGTGCACGCCGTCCGACAGGGTGAAATTCTCCTGGCAGAAGCCGGTGTTCGGGTTTTTCAGCGCCTCGCTCCAGTTCAGGAACTTGCAGTCCATCTCCTCGGCCAGGGTTGCCAGCGCCACGTTGAACTGGTCCACGGCGGTCATGGACAATGCCGTGCCCTGGTGGATCTGGTCCAGCGGGGGCACCGCGCCAATGATGATGTCGGCGTACTCATAGTTCTGCCGGGCGGCTTCAATGGCCGAGCGGTAGAAGCCGATGAAGGTGTCTGCCCCCATACCGATGTTGTTGGTGCCGAAGGTGATGACCACCCGGCGGGGCTTCATGATGGCCATGGCCTCGGGCATGGTGTAGGTGCCCGGCATGCCCACAAAGCGGGCGCACTTGAGGGTGGCAAATTGCGTGATACCCATGCTCTCCACGCCTATGCAGTTGTCCAGCGTCACATAGGTGATGTCGCGGTAGGCCATCATGCGCACGGTGTTGGAGTCGCCCAGGAAGAGGGTCTCTTCCACATATTCCGCGCCGGCATCCGCGCTCTCGGGCAAAATGGTGCCGATGAAAGCCTCCTCCGGCAGGGAATTGGCGTCTTTGTCGTAGCTTGAATCGGGGGCGGATGCCGAACCGCTTGTGGCGCCGGTGCTGGAGGCGGCAATTGGGGTGTCGCCCGCCCGGGGCAGGGCCAGTACGACGACCACCAAAACCACCAAAACTACCACCAGCGCGGCAATGGTGATGCCCAGCTTCTTTTTATCGCGGAAGAAGCCGGCGATGCCGCCCGGCTTTTTGGCGTTGGCCGCGCGGTGGGGATAGGCCGGGCCGCCTTTGGCCTTGTAAGGCGTGGCGCCATTGGAAGCCGCGCCCGCCTGCGCCCCATTTTGGCCCGGTGTACCTGCCTGCCCGGCGGGGGAAACCGCCTGCGGGGTGTTGACATGTGGCTGCCCCACTGGTGCGGCCTGTACAGGCGTGGGCGCAGCCTGCGCAGCGCGATGGCCGGCTGCCGCCGGAGAGACTGCCTGCCCGTTGGATGCGGGGCGTGCAGCTTGTGGGGGCGTGGCCGCAGGGGTGTGGGGCGCCCCCTGTGCGGCGGCATTTTGCCCGGCCGATGGCGGCTGTACCGGGCGCCCAACAGGGGCGGCCGGGGTGGCAGGCGCCGAGGCTCCGGCGCCCTGGCTGCCGGGGGTGGGTTTGGCTTTATATATGCGCGCGCCCGGCTTTTGCCTGCCGGGGTTGGATGACCGCATGGGCTTGCCTCCTTCACATGGGGCGGGGATAAGACGTGGTGCAGCAATCTCCCACATTATACAGCACTGCCCCCCATTTGCCAACCATACAAAAAATCCGCCATCCCGGCACAAAGCCGAAATGGCGGAAACAAAATGATGTAATGGTGGCAGGCACATAGCGGGCAAGATGCCTATTTGGCAAGGCTGCCAGTACGATCTCGATAAAACCCTGCCGCTTTCAGCGCGGCGTGCAGCGCCGGGGCCAGCATGACGCAGGCGGCCACGGCAATAAGCCCGTTGATGCCCGAGGCGATGGCCCGGGCCCCCGTGGTGGCCCACACGGCCGGCCAGGGGTTGCCCTGTACAAAATGCTGCATCAGGGCGCTTTTAAACAGATACAGCACCATATACAGCGCCGAGCCGGCCAGTGCCGCCAGCAGGTAACGGAAGAAGGCGGGAATTTTGGCCGGCAGCCCCCGCGCCAGCCAGCCGGCCACAAAAGCCATGGCAAACTTCATGATAAACGTGATCCAGAACTCGGGCGCGTACAGCGGGTTGGTAAAGTCGTACAGCATGGAGCCCAGCCCCGCCGCAACGCCGCCCACCAGCGGGCCGAACAGCACCCCGGCCAGCAGGCACATAATGTTGCCAAAGTGGATGCGGCTGACCTCGCCGATTTGCCAGGACACCATGGACAATACGAATACCATGGCCGACAGCACCCCGATGAGCACCAGTGTACGGATGTTGACAGTGCGTTTGGTTGTTTGCATGTGTATCTCCCTCCCTGCCGCCGGTGCGCTTGACAGCGGCGGCCCCTCTCTTGTAGTATCATTATAATATGAACTGACCCCAATTGAATACCCAGTTTATAGTTTTTTAATGGGTTCAGTTTGGAGGCAAATATGGAGTTTATCACATCATTTTTAAACAAGCAGGAGAACACGCCGCTATACTACCAATTGTATAGCGCTTTGGTGGAGAGCATCCGTATGGGGGGCATCCCGGCTGGGGAACGCCTGCCCGGCAAGCGCAGCGCCGCCCAGCAGCTGGGTGTGAGCGTAAACACCGTGGATGAGGCCTACCAGATGCTGGCCGCCGAGGGGTATGTGGAGGCGCGGCCGCGCAGCGGCTTTGTGGTGAACCGGGTGGAGCAGCTGGTGCCGCCGCCGCGCGGGGCTGCCCGCGCGCAGCTGCCGGCGGCCAACGCTTCGGCGGTAACGGCCATGCCCGGCCCGGCCCAGCATGAGGAGGGGCCCGGGCGCTGGCGGTACTCCTTCTCCACCGGCGACATCGACACGGCGCTGTTCCCCCATAAAACCTGGAATCGGCTGTTTCGCGAGGTGCTAAGCGGGCAGCCGGGGCTGCTGGGGCGGGGCCTGCCCCAGGGCGACGCCGTGCTGCGCGACGCCATTGTGCGGTACCTGCGGGGCTACCGCGGGGTGCGGTGCGAGGCCGGGCAGGTGGTGGTGGGCGCGGGGCTGGAGGTGCTGACCGGCCTGCTGGCCCGGCTGCTGGCCGGCCAGGCGTTTGCGCTGGAGGACCCCGGCTACCCCAAAGCCGGGCATGTGCTGCGCAATATGGGGGTGCGCACAAAGCCCGTGCCGGTAGACGCCGCCGGCATGGTACCTGCCGCGCTGGCGGAAAGCGGCGCGCAGGTGGCCTACCTGACGCCCAGCCATCAGTTCCCCACCGGTGGGGTGATGCCGGTGGGCCGCCGCACCGAGCTGCTGCAATGGGCCCAGCAGGCGGAGCATTATATTCTGGAGGACGACTACGACAGCGAGTTCCGTTTTGACGGGCGGCCGCTGCCCTGCCTGCAGGGGCTGGACAAAGCGGGCCGGGTGGTGTATGCGGGCACCTTTTCGCGCTCGCTGGCGCCGGGGCTGCGCGCGGCCTACCTGGTGCTGCCCCCGGCGTTGCTGCAGCGCTGGCGGCAGGTGTATGGCGACTACGCCTGCACGGTTTCCCGGCCCGAGCAGCACACCCTGGCCCGGCTGATGGGCGAGGGCCACTTTGCCCGCAGCCTGAACCGGGTGCGCGCGGCCTACCGCCACCGGCGCGACGCCTTGCTGCAAGCCTTGGGCTGCCATATGCCCGCCGGTAGCTGCGAGACGCACAACACCCACACCGGGCTCTATTTCATCCTGCGGCTGCCCGGGTGCAACGCCATGGCCGTTGCACAGCAGGCGCGCGCAGCCGGCATTCGCCTGCGGGCGCTGGGGGAGTATGCCGCCACGCACCCACAGCAAAGCGAAAACCTGCTGCTGGGCTACGGTGGGCTGGAAGAAAAAGACATGGATGCCGCTGTTTTGGCGTTGGCGAAAATAATCCGATTAAACCAAAATTAAGGGGAGAAAATATGAAAAAATTCAAAAATAATACAATCAGTAATTCAGCCAACATAGATAAACGCTTGGATAACTGCGGGCTCTGTACTTTGTTCAGAACCGGCGTTGTTTTAAAATGGGCAGCGGGCGGTTGCATATCATGCAGTGGGCGGTTGCATATCGGCCGGTGTTGTGATAGCATGCCGAAGCAGGGAAACACGGTGGCTCATGAGAGAAATTTGGCAGGGGTGGCGCGCCGGGTTTTCAACGGCTTTGCAACAGCGATGCACGGATATATCATAGAAACGCCATAATTAAATGTTGAAAAATAGTTGAAAAATCGGGGGGGGAGTGCATGGTGCTGGGCACGGTGGTGAACGCGCTGGCCATTTTAGCGGGCGGGGCGGTGGGCCTTTTGGCCAAGGGTGGCCTGAAGGAAAATATGCGCACCATCCTGAACCAGGGTGTGAGCCTGGCGGTTATTTTTGTGGGCGCGGCGGGCTGCATTGGCGGCATGCTGCAGCACGGCGCCAACCCGGTGCTGTTCATCATCAGCCTGGCGGTGGGCGGCGTGGCGGGCGAACTGCTGAAGATAGAGGGCCGCCTGGAGCAGCTGGGCGGCTGGCTGCAGGCCCGCCTGAAAACAAAAAGCCCCCAGGGGGGCATCAGCCAGGGGTTTGTGGCGGCCAGCCTTATTTTTTGTGTGGGCACCATGGCGGTGCTGGGGTCTTTGGAAAGCGGCGTTTCGGGCAACAACACCATCCTGTACGCCAAAAGCCTGCTGGACGGCATCATCGCCATTGTGATGGCCAGCACGCTGGGGCTGGGGGTACTGTTTTCGGCGGCCAGCGTACTGCTGTACCAGGGGGTGCTCACGCTGCTGGCGGTGTGGGTAAGCCCCTTCCTCACAGCGGACATGCTGCGGGAGCTGGCCATTGTGGGTGGCATTCTGATTACCGCCATTGGGCTGAACATGCTGGGGCTGACAAAAATACGGGTGGGCAATATGCTGCCCGCCCTGATTGTGCCCATTATTTATTACGCGGTGGCGGGGCTGTTTTAAATAGCATTTAATTCAAGGGAAAATCCGGATATTCTAAGCGGGTGCGGGGCGTCACGTCTGGCGGGGCGGCCGCCCGGTATTCCCCTCCGCTGCGCTCCAATGAAAAAATCGCCACGGTTGCGGCGATTTTTTCTATTCCGCTGCGCTGCAGGAAACACCAGGCACCCACCCCGCCGGGACTGGCCCACAGCAGGTGCTTTAGAAAACGAGGGCCGCCTTCTGCCACGTTGGGGTGATTTTTTATGCCGTCGCGCTATGGGAAACACCGGCCACCCACCCCGCCAGACGTGACTTGTTGTGGCTTTAGGGTGTGATTTTGGTTGCAACGTGTGCGGCGATTATTATTTTGCTATGTTGCGAAGAGCTGGGCCGCCCGGCCCGGCAGATTTGATTTGTTTTGCATTTAAAGCGCTACCCGGCCGCCACGCGCGTGGCGGTTTTTTCTTTTTGCAGCTGCAGCTGGGGGGTGGCCTCGCCCTCCAGCCGTTCCTTGCCCACGGCCAGCATCAGTTTGATGCGGTTTTCCTGGTTCACGCGGGTGGCGCTGGGGTCGTAGTCTATGGGTGTAATATTTGCCTCGGGGTATACGGCGCGTATTTTAGCAATCATGCCCTTGCCCACCACGTGGTTGGGCAGGCAGCCAAAGGGCTGGGCGCACACAATGTTGGGGAAGCCGGATTTCACCAGCTCCACCATCTCGCTGGTAAGCAGCCAGCCCTCGCCCATTTTGGCGCCCAGGCCGATGAAGCCCTCGTGCAGGGTTACCGTGTGCTCGAACAGGCCGGGCGCACGCAGGTTGGGGTATTGCTTTATCGCCTCGATCATCAGCTTTTCGCGGGTGGTGGTGAAGTCCATGGCGATCTCGAACAGCTTTTTCGTCATACCGCTGCCGCCATACAGCTTGATGCTTTCGCTGCCGTTGACGATGCAGTACTGGATGAAGCCCATCAGGCCGGGCAGGTTCACCTCGCAGCCCTCGGCGGCCAAAAAGTCCTCCAGGTGGCTGTTGCCCAGCGGGGAGTATTTTACATAGATTTCGCCCACCACACCCACCTTCACGCGGGGCACCATGGTTACGGGGATGGCGGCGAAGTCGGCGGCAATCTCGCCAAAGGCGCGCTTCATGTCGCGCTTGCTGATGGCCTTGCCCTGGGCAAAGCGGGCGTTCAAGGTGTCCTGCCAGTGGCGCACCAGCGCGTCGGTTTGCCCCGGGGTGTTCTCATAGGGGCGCAGCTGGTTGGCCAGGCACATCAGCTCGTCACCGTAGAACACCGCAGCCAGCGCCTTGCGTATCATGGGCAGGGTAAACTTGAAGCCGCTGTCCTTTTCCAGGCCAGAAAAATTCAGGCTGGCCACCGGCACCTGCGGGAAGCCGGCCTTCAGCAGGGCCTTGCGCAGCAGGTGGATGTAGTTGGACGCCCGGCAGCCGCCGCCCGTTTGGGTGATGATGAGGGCGGTGGTATCCAGGTCATATTGGCCGCTTTTCAGCGCGTCGATGAACTGCCCGATGACCAGCAGGGCCGGGTAGCAGGTGTCGTTGTGCACATACTTCAGGCCCTCCTGCGCCACCTCGGGGCCGCCGTTTTCCAGTATCTCAACGGTGTAGCCCTCCTGCCGGAAAATCTCGGCGATCATATAGAAATGGGTGGGGGCCATCTGGGGAATCAGGATTTTATGGGTCTTTTTCATCTCGGGGGTGAAGCGGGGGTAGTCGGGCACAAAGCCTTCGGCAAGGGCTGCATAGCGGTCGCTCATACGGCTTCGGCCTCCTTTCCTGTGGCGGGCATGGCGGGCGCGGCTTGCTGGTTATCCAGTGCCGCAAACAGGCTGCGCAAGCGAATGGTAACCGCGCCCAGGTTGGCGATTTCATCAATTTTTATCTGCGTGTACAGCTTGCCCTCGCGGTGCAGGGTCTCGCGCACCTCGTCGGTGGTCACGGCGTCCAGCCCGCAGCCAAAGCTTACCAGCTGCACCAGGTTCATGTCGGGTTGGTTGGCTATATAGCGGGCGGCGGCGTACAGGCGGGCGTGGTAGGTCCACTGGTTCAGCACAGAAGTGGGGGCCTTCTGCATGTGGTGGCTCACGCAGTCCTCGCTTATCACGGCGGCGCCCAAGGACGTGATCAACCGGTCGATGCCGTGGTTGATCTCGCCGTCCACATGGTAGGGCCGGCCGGCCAGCACAACAATCTGCCGGCCCTCGGCCCGCGCCTGGGCAATAATCTCCTCGCCGCGCTGGCGGATGCGCTCCAGGTACGCGTCGTACTCGGCGTAGGCGGCGTCGGTGGCCGCACGCACCTCACGCAGGGATATATTATGGTAGTATTTCTCCAGTATTTTTTGCATCTTTTTCGGGAAGTCTTTTTTGCGGTGGATGCCCACATAGTCGTAGATGAAGGTTTTGCCCTCCAGCTCGGCGCAGCTGGCCTTGATGACCTCGGGGTAGTAGGCCACCACGGGGCAGTTGAAGCAGTTGTCGCCCATGCCCTCGTCTATGTTGTAGCTCATGCAGGGGTAAAAGATGGTGGGGATGTCGTCCCGCTCGCTGAGGGCGCGGATGTGCCCGTGCGCCAGCTTGGCCGGGTAGCACACAGTGTCGCTGGGGATGGTGCCCTGCCCGGCAAAGTACAGCTTGCGGGTGGACGGCGGGCTGACGTGCACCTCGAAGCCCAAGTGGGTGAGGAAGGTGTGCCAGAAGGGCAGCGTTTCATAAAAGTTCAGCACCATGGGCAGGCCGATGCGCCCACGTGGGCCAGGCGCCGGCTTGTAGCTTTCCAGCTGGGCCAGCTTCCAGGCGTAGAGGTTCAGGCTGGTGTCGTCGGCCTTGTGGGTGATGGGCCGCTCGCACCGGTTGCCGCTGATATACCGCCGGCCACCCGAGAAGGTGTTGATGGTGAGGGAGCAGCGGTTGGTACACAGGCCGCAGTTGGTGGTTTGCACCCCGTGGGTAAGGGCTTCCAGTTCGGCTTTGGGCAGTACAGTGCTGGGGGTTTCGGCATCGGCATGCGCGCGCCCGTAAAGTGCGGCGCCAAAGGCGCCCATCAGCCCGGCGATGGACGGGCGCACAACCTCCATGCCCATCTCCACCTCAAAGGCGCGCAGCACGGCGTCGTTGTAAAAGGTGCCGCCCTGCACCACCACCTTGCGGCCCAGCGCGCTGGGGCTGGCCGCACGGATGACCTTGTACAGCGCGTTTTTTACCACGCTGAGGGCAAGGCCTGCCGAAATATTCTCAATGGACGCGCCGTCCTTCTGGGCCTGCTTCACGCTGGAGTTCATAAACACGGTGCAGCGGCTGCCCAGCTCCACGGGCGCGTCGCCAAACAGGCCCAACCGGGCAAAGTCCTTCACGTCCTGGCCCAGGGCCTCGGCAAAGGTTTGCAAAAAGCTGCCGCAGCCGCTGGAGCAGGCCTCGTTCAAAAAAATGTCGCTGACGGCGCCGTCTTCAATTTTGAAGCATTTCATGTCCTGCCCGCCAATGTCGATGATGAAATCGACGTCGGGCGCGAAGTGCCGCGCCGCGCCAAAATGGGCCATGGTCTCCACCAGGCTGGTGTCGGCGTTGAAAGCCTCTTTACACAGCAGCTCGCCGTAGCCGGTGGTGGTCACGCTGGCCAGCGTTATGCCGGGGGCGGCGTCATAAATGTCCAGCAGGGCGCGGCGCACCAGGGGCACCGGGTTGCCGCTGTTGGGCTGGTAGGTGGTGTGCAGCAGCTGGCCGTCGTCGCTTAGCAGCACGGTTTTCACGGTGGTGCTGCCGGCGTCTAGCCCCAAGTGCGCGCGGCCGGCAAAGCCGGCCAGGGTGCCCAGCGGTACGCTGGCCTGCTGGTGGCGGCGGGTGAAAGCGTCGTAATCCGCCTGGCTTTTAAAAAGCGGGGCGGTGTGCTGGAAGCCCGCGCCGGCGGCCTGGGCGCCAGCCAGCCGCTCGCGCAGCTGGGGCAGGGTGAAGGCCTCGTCGGCGTACAGCGCGGCGCCCAGGCACACAAAATAGAGGCTGTTGTCGGGCAGGGTGCCGGTCAGCTTCAGCACTTTGTCAAAGGCGGCGCGCAGCTCGCTCATAAAGGTGAGCGGCCCGCCCAGGTACAGCACATTGCCGGCCATCTGGCGGCCCTGGGCCAGCCCCGCGATGGTCTGGTTCACCACCGAGTACAGGATGGACGCCGAGACGTCCTCCACACGGGCGCCCTGGTTCAGCAGCGGCTGTACGTCGGTTTTGGCAAACACGCCGCAGCGGCTGGCAATGGTGTATATTTTGTCCTGCTGCCTGGCTTTTTCGTTCAGCTCGGTGGGGGTTATTTTCAGCAGGGTGGCCATTTGGTCAATAAACGCGCCGGTGCCGCCGGCACAGCTGCCGTTCATGCGCACCTCCACCCCGCCGGTGAGGAAGAGGATCTTGGCGTCCTCGCCGCCCAGCTCTATGATGACGTCGGCCTCGGGCGCCAGCGCCCGGGCGGCCACGCGGGTGGCAAAAACCTCCTGCACAAAGGGCACGGCGCAGGCCTCGGCAAAGCCCATGCCGGCGCTGCCGGAAATGGCGGCGGCAAAACTGGTACCGCCGTACTTTTCCTCCAGCTGGGCCAGCAGCGCGGTGGCGTGCTCTACAATGTGGGAGTAGTGACGCTCGTAGCTTTTGTGCACAATGTGGCCGTCATCATCCAGCACAACGCACTTGATGGTGGTGGAGCCTATGTCGAGCCCAAGTCTCATATCGATCTCCCTGATGGTGGTTACTTTGTGGTATATATAGTAAGAAATATTATATCATTCAATTTGTAGCATGATAGCATATTATGGGCCGATTGTACAGGCTGTGGGGGATGTGGTATACTGGGGTGTGTTTACGCAGGCTGTGGGGGGAACAGAGTGAAAAAACGGCTGGTACAAAAGAAAACCTGCTTTTTGCTGGGCGTTTTTGGCGCGGTGCTGCTGCTGGCCGCCGGCCTGCTGATGGTGCTGAGCCGCGGCCCGGCCCAGCTGCTGCAAATGGCCAGCTTTGCCCTTACCGGCGGCATGCTGCTGTTTCTGGCAGTGCAGGAGAGAGGGCCCAACAAAACCAGCCGCCGCACCAAGTGGTTTGGGCTGTTTTTGCTGCTGCTGGCCGGCTACCTGGGCCTGCCCCTGCTGGACCTTGCAGAGATACCCGTGCTGCCGCTGATGCTGGTGATGGTGTGGCAAAAGCGGCACGTGCCGCTGCTGGTGGGGCTATTGCTGGCCGAGGTGGCCTTTGGCGCGCTGCGCACCCTGGCCATCACCCCGCTGCTGGGGCCAACCCCCGCGCTGTGGGTGGGTATAGGCATGATGGTGCTGGGCGCGGTGCGCGGGCTGGCATGTGGCGTACTTTATCGGCAATACGCCCGGCAGGCGGAGGAAACCGCGGTGCGTGAATGAGGCCGCGTGCGTTCGGCAGAAACAACTAACTATACCATTATAGTATACAAATGCGAAGAAATTATGACCAGAGGGAAATATGCGCGAAAATAGACCCAAAAAGAGAACGGCTGTCATTGCCATCATCGTTGCGCTGGCCATTGTGCTGGGTGTGGGGGTGGGCGTTGTGGTGGCCACAAACATGGGCGGCGGTATGTCGCCCGGCGGGGCATCCGATAGCATGCCGGTGGGTGGCGGTTCTGCATCGGGTAGTGTATCTGGCGATGATCCATCCGGCGGCGGCTCGGCGCCGGGCGGTGGTGCACAGCCGGACAGCAGCACGCCCCAGGCGCCGCCCAAAGTGGAGCCCCCTGAAGATGTGACCCCGCGCGCTTATACGGCCATTGCCCCGCCCGAGGAGATGCGCGCGATGTGGATATCCTTTCTGGAGTGGAAGGAGACCGACTTCAGCACCGAAGAAACACTGCGCGCCGCCTTTGGCCAGATGCTGGACAACTGCGCGGGGTTGGGGCTGAACACGGCCATTGTGGCGGTGCGCCCCTTTGGCGACGCCTACTACCCCAGCGCTTATTACCCCTGGAGCGACCTTTTGACCGGCACCCAGGGCGCCGACCCCGGCTACGACCCTCTGGCCGTGATGATAGAGGAGGCCCACGCCCGTGGCCTGCGCTTGGAGGCCTGGATAAACCCCTACCGGGTGAAGGACACCAAAAACGGCCCCGAGACGTTGAGCGCCAATAACCCCGCGGTGGTGAACCCCGGCTGGGTGCGGGACGTGGACGGCAACCTGTGGTACGACCCCGGCCTGCCCGAGGTGCGGGAGCAGATTGTGAACGGTGTTTTGGAGATTGTGCAGGGGTACGACGTGGACGGCATCCATTTTGACGACTACTTCTACCCCGAGTTCACCGCCGCCCAGAAGGAGGCGGGCACGGACATCGCGTTTGACGAGGCCTCCTATACGCAGTATGGCGGCGGCATGGGCCTGGGCGAGTGGCGCCGCCAGAACGTGAGCCAGATGGTGCAGGCGGTGTACGCCGCCGTGAAGGCGGCCAACCCCACCGCCAGCTTTGGCATCAGCGTGCAGGGCAACAACGACAACAACTACAACACCATGCATTGCGACGTGCGCCAGTGGCTGGCCTGGGACGGGTATATCGACTATATTATGCCACAGCTGTACTGGGGCTTTGACTACCTGACCGCCAGCGGGCGGGACACATACGCCTTTAAGCGCATTGCCGCCGAATGGGCCTTTTACCCCCGGGCCGACAGCGTGCGCCTGTACGCCGGGCTGGGCGCCTACCGCATTGGCGTGGGCGACGGCGGCAGCAATGACCAGGCCGAGTGGTTCACCGGCCACAACCTGGCCGACATGGTAACCGCCCTGCGGTCGGAGCCTGGCTTTTCCGGTTTTGCGCTGTTCCGCTACGAGTTCCTGTACTGGAACGACGACCCACTGGCCGCCCAGGAGACTGCCGCCCTGGCCGGGCGCCTGGCCGGATAGCGGTTTTGCGGGCCAAGTGTTATTTATTTCTATAGACTTATTTTCGCCGATGTGATAGAGTAAAAACTGGGATTTCTGCCCCGGGGCAGGGGCCCCTGTGCACCAAAGAAATACGCGGGACGGGGAGGTGGACACCATGGCTGGCAACCTGCAGGACGATGCCCGCATCGCGCTGGACATTGTGGAGCACAGCCCATCGGTGGCCATGCGTGTGTCGGGCGACAACGGCGCCTGGGTCATCCAGTTCATCACCAGCAACGTGAGCATGTTCGGCTACCGCCGGGAGGATTTCCTCTCCGGCAAGCTGACCTGGGCGGACGTGGTTTACCCCGAGGACCTGGGCCCCCTGTGCGACACGCTGGACAGCTTTGCGGCCCGTGGCATAGACGACTACAACACCAGCTACCGGGTGGTTACCAGCACCGGCAGCTACATGTGGGTGCAGGACCACAGCACCGTGGCCCGAGATGCCGCCGGCAACGTGCTGTATACCGACTGCGTGATCTCCGACCAGACCAGCATGGTGCAAAGCCAGGAAAAGGCCGAGGACAACCTGCGCCAGCAGCAGGTGCTGAACGACATCCTGCAGGCGCTGCATGCCTCCGACATGGACGAGGCCTTCCGCATCATCCTGGACCGCACCGGCGTTTACCTGGATATCAGCCGGGTGATTTTGTTTGAGGACAACCCCGACCACACCCAGTGCAGCGCCATTTACGAATGGTGTAACCAGGGCATCCCCTCCATGCTGGAGCAGGGCGAGTTTACGCTGGACTATAAAACGGATATCCCCGATATAGAAGCCGACCTGAAAAACCTGGGCCTGCGCGTGGTGGACTATGGCGACGTGCCCGAGCGCTCGAATCAAGAGTTTACCCGGGAAGGCGTTATTGCCGCGGCTATTTTCTCGGTGTACCAGGGCAGCGAGCGGTACGGCTTCATCTGCTTTGACGAATGCGTGCAGCACCGCCGGTGGGAGGAGGACACGCTGGCCTTTTTGCGCAATGTGTCCAAGCTGGTGAGCACCGCGCTGGTGCGTAAAAAGGACGAAGAGGCCGTCATCCGCATGGCCTACCACGACCAGCTGACCGGCCTTGCCAACGGCTACCGGTTCGACCACTACCTGGGCCAGGCCATAGAGGATGCCCGTGCCGACGGCCGCTACGGCTATGTGCTGTTCATAGACATGGACGACTTCAAGATCATCAACGAGGGCTACGGGCACGACTATGGCGACGCCCTGCTGGTGCGGGTGGCCCAGTACCTGGAGGAGCAGTTTGGCGAGAGCTGCCGGCTGTTCCGCTTTGGCGGCGACGAGTTTACCGTGCTGGTAAGCCACCACCAGGCGGGCCAGGCCATGAACATTGTGGACGCGATACTGGCGCGGGCCCAGCACCCCTGGTTTGTGATGGACCGCGAATTTTACTGTACCATCTCCATTGGGGTGGTGCGCTACCCCGAGGCCGACGACGGCGTGACCGAGGTGATTAAAAACGCCGACATTGCCATGTATGGCGCCAAAAACCAGGGCAAGAACAGCTTTGTGGTGTATAACCGCCGGGAGGACAACGACTCTCTGCACCGTGCCGAGACCGAACGCCGCCTGCGCGACGCCATTGAGAACGGCTATGCCGGCTTCCAGGTGTATTACCAGCCGCTGGTGAACATAGACGGCGAGATTACCGGCGCCGAGGCGCTGATACGCTGGCAGGGCGAGGACGGCCGGATGATCTCCCCCGGCGATTTCATCCCGCTGGCGGAGTATCTGGGGCTGATTGTACCGCTGGGCGAGTTTGTGCTGCAGCAGGCGGCGCTTACCTGCCAGCGCATCAACACCAAGCTGCCCAATTTTTCCATCAGCGTCAATGTGTCTATCCGGCAGTTCCAGCAGCGCGATTTCCTCACCCGGGCCGAGCAGATATTGCGCCAGACCGGGGTGGATTTCTCCCGCATTGTGCTGGAAGCCACCGAGGGCATGGTGATGGAGGACATTGGCTACATGAAGCTGATGATGGAGGAGCTGCACGCGCTGGGGCTGCGCATTGCCATGGACGACTTTGGCACCGGGTACTCCTCGCTGAGCAACATGCGCGAGCTGCCGCTGGATATTGTGAAGATTGACCGCGCGTTTATCCAGGACATTGCCACCGACGCCTACTCCAAAACCTTTGTGCGGCTCATCACTGACTTGTGCCACTCCATGGGCCGCGCCGTGTGCGTGGAGGGTGTGGAGACCGCCGAGCAGTACCGCTACTGCACCGAGTGCCAGACCGACACCATACAGGGCTACTACTTCTACAAGCCCATGCCCAAGGACGACATGATGGCCGTGCTGTTTGAGAGCGAAGAGAAGAACGTGTAACCATGTTTTCAGTGTGGAACAGAAAGGCCGCATCCGGTGGGATGCGGCCTTTGATGGTGGCTGCTTATTACCGCTCGTTCAGCGGCACATAGGGCTTGCGGGTGGCCACGCTCTTGTAGGCCGGGCGGATGATTTTGCTGCCGCTGGCCAACTCCTCGATGCGGTGGGCGCTCCAGCCGGAGATGCGGCTGATGGCGAAGATGGGGGTGTACAGCTCCTGCGGCAGGCCCAGCATGTCGTACACAAAGCCGCTGTAGAAGTCGATGTTGGCCGACACGCCCTTGTACATCTGGCGCTGGCGGCTGATGAGCTCGGGCGCCAGCCGCGCCACCAGGGCATACAGCTGGTACTCCTCGTCGCGGCCTTTGGCAGAGCTTAAGCGCTGCACAAAGCCCTCGAATACCCGGGCGCGCGGGTCGCTGAGGGAGTAGACCGCGTGGCCGATGCCGTAGATGAGGCCGGCGCGGTCAAACGCTTGGCCCTCCAGCAGCTTTTGCAGGTAGTCGGCCACCTGGCCTTCGTCCTGCCAGTTGCTCACATTTTCCTTCAGGTCCTCCATCATCTGGCACACGCGAATGTTGGCGCCGCCGTGCTTGGGGCCCTTCAGGCTGCCCAGCGCCGCGGCCATGGCGCTGTAGGTGTCGGTGCCGGAGGATGAGACCACGTGCACCGTGAAGGAGGAGTTGTTGCCGCCGCCGTGCTCGGCGTGCAGCACCAGCGCCAGGTCTAAAATGCGGGCCTCCAGCTCGGTGTATTGCTGGTCGGGCCGCAGCATGTGCAGAATGTTCTCCGCCAGGGACAGCGAGGTGTCCGGCTGGTGGATGATCATGCTCATATCTTTTTCGTAGTGGTTGTAGGCGTGATAGCCGTACACCGCCAGCAGCGGGAACTGGGCAATGAGTTGCAGGCACTGCCGAAGCACGTTGGGGATGCGCAAATCATCCGGGTTGTCGTCGTAGGAGTAAAGCATCAGCACGCTGCGGGACAGGGTGTTCATCATGTCGCGGCTGGGCGATTTCATGATGATGTCGCGGGTGAACTTGGGCGGCAGCGAGGTGTAGGTGTTCAGAAGCTGGTTGAAGTCCGCCAGCTCCTGGGCGTTGGGCAGGCTGCCAAACAGCAGCAGGTAGATGGTCTCTTCAAAGCCATAGCGCCGCTCGGTAATAAAGCCGGCCACAATGTCTTCCACATTGATGCCCTGATAATACAGCTTGCCGTCCATCGGCACTTCTTTGCCGTCCACAATTTTTTTGGCCGTTACCTGCGCAATGTTGGTAAGGCCGGCCAGCACGCCGTTGCCGTTCAGGTCACGCAGGCCGCGGTTCACCTTGTATTTGGTGTACAGGTCGCTGGGTATCACCTGCGCGGTACTTCTTTCGGCCAGCGCCCGTATCTGGGGCGTAACCTCTGAATAATTGATGTTGTTGTTGCCATTGGCCATAAAATTTCTCCTTTCCCAAAACCCACCGCGCCCCCCCTCTAAGGGTGCTTCTTCCCATAGTGGCCCGCACAAAGCAGGCAGGGTTCAAATGGGTGTGAAGTCAACCAGGCGTATGCCCAGCGGCATGCACCAGTGCGGTGGGTATTTTTAGCTGAAATAGTTAAGTGAATAAAGTAAATATACCGCGAAAGGGGCGTGCGCGTCAATTCTTTTTGCCCCGGAACAGCGTTAAAAATAATAAATTAACAATTTACTCATAAAATGATAGCCCGCCGGCAGTGTGCTGCGGCGGACCAATTCAAGCGCATGGGCGTAGAATTAAAGCGTTACTGGTTCCGCTTTTTATACTGCTGGGGTGAAAGGCCAAATTCTTTGGTGAATGCCCGGTAGAAACCGGCGTAGTCCCCAAAGCCGCAGCGCTGGTAGGCCTCCTTTACGGGCACGCCGGCCAGCATGGCTTCGCGGCCAATTTGCAGCCGGCGCAAAAGTACATAGTGGTACAGGGAGGTGCCCATCTGCTTTTTGAAGCTGTGGGCCAGGTGCGAGGGGCTGTAGTCGAACTGCTCGGCCAGGCCGTCCACCGAAAGCGGCTCGGTGCAGTTGGCGTGAATATAGCTAAGCACGGGGGACAGGCGGTTGTCGTCGCCGGGCAGCAGCACGTCGTCGCCCTGGGCCTGGGCCATGCGGTTGATTTGCACCAGCAGCGCCGACAGGATGGCCTTGGTGGAAAGCTCGGAGTTCATGCGGTCGCTTTCGCACTCCTCGGCCAGGGTTTCAAAGGCGCCGGCCAGCGCCTCGGCCTGTGCCTCGGGCAGGCGCAGCAGGTAGCGGCCCTGGGCGCCCGCGCGGGCAAAGCCATAGTCGGCCTCGTCGTCCTGCAGTTTCATAAAGGTCATGTAGCGGCGGCTCATCCATACGCCGTGGCGGGTAAAGGGGCACCCCCGCGCCTTCAAAGTGGCGCCCACCATCACGCCCACCGGCACCAGCAGAATGTCGCCTACCTTCAGCTTGTAGTGCTGGTCTTCCACCCAGTATTCGGCGCTGCCCTCGGTCACGCACATCAGCTCATACACCTCGCGGGCCGCCGCCGGTATCTGCCCCGCGGCCACATCGCGCGAGGTGCCGCCTTCGTAGTCCCTTTGTCTAAGAAGCATTGCTCCAGCCATTGGTATAAACCCTCCTACTGCATGGCAGCTTTTTCATAGTATAGCGCAAATGAGCCAAAATTGCAATATAGTAAAAAAAATACCTGAAATAATGGGTATCCTGCTTCGTTGGGTGTGGGCTGTGCAGTGCGCAAAACAGCATCATTTGCTATCCGGCCCCGGTTCACGCAGCAGTTTGCGCCTTTGGCGGTAGTCGGGCATCAGGCGGGCCATCTCGGCGTGGAAGGGCGCCTGATGGCCCGTGTGCAGGAAATGCACATATTCGTGCAGCACCACATACTCCAGCGCCGCACGGGGTTTTTCGGCCAGGCGCATATTCAGCGTGATGGTGCGTGTTTTGAGATTGCAGCTGCCCCAGCGGCTGGTCATGTCGCGCACCTTCAGCGTGGGCTTTTGCCCGCCCAGAAGGTCGGCGAACAGGGGGAAAATGGCGTCGCACACCGGGGCGAACAGCGCCAGGCACTCGGCCTTGGTATAGCGGCAGGGCGCGGCAGGTGCGGTGGCCAGCATCCGCTGCCGGGCAGAGAGAACCCACCCCGATTTTTTGGCCAGGAACGCCTCGATCTCGCCCAGCGGCATGCGGGGCGGGGCGCTTACGGCCACGCTGCCGTCGGGCCGCAGGCGCACGTTGAGGTTGCGCACCTTCTTGCGGGTAAGCTGGTAGTGTATGGTGCCGGCGGGGGTGGCCAGGGTGTGGGGTAAGGGGGTGTTCAGGGGTTGCTTCTTCATGGGGGGGCCTTTCCTGTATACAGCAAAGCTGCTGCAAAGGGGCAAGCGCGCCTTTGCAGCAGCCGTGTAATGCCGTTTTAGTCTTTCACTTCTTCAAAGTTCTCGGCGCCGGTAACGCCGCACACCGGGCACACATCGGGCACGGTGTCGCTCTCGATAATCGCTCCGCAAACAATGCAACGCCATTTCTTGGTAGCAGCCATAGGTAGTGCCTCCTATTCAGTCTTTATAATATTCCAAACGCCGCGCCTTTGCAGGCAGGCGGTGATGGCCCTTTCAGGCTTTGTGCACGCCCAGCATCTCGTGGGCAAATTCCTCGCCAAACTTGCGGGCGGCGGCAAGGTCGTCGGCGGTGGGGTTCAGCCGTACGCGGATGCCCGGCAGCGGCAGGGTCATGCGCAGCTGCTCCAACCGGGTGGTGATATTCTGCACGGCCTCGCCGCTCCAGCCGTAGCTGCCAAAGGCGCCGGCAAACTTGCCCTTGTGGATAACCGGGTTCAGGCCCACCATCACTTCATAAATGGGGGGCAGGGCGTCGCCCACCAGGGTGGGGCTGCCCAGCAGCATGCCGTCGGCGCCGGCCACGGCGGCCTTGGCGGCGTCCATGGAGTCGGTCACCAAATCAAACAGCGTCACCTTTTTGATGCCGCCCTTGGTCAGGCCCTCGTGGATGGCCCGCGCCAGCGCCGCGGTGTAGCCGTAGGCCGACACATACACAATGGCCACGGCGGGCTCGTGCGGCGGTTCGGGCTGGCTCCACTGGCGGTACAGCTCCAGGTAGTAGGGGATATTCTTGCGCAGTGCGGGGCCGTGCCCGGTGCCAATGAACTCGATGGGCAGGTCCTTGATCTTGTTCAGCGCGTTCATCATGTGGGGGTGCTTGTAGGGCCCCATGATCTCATCGAAGTAGTATTTGTAAGCGTGGCCGAAGTCCACGTCCTCCATCAGGTCGTTGAACACGCGGTCGTCGGCGTAGTGGCAACCAAAGCAGTCGCAGCTGAACAGCGCTTTGATTTCGGGGATGTAGGTGAAGGAGGTATCGGGCCAGTGCAGCATGGGCACGTAGAGGAACTGCATGGTCATGCCGCCAATGTCTATGGTGTCGCCGTCGTTCACGGCCTGGCTGGGGAAGGGCGCGTTGACGATCTCCTTCACAAAGGTGAGGGCGGTGGGGCTGCCCACCACGGTGGCACCCGGGGCCAGTTCCAGAATGCGTTTCAGGCAGCCGGTGTGGTCGGGCTCGGTATGGTTCAGCACGATGTAATCGATCTCCGACGGGCTGCATACGGCCTCGATGTTGCCGATGAATTCCTCGCAGAACTTGTCTTTCACCACCTCGAACAGTACCGTTTTGGTGCCGCCGCGCACCAGGAAGGCGTTGTAGCTGGTGCCGTGCTCGGTGGTCATGATGATATCGAAAACGCGCAGGTTTTTGTCCTGCACCCCCACCGAAAATACATTGTCCATGGCTTTTAGTGCGCCCATTTTTCCACATCCTTTCGTTGCGTTGCGGGGTGTCCGCTATCCGTCGTTCGGGGGTGTGCCGGCCGGGCCCCGAACGGGGCTGTCATATACCCCATATCATAGCAAATTGCCGTGGAAAAAACAAGCGAAGCATGGCCGGATGCGGGGCGGTGCATAGAGGGCATGATGGCGCGATTTGAAGCAAAAAATGCGCATATATAGGTTTTGTTTTGTGGCCCACCACCATGGCGGGCCACTTATGGCAGTGCTACAGCCAGATACAAATTATTGATACACGCGCCCGGTGCCCTTGCAGGACGCTTTGCCGAAAGATAAAAGCACGCCCGGCCAGGCATGCGTTAGGGGGCCGGCAGCAGGGCCAGGCGCAGCAACAGTGCCAGCAGCAACACGTGCACCACCGCCAGCACAATGCCCATGGCCAGCGCGGGCAGGGGCACAAACAGCATCACGGCAACCAGGGCGGAGGTCGCCATGTTCAACGTGAAAGCACCGTAGGTTAGGGGTACCAAGCGCAGGCGGCTTTCTTTTTTCAGCATCTGCGTAAGGCCGCGCATCAGCCACAGGAACAGCAGCACTTCGCCCGCCGCCCGCAGCAGCGACAGCACCAGGTAAACGGTGCCGCCCAAAAAGAGCTGCGCAGCCGACACCACGGTGAGCGCAATGGCGCACCAGCTGGCTTTGCCAAACCCGGGCATGGTTTTCTCCAGCGGGCGCGCGCCGTTAAATACCAGCAAAAAACCGACGGCATCAATCAAAAGATCGACGCCGGCCAGGGGGATGCTAAAAAATACGAACACAAAGCCTACCAGCATGATGGCCAGAGCGGTTCTGCGCATGGTGTCTCCTTTGGGCCGCAGGCGGCTCAGTGGTTTTTCATATAATCCTCAAAGCTGGTAAACTTGGTGTCGCTGCCGTCGCGGCGGATCAGCTGCAGGGAGTCGTCGGCGGCCAGTTCTTCGTCGGAAAAGTTAAAAACGCCATTTTCAGTTTTCTTGATCTCGGGTACTTTCTGCTTGTCGTCAGCCTTTTTTTGCTGGCCTGGCTGGGTTTGCTGGCCGCCACGGCCTTTTCCACGGCGGCGGTTGTTATTGCGGGCCATATTTTCTCCTCCGTCCGTCTTGCCTGCCGGGGCCCGCGGGGCCACGGCAGGGCTTTCGGTTTTTTTGGCAGGTGGGGCAACGTCCGGCAGGGTGCTCCACACCGGGCGCTTGGTTACAATGGCTTTGCCGCCGCGTACCGCGCTGTAGGGGTCGGGCGGCTGGTTGCGGGGGCCGGCAGCGCCGCGCGGCTTTGCCGCAGGGCGTGTGCCAGGCTGCTTGGCTGGTGGTTTGGCGGGCTTTCCGGTTTGCGCCGGCTGGTTTTCCCTCGGCGGGTTCGCACTCTTTTTTGCGGGTTTCGCGGCATCTGCCCTGGGCGCTTTTTCAGCGGGCTTTGCGGCTTCATTTTTGCCGGGGCGGCCCTGCCGTGGGTTTTGCGCCGGCACGTGTTTTTCAAACACCTGCATGGGCCAGTCGTGTTCGGTCACCTCGGGCACCTTAAAGCCAATCAGCTTTTCAATATCCTTGAGGCAGTCCAGTTCGTCGTAGCAACAAAAGCTGACGGCGGTGCCGCCGTGGCCGGCGCGCCCGGTGCGGCCAATGCGGTGCACATAGGTTTCGGGCACGTTGGGCAGGTCGTAGTTGAACACGTGGGACAGTTCGGCAATGTCCAGCCCGCGGGCGGCAATGTCGGTGGCAATCAGCACCGGCACCCGGCCGTCCTTGAAGCGGGCCAGCGCGTCCTGGCGGGCGTTCTGGCTTTTGTTGCCGTGGATGGCCATGGCCTTGATGCCGTCGCGGTTCAATTCGCGCGCCACGCGGTCGGCCCCGTGCTTGGTGCGGGTGAACACCAGCGCGCTGGTCACGTTTTCGGCCCGCAGCAGGTGGGCCAACAGGCGGCGCTTGTTGGTTTTGTCCACGCGGTACAGGCTCTGGTCTATCTTCTCCACCGTGCTGCTCACCGGCGTGACAAATACCTTGGCGGGTTTGTGCAAAAGGCTGTCGGCCAGCTGGATAATCTCATCCGGCATGGTGGCAGAAAACAGCAAGGTTTGCTTCTTTTCCGGCAAAAACTTCAGAACTTTCTTTACATCCTGCACAAAACCCATGTCCAGCATGCGGTCGGCTTCATCAAGGACAAAAATCTCAACTTCAGCAAGTTTCACATAGCCCTGGCCAATCAAATCGTTCAGGCGGCCGGGGGTGGCCACCAGGATATCCACCCCGCGTTTCAGCTGGGCCACCTGGGGCGCCTGCCCCACGCCGCCAAAGATGACGGTGGAGCGCAGCGGCAGGTGCTTGCCGTAAATCTCGAAGCTCTCCTGTATTTGCAGGGCCAGTTCACGCGTGGGGGTAAGGATGAGCGAGCGGATGGGCCGCCCGGCCGGCGGCTTGCGGGCCGACAGCAGCTGCAAAATGGGCAGCGCGAAGGCGGCGGTTTTGCCGGTGCCGGTTTGGGCGCAGCCCAGCAGGTCGCGGCCGGCCAGCACCGGGGGGATGGCTTTTTCCTGTATGGGGCTGGGCTGGGTGTAGCCGGCTTCGGTTACGGCTTGCAGCAGGGGTGGTATTAGCGTTAAATCGGTAAATTTCATCTGGTATAGTCCATTCCGGGCACGGCGGCGTTGCGCTGTGCACTGTAATATTTGAGGCAAAGGGCCTGTGGCCCTGCCCTGCCGCCGGGAAAGGGCGGCCATTTGATACATGGGGTGTCTGCCTCGGGGGAGGAGGCAAAGCTTCCGGCGCCCCGCCGGGAAAGGCGCACACATGCTGAAAGGTATGCGGCGCCGGTTTACTGCATAAAGGGAAGCGCCCGCCCCGAAAAACCCGTGGGCACTAGCGCAATAGCCGCAACAGGCAGCTGTTTTCGGCAAGCACACGCGGGTGCTCGGCTATGTCGCCCAGCTGGTGGGCGTCGGAGCTGGTCAAAATCTCCTGCCCGGGTGGCATACGGCCGGTATCAAGCAGTTTTTGCAAAGTGTGTTCGGGCCGTTTTACTTCATAGGCCTCAAACGGCAAGTCTTCAGGTGCAAAGCCCAGTACCGACAGCAGGGAGAAGCTGTCCTTGTCCACATGGGCGGGCACGGCAATACCGCCCAGCTCCTCGCACAGCCGCTTCACGGTGTAGATGTCCATGCCCACCGCGCCGGTCAGCAGGCGGTCCACCTCCTGCAGCAGCTGGTCATCCTCATTCAGTACCAACTGGCGGCCCCAGATGTTATGGTCGTAGGGGTAGGCGGGCAGCTTTTCGTACAGGGCGTCGCTCATCTTCAGCGCGGCTTCCACGGTGGGGAAGTAGGTCAGCAGGTGGATTTCCTCGGCGGTGTTCACCTCGATGCCGGGAAGCAGCTTTACGCCGTAGGTGTCACAGGCTATTTTCACCGCCGGCAGGTTCAGCGCCGAGTTGTGGTCGGCCACGGCGATCACATCAATGCCGTTCAGCTTGGCAAAGCCGGCAATTGTGGCCGGGGTCATGTCGTCTTCCGCACAGGGCGATAAGCAGGAATGGATATGCAGGTCGTAAGTCATCGGCGTTCCTTATACAAATCTGCTGCTTTTGCAATGGCCAGGCCCGCTTCAAAGGCCGGCAGCGACGTTTTGACAATGGCCACCCCCTGCTGGGTGGCCTTCGCCTTGGCATCGTCGTCCAGCACGGCGTTTTCGCACAGCACGATGACCGCCACATCGGCCAGGGCCGCCACGGCTATGGCGTTCACGTTGCCCATAATGGTGCACCAGGCGCTGTTGGCCGGGGCGCGGCCCATGGCCCAGCTCAACAGGTCGGCGCAGTACACCGAGGTTATTTCGCCGTCGCCCGGCACCGCGCTTTCAAACTGCGGCAGGGTCGCCAATGCTTCTACTTTCACAGGGATTCCTCCGTTTGGAGCGTGTTTGCCCACCGTATCCGGCAGGGGCAGACGACGCTCTAGTCAATTTTATTGCCCTTGCCGTCCAGCCCGGCGGCCTGCAAAATGGCCTCCATCTTCTGGCGCATCAGCACCACGCAGTCGCCCAGCTCGGCGTCGCCGCGCACCACGTCCTCGGCAAAGGCTTCGCAGGTGGGGGCGCCGCAGCTTCCACAATCAAGGTCGGGCAGCTTTTCCAAAATATCTTCAAGTTCTGCATACCGGTCAAAGCTTTCCTGCTTGGTTTTGCCCAGCTCCAGCACGGGGTTGTATTCCAGGGCGGTCTCCCAGTTCAGCAGTTCGGGCACCTCTTTTGTCTCCAGGTGGTTCAGGCTTACGGGCATGTAGCGGCGCAGCTTTTTAATCTTCGCCTTGGCAATGTAGGGGTTTTCCACCTGCAACACGCCCCCCACGCAGCCGCCTGCGCAGGCGTCCAGCTCCACAAACTCCACCTCGGGGAATTTGTCGTCCTCCAAGTCCTCCAGCACGCGTATCACGTTCTCAATGCCGTCGGCGGCCAGGTAGGCGTCGGTGGTCAGCAGGCCGGCGGCTTCGCCGCCAGACTCCGCCCACCCCAGCCCGATGCGCCCGCTTTGCGCGGGGTCAATGTCGGTGGCTTTTTTCATGGCGGGCAGCAGCAGGGGGTACACATCCTTCACAGCCACCGCGGCGTCAATGTCGCTGGTTTCGGTGCCCAGCGGCGTGCGCATGGCGGTCACCTTGGCGGGGCAGGGCGTCAGGAAGATGCAGCCCACCTCGTCGCGCTTGTAGCCCTGCGCTTCGGCCTCGTCCTTGGCCATGCGGGCGGCCAGCTCCACCGGGGCCAGCAGGGGCAGCACCCTGTCCAGCAGGGTGGGAAAGCGCACCTGGATGAGCCGCAGCACGGCCGGGCAGGCCGAGGAGATGACGGGCTTTTGCAGGCTGCCGGCATCCAGCAGCTTGCGGGTGGCGTCGCTCACCAGCTCGGCCGCGCGGCCCACGTCGAACACGGCGTCGAAGCCGATGCCCCGCAGCGCGGTGGTGATGAGCTCGGGGTCTTCCAGGTTGTTGAACTGGCCGCTCATGCTGGGCGGCACCAGGGCAATTTTATACTTGTAGTTGTCCATCACCGAGAGCGGGTCGGTGATGGCCTGCTTGGCGTGGTGCGGGCATACCCGAATACACTCGCCGCAGTCGATGCAGCGCTCGGTGATGATATGGGCTTTGCCGTCCCGCACGCGAATGGCCTCGGTGGGGCAGCGTTTGATGCAGTTGATGCATCCCTTACACTTGTCCTTGTCCAGTGTAACGGAGTGGAAATATTCAGACATTGTTCTAACCTCTTTTGCTTGGAACAGTCGCTGCGGGGCACAGTCTTGCGGTTCTGGTGCGCGGTCATTGTGGTGGGGGCGCTCGCCCCAGGTTTGCTGCAGGTGGGAAGTTTGCACCCACGCCTCGCTCACTCCGTTCGCTCTTGCGGTTCTGGTGCGCCTCTGCGAGGCACCCCAGAACCGGGCGCGGGAAAATTTGTTTGCTCCAGGCTTTATGCTATGGTTCAGCTCCTACTAATGCA
>JAAYCI010000106.1 GCA_012729855.1 Oscillospiraceae bacterium
ACTTGTATGCAACCATTCAATGGTCATCTTTTCGGCAAAAATTTCCCAGTTCTGCGTCGTCGTCAATCGCAATCCACCAAGGATTGCTCAATCCTCCTTCTTGATCTGAGAAATTTTTGCTCGAAAAGCTAACACATTTCATCGGTTGAATACAAGTTCTAAGAAAGGTGTTGACCCTGTGAGCGCAAGTCCGTCCGCTCCATTCAAACACCCGCGCCACCGCTATTCCGCCCTGCTGCAGGAGCTGGTGGCCCGGGATATCAAGGTGAAATACCGCGGCTCGCTGTTGGGGCTGCTATGGTCGGTGCTGTCGCCCCTGCTGATGATGGTGGTCATGACCATTGTGTTTTCCTACATGTTTGAAAACGATATCCCCAATTACCCCATCTACTACCTGAGCGGGTACATCATTTTTACGCTGAACAGCGAGGCCACCAACGATGGCATGTATTCCATCATTTCCAATGCATCGTTGCTGAAAAAAGTATATGTTCCCAAATATATGTTTCCACTTTCAAAAGTGTTTACCGCCCTGGTAAACGCCCTTTTCTCCATCATTGCCATGTTCATCATCATGTTGGTTACCGGCACGCCCTTTCACGCCACCCTGCTCCTGCTGCCGGTGTTGCTGGTATACACCTGCCTTTTTTCGGCCGGGTTGTCGTTGTTTTTGGCGGCGGTGGGCACACGGTTCCGCGATTTGTGCTTTATCTATTCGGTGGCCGTTTACGCCTGGATGTTCCTGACCCCCATCTTTTACCCGGATGACAAGCTGGGCGGCTTTGCCGCCACACTGATGAATTTTAACCCCATGTTCCACCTGGTAAACTATAGCCGGAACATTATTTTGTATGGGACACTGCCTTCGCTGCAGCTTAACCTGTTTTGCTTGGGCATCGGGCTGGGCATGCTGGCCATTGGGTGGTTCACCTTCCGCCGGCTGCAAAAGTCTTTTATATTCTACATATAGCATGAGGTGCCGCACTTGAACGCTGTAGAAGTAAGCAATCTTTCCATTTGTTTCAATATCAGCAACCAGAAAATTGACAACTTGAAAGATTACTTCATCCAGAAGGTAAAACATAAACTGCACCACCAGCAGTTCTGGGCGCTGAATGACGTATCCTTCGCCATCAAGCCGGGCGAGGCGGTGGGGATAGTCGGGCTGAATGGCTCCGGCAAAAGCACCCTGCTGAAAGCCATCTCCGGGGTGATGGAACCTTCCCGGGGGACGATTACGACCCATGGCGCCATTGCGCCGATGATTGAACTGGGCGCCGGGTTCGACCTGGACCTGACCGCCCGGGAGAATATTTTCCTGAACGGCGCCGTGCTGGGGTATCCGCGCTCTTTCATGAAAACCCAGGTGCAAAGCATCATTGAGTTTGCCGAGCTGGAAAAATTTTTGGACGTGCCTATTAAGAACTACTCCTCCGGTATGACGGCCCGGCTGGGCTTTGCCATTGCCACCGTCAGCCAGCCGGATATCCTGATTTTGGACGAAGTGCTTAGCGTGGGCGATTACAAGTTCCAGGAAAAAAGCCTGGCGCGTACCCAGGAGATTATTGACAACGGCGCCACGGTGCTGTTTGTCTCCCATTCGGCAACGCAGGTGGCGTCTATCTGCAAAAGAATCATCTGGCTGGAAGACGGCCGCGTCAAGCGCATGGGTGGGCTGGAGGTACTGGAAGAGTATGGTGCCGGCTGAGTATGGCTTGGCCAGGGGGGCCTTATGACGGAGCGGCCTAAAGTATTGTTTGTGTTACCGCAGCTTTACAAGGGCGGCGCTGAAACCGCGCTGCTAAACCTGCTGCGGGCCTTGGGGCCGGATGCCGCCGACGTGTATGTGCTTTTGGCAAACCAGCTGCGCTGGCCGGGCGTTGTGTCCCTTGTGGGCGATGTTCCCCCCTGGGTACACCTGCTGAACCCCGCCGCCAAACGCCCCAACATCGTGCGCATTGGCCTGGAGGTGCTGGCCAGGGCCTGGGAAAAGCTGACAGGCAAACGGCCGGTTTTTGGCGCTTTCCGGGCCGTGCGGGGCCAAGTGTTCGACTGGGCTTTTTCCTACGGCGAATGGACGCCGCAGGAATGGGTGGCCCGGTACGTGCAAGCCACGCACAAGGCTGCCTGGGTACACGCCGACCTGGACAAGGCCGCGTATTTTCGGGGGGAGGCGTATTTCAAGCACAACAATGCCTACGAGACCTATCTTTTTGTGTCTGACGATTCCCGCGTTGCCGCCGAAAAAGCCTGGCCTGCTTTGCGGGGGAAAAGCCGCTGCATACACAATGTGATAGACGCTGATGCCATTCGCGGCAAAGCCGAGGACGGTATCTTTCCAGAAGACACGCTTTATTTTTCGCAAGGGCTGCCCGTGGTGCTCACCTGCGCCAATATCCGCCGCGAGAAAAACCATTTGCGGCAGGTACAGGCCATGGCCCTGTTGAAGCAGCGCGGGCTGGATTTTATCTGGCTGAACGTGGGAGCCACCTACAACCGGGAGCAACTGATACCACAGCTTCAGGCGGCCATTCGTGCTGCCGGGCTGGAAAAGCGTTTTTTCCTTTTGGGCGAACGGGAAAACCCCTATGGGTACATGCAAAAGGCCGACGCCATGGCCGTTTTTAGTGACCATGAGAGCTGGTCGATGGTGATTACCGAGGCTTTGGCACTGGGCAAACCGGTGCTGGCCACCCACACCTCGGGCGCGCGGGCGCAAATTACCGATGGCGTGGACGGCTTGCTGTGTGGTTTTACCGCCGAGGCCATGGCCGACACGCTGGAACGCTTTTTGGCAGACGCCGCCCTGCGCGGCCGGCTGGCCACCGGTGCCGCTGCCAGCGGCCGGCGGCCACCGGCAGGCCTTGCCGAATTTAAGGCCCTGACGGGCAACCAGGGCAACCAGGGAGGGCTTTCCGAATGAAAACCCGGTTACTGTTCGTCATAACGCAATTTTACAAGGGCGGGGCTGAAACAGCCCTGCTCCAGTTGTTTCACAGCCTGCCGCCGGAAAAGTATGATGTGGATTTTTTGGTGCTGAACGACCAACCCCTCGCCTCCGGCCAGCAAAGCCTGCTGGCGCAGGTGCCGGCCTGGGTGCGGGTGCACAATTTTATGCAGGCAGAGCGCCAAAGGGGCGCGCTTGTGCGCGCCTGGCACAACACCCCTGGGCAACACAGGCGGGCCGCCGCCATGCTGCGGGAGGGGGGCTATGCCTGGGCTTTTCAGGTTGGCGAATGGAGTTCCCCCGCCTTTGTTGCCCGCCGGGTGCAGGCTGCGCACAAAGCCGCCTGGATACACGCAGACCTGGACAAAGCCCCCTATTTCCGGGGCAAGCAGTATTTTAAGTGGGACAGCGCCTTCACCTGCTACCTGTTCGTGTCGGAGGATTCCCGCAAAAGCAGCGAGGCGGCCTGGCCTGCCCTGCGCGGCAAAAGCCGTTGCGTGCATAATGTGGTGGATGCGGCCACCGTGCGGCAGTTTGCCGCCGCCGGTTTGCAGCCCGAGGATGAAGCCTTTTTTGCCCGGGGCCTGCCGGTAGTGTTCACCTGTGCCAATGTGCGCCCGGAGAAAAACCACCTGCGGCAGGTGCAGGCCATGGCCCTGCTGAAGCAGCGCGGGGTGGATTTTCTGTGGCTGAATGCCGGTATCCTGCAGGAAAACGGGCAGCTGGCCCACCAACTGCGCACGGCCATTCGCGCCGCCGGGCTGGAAGACCGCTGCTTTATGCTGGGCGCGCGCGAAAACCCCTACAGCATGATGCAAAAGGCGGAGGCCCTGACGGTTTTCAGCGATTCGGAGAGCTGGTCTATGGTTATCACCGAAGCCCTGGCGCTGGGCAAACCGGTGCTGGCCACCCGCACCTCGGGCGCGCTGGCGCAAATTGCCGAAGGCGTGGACGGCCTGCTGTGTGATTTTACAGCCGAGGCCATTGCCGATACGCTGGAGCGCTTTTTGGCAGACGCCACCCTGCGCGGCCGGCTGGCCGCCGGCGCCGCCGCCCGCAGCGGCCAATTGCCGGCGGGCCTTGTTGAGTTTGAGGCCCTTATTGCCGAAAGGGAGGCTTGACCAATGCCTGAGCCGGGCGCAAAAAAGCGTATCCTATATCTATTGGATGATGTAAATTACCCCAGCGGTGTGCGAAACGCCACGGCCCTGCAGGCCCGGGCACTGCAGGGCCGTTTTGACGTGTCGGCCCTGTCCCTGCATCCGGCGGGACCTGAGGCCCGGGCCTTGTTCGCCGGCATTCCTTTTGTGGACACTTCTGCCCTGCAGCCGCTGAACAGCCTGCACCACCCCCTGGGGCAGGTGCTTGTGGGGCGGGGCTACACCTTGGGCCAGCGCCTGCTTAAGCTGCGCCAGGCCCGCGCCATTATTGCCCAACGGCAGGAGGCTTTTAACCTGAAGCTGTTTGGCGGCCCCCTGCTGCCGGTGATGGACAACTACGACATTGTGGTGGTTGCCAGCGAGGCGTCGATGTTTCGCCCGCTGGCCGCACAACTGAAAAAGGCCCGGAAGGTGCAGTGGATACACACCGACTACGCCCGCTGGAAAAACTATACCCTGTGGGCCCGCCGCATGACCCGCCACGACGCCAGCCTGTATGCCGGGTTTGACGCGGTGGTTACCCTGAGCGCGCTTTGCCGCGACGGCTTTTTGGCCCTTTACCCCGCGCTTGCCGGGAAAACCCACAGCATCCGCAATTTGGTGGCTGAGGATACCATCCGCCAAAAGGCGGGGGCGGGCCTGGCCCAAAGCACGGCGCTTGCGCCTTTTAATCTCATCACCATCGGGCGCCTGGAGGCCGAGAAGAACCTGGACGCCCTGCTGGATACCGCGGGGCGGCTGGCCCGGGAGGGACACGCTTACCACTGGTACCTTGTGGGGGACGGCCGCCTGGCGCAACACGTGCGGAAACGCATACAGGCCGAAGGCCTTGCCGATAAGGTGATACTTACCGGGCAGATGGACAACCCCTACCCCCTGTTGGCCGCCTGCGACGTGATGGTGCTGCTTTCCCGCTACGAGGGCACGCCGGTTACCATTGACGAAGCCGGGGTATTGGGGGTGCCTGTGGTGGCCACGCAGGTGGGCGGCATCCCCGACCAAATATGCGACGGGCAAACCGGGCGGCTGCTGCCCCTTGGCAATGACCTTGCGCAAAGGGCGGCAGCCGTTCTGGCCGGCATGATAAAAGACCCGCATCAGCTGCGGGCCTTTCGGCAAAATATGGCAGGCGCCGGCCCGCAAAACCAGGCCACCCTGGCCCGGTTGGAAGATCTTTTCTCGGCGTTATAGCCCCGAACCTATGGCCGGGTACGCCAGAGCCTGTTTTTAAATGGAAGCAATGACCAAAGCCGAGCGGATTTGCCGGCGGTTCAAGGCGCTTTCGCGCAGGCATGCGGGGTGTTGTTCCAAGCAGAAGCGCGGGTGAAGACGCTGGATTTGGGCATTTTGGAGATTTGAGAACAGACTGTAATTACATGGCGCGGTCCTCCAGCTTTTGATACCACCGGCCTGGCAGCACAAAGCGCAGCAGGGCCTTGGCCAGCTGGCGCAGCACCACCCCGGCGCCATAGCGGCCAATCACCCGGTCCACCACCTCGTAGGGCAGGCCGGGGGCATCCGTTTCAATACCATTGCCCGGCAGCGGCTGCTTCAAAGCCAGCCCCCGCAGCACGGGGTACTGGAAATAATCCTGCAATATCCGCTGCCTGCGCAAGCCACCCGCCTGCGGGAGGGCTTTTTCATAGGCATAGGCCGCGGCGCACCGGCCGTCGCCCACGTCCACCGCCAGCCAGCTGGCCGGGAACACGGCCGCCCGCCCGGGCAATATCTGATAGGCGCCGGTTTGCTGCAGGCCGTGTTCGGCCACCAGCACGTCGGCCAGGCACTGGCCCATACTGCGGCTGCCCGCGGCGGGGAAACCACTTTTTTCGCAGCGGGCCAAGGCTTTTGCCAAAATGGCGTTGCCCCTGCTGGCCCCGAGCACATGCGTGTGCAGGCCCGCGTGGGTTTCAAACCCGGCCACCAGGGAATACCCCAGCAGGCTTCCCATGGGCTGGGCGAGCTCCGTATAGACATCCACATACAGCCCGCCGGTTTGTACCAGCATTTGGCAACCCGCATAGGCCGCTATTTCGGCGCGCTTTTGCGGGTTATTTTCGCATAAAGGCCCGGCATCCGCCAAAACAGGGCATTCTGCCGCGGTGATCTGCCGCAGTTCAAACCCCGGCAGCACCCGCTGCCAGGCAGCCAGGCGCTGCGGCATATCCATAGGCAGCGGCCCGCAGTAATACAGCACCGGCGGAATTACCGGGGCGCCGGGGCACAGCCTGGGCAGTTCCCCCCGCTCGGTGGCGGCCCGCACCAGTGGGTTGGCAATAAAATAGGCCTGGTTTTCCGCCAGAAACGCCAGTGTGGGGGCGTTCAAATCGGGCTGGCTGTCATAGAACCGGCAGCAATGGTCGTACACCGAAAAAGCGGCTTCCTGCGCAAACGCGGGGTTTACGTTTTGCAGCACCTGCGCCATGGCCGCATAAATATCCCTTGTTTTGGCATCATTGCGGCTGTTCTGAATAGACCCCTCGCGATGCCACCGGTAATGATACAGGCACATTGGCAGGTAATACACCCGCTGTGCATAAGAAAGCAGCACCGGCAGGAAGGCCAGGTCCTCGTACCAGCCGCCGGGAAAAGCCCGCTGTGCAAACAGCGCCCGCCGGTACAGCTTGGTGCAGGCCGATGTAACCACCGGGCGGGTGGCGAGGCGCATCAGTTCCCGGCGGTCCAGCAGGCCTTCTTTTGCAAAGGGGGCGTGTTCCTGTACCTGGCTGCCGCTGCGGTCGTCTTCGCCGTACAGGTCTGCCTGCACAATATCGCAGCCGTTTTCCACCGCCACCGCCAGCAGCGTTTGCAGCATGCCGGCCTCCACCCAGTCGTCGCCGTCCACAAAGGCCACATAATCGCCCCGCGCATGGGCCAGGCCGTGGTTGCGCGCCGGGCCGGGGCCGCCATTTTCCTTGTCCAGCCGGTAAAACTTCCCGGGGTAGCGCTGTACAAAAGCGTCAATGATCTCTCCGGAGGCGTCGGTAGAGCCGTCGTTGACGACCAGCACCTCGATATCCGCCAGCGTTTGCCCGGCCAGGGAGGCCAGGCACTGCTGCAGGTAGGCCGCCACGTTGTAGGCCAGCACCACCACGGAAACAGCGGGTGCTTTTGCTTCTTGCGGGCTGCCCTGCGCTTCGTCACTCAGCATAATGGCCTCCATTTGCTCCTGTACCTGCCGCACCGGGTATTGGTATGCGGCCAAGGCCGCCCGGGCGGCTGCCACCCGTGCGGGGCCGCTGTGCCCCAGCAGGCTTTCCAGCCCGGCGATGATGGCCTCCAGGCGGTTTTCCACCACCCAGCCCTGGCCCGGCGCCAGTTGCTCGTCTACCCCGCTTACGGCGGTGGCTATTACAGGCGTTCCCACCATCATCGCTTCAAACACGGTGTTGGCAATGCCCTCATAATAGGAAAACTGGCAGCATACATCGGCGGCCGCCACCAAAGGAAAGGGGTTCTCCAGGTGCCCGGCAAAGCGCACACTATCACCCAGTTCCAGCTCCCGTGCCATCCCGCGCAGCAGGGCCGCTTCCTCGGGCTCTCCGCCGCCAATAAACAGCCACTCAAACGCATAACCCCGGCGGCGCAGCGCGTCTGCCGCCAGCAGGCAACGGCCTATGCCTTTGTGGGCATTGTTCAGCCGGGCCACCGTTACCAGCCGCAAAACCCCGGCGCCGGCTGAAAACCGCACCTGCCCCGGGGCCAGGGGCAGCGCCGCGTCCATTTTCACCTGGGCTTCCCCCAGCAGGTTATGGCACACGGCGCACTTGCCGGAAAACTGTGGATAGAGCCGCAAAAACCCGTGGCGGGCCTGGCGGGAAACAAACACCAGCTGGTCGAAGCCCGCATACAGGTGCGCGTCGCCCGCCAGCGCGCTTTGCGGGCTGCCGTTTGCCAGCCGCCATTGGGCGTAGTCAATGTGGAACCACTGTATCTTTTTGCGGCAGCGCAGCCGTGCCACCCCGCCGCGAAATACGGAATTTTCAAACGGAACACAAACGGTATCGCCGGGGCGCACCTGTTTCAGCAGCCAGCGGATTTGGCGTTTTCGCCCGGCCATGCCGCCCCGGGGCACAAGCCAGCGCACCGCCGGCAGGCGCGCAAGCAAAGCCTGCCCGGGCGGGGTGAGGCTTAGCACGGTTACCCGCACGTGCGGCAACGCCGCAAAATACGCCACCTGCTGCAGCGTGGCCACGTGGGCGCCGCCGCGGTAATTGACGTCATCCACGGTAAATACAAGGGAGTGCGCGTCCTTCATAAAACCGGTTCCTTTCCGGAACGGGTAAGCTTACCGGCACAAATATATACGGCAAGATGGATCACTCGACCTGCTCCTTGGCCGAAAAGGGCCGCAGTATGCGCCCGATTTTAAACCCGAGGGGATGGTAGTTGAGGAAATTGAGGATGCGCACCGCCAGCCGGTAGACCTTGCTGTCCACCATCCCCACATCGGCCTTGAATGCCCTGGAAAAGCCTTTTTCACATTCGGCGGCCAACATGGCCAGCTCCGTTGCCATGTTGGCCAGCCCCTCCGTTACCACAAGCGGCTGTTCGGCCGCTGCGTTTGCCACGCGGGCCAGTTCTGCGTTGAAATAGCTTTGCATGCGGTGCAGGGAAAACCCTGAAAGGATGCGCTTGCGCCCGTTTTCGCACATCTGCCCGTGCTGCGCCGCGTCGCCCAGCACTGCGTTGAGGGCTTTTTCGTAAAGGTCTATTTCTTCGGGCAGGAACTCGCGGTCGTCCTTGTAGTCTTCCTCTTTCACCAGCAGCGGTACCACCCGGCCGCAGCTGTCGTTCACCAGCTCCGCCTGGCCTCCCACGTCGCTGGTAACCACCGGCACCGCCATGGCCAGGGATTCGTACGCCGTCAGTGCCAGCCCTTCTTTTACCGAGCATATCAGTGTTACGGCCGCATCCTTGTAGAAGGGGCGCATGTCGCTGCGGCGCCCGGCAAAGTATACCGTATTGCGCAGGCCCATTTGCCGGGCCGCCGCCTCCAGGGCGCCGGAATCGGGGCCGTCGCCCACGGCCACAAAGGCCACGGGCGAGCCATGGGCCTTCATCTGCTTGGCAATCTCCAGCATCAGGAAGGGGCGCTTCTGCGCCGCCATCCGGCACGGGAATAACACGATGGGGCGGCCTTCCGCCAAAGAAAACTCCTGGTACACCTGCCCTGCAGGCACGGTTTGCGGGTCGAACACCGTTTCGTCTACACCAATATAAACCGTTTCAACCGTGTCCGGATGGCGGCCAAAGATATCCAGCAGCACCTTGCGGGTATTTTCGTTGCACACATAGGTTTTGGTAAGAATGCCGCCCAGCTGCCCCGAGCTGCGGGCATGGCCGCCGTTGCGCCAATACCATTCCTCCATGTGTACATAGTCCACCACCGGCAGGCCGGGGAATTGGGTTTTTATCCAGGGCACCAGCCCATAGCACAGCGCTGAATTGGAAACGAACAGCAGCTGGCTTTGGCGCGTTTGCAGATAGTAGTGAAAAAAAGCGGCCATGTGGTCGATATCCAAAAAATCCGGCAGGAAGAATATTTCGTCTGTCTGCGCTTCAAAGCGGCTGCGCCAGGTATGCGCGGCCGCTTGTGTCAGTAAAATGCTCACCGCATACCGGTTTCTGTCCAGCCCGGCAATCAGGTTCAGGTTGAACAGGTCGGCCCCGCCCATCTCCAGCCAGGGGAACACAAAGGTGACGTGTATCTTGCCGGTGTCGCGGTCAACGCGGTGCTCCCACACATCCACCACCGGCGCGGTAAAGGCGGGGTAGTTCCGCTTCAGCGGATACTCCACCGGCACAATCTTTTCCGGTTCTTTTATAAGCGCCGCTTTTTGCGCCACCAGGCGGGCCGCTGTTTTTTGCAGCTCTTTATCCTTATGGATACTGCTGAGCATACCACTTTCCTGGCGGCGGTACCAAAAAGCGTATTGGTTGACATGCACGGGGAAGTGCCCGCGCGCCAGCAGTTCCAGCCACAAAACCCAGTCTTCGTTGATGTGATGGTCTGCCACCAGGTAGCCGCCCACCTCCAGCACGGCCTGCTTGCGAATGGCCGCCGTGGCCACCAGCAGGTTTTCGGTGCGCATTTTATCGGCGTTGAAGGGCTTTTTCCACTGGTAATACTGCCCGCCGAAGCCCACCACATCGCAATAGCTCCAGCTGGCTTGGGGGTTTGCCAAAAGCGCCCAATACAGCATCTCCAAAGCCGTGGGCTCCAGCAGGTCGTCGGCATCCAGCGGCAGCACGATGTCGGTTTTGCTGGCCTCTATCGCTTTGTTTCTTGCGGCGGAAAGGCCGCCATTCTCCTGATGGATCACGCGGATGCGGGCGTCCGTCTGCGCCAGGTTCTCCATATAAGCCACATCCTCGGCCCGGGTGGAACCGTCGTTGACGATGACCCATTCAAACCAAGGGAAGGTTTGGTTCATCACACTGTTGAAGGTCTGCTCAAAGTGCTCTGCCGCGTTGTAAAACCCCGTGATGATACTGAGCAGCGGCACGCCGGTGCCGGTTTTTTTATGCAGCACCTGGCCGGGCTCTTTCGAAAAGTCAAAAAATTTCATTATTCCCCCATAAATCACTTGATGCCAAGCGTTCCTCCTCATATTATACAGCCAGCCAACCTAAAAACGGCCCGCTGATTTTAAAGCGCAGCCTGCGCAGTTAACCAAGCGCAGCACTTTGCGGCAAAACGGAATGGTCACGCGGCGCACCGCCCAATGCGGCCGGTTTTTCAGCGCACGGGCCTCAATGGCCGCCGCCTTCCGCGCCGCCGCGCCCCCCGTTCGTTTCGGGCGGCATGTCCTTTGTCTCCACCCCATCCACCGCCATGCGCTGGGCCATCTCGGTAATTTGCCGGTTCATCTTTGAAAGCTTTACCGTGGTGGTAAACAGCTTGAAGATAAGCACAAAGATAATACCCGCAAACAGCAGGTTGGCAGGGCTTTCCACGCGCAGCACCGCCGCCGCCCAAATAACGATGTTGGGGAAGATGCCCAGCACCAGCAGCACCGCGCTCAGCAGGCTCCAGAAAATGGCATAGTCTATCTGCATGCGGTTTTTGCGTATCTGGTACAGGAAATACAGCAGGGATAACAAGGCCCCCGCCAGCAATACCACACGAATTTCCCAGCCCATCGTCAGCCCTCCCTGCCTGTTTGCGCGTTGTTATCGTCTTCGGGCAAGCTGCCCCCGCGGAACCACTGCACCAGCACAATGGAAACACCCATGCGCAGCATATATTTCACAGAGTTTATCGAGCCCAGGTAGCTTTCCCCCGCCGTGCGTTCGGCCATCTCCACCTGTACCTCGGCGGCTTTCGCCCCTTTACGTATCAGGTAGCTGATGGTGTCCGGCTCGGGCGCGTGGTTTATCTGCGTGGCAAACTCGCGCACAATGCGGCGGCTGTACATGCGCAGGCCGCTGGTGGGGTCCGTCAGGCTTTGGCCCGTGGTAAGCCGGATAGACCAGGAGATGAGCCGGCTGCCCACCATGCGCAGGCTCATGGGCTTTTTTTTCTCTACAAAACGGCTGCCCAGCACAATGTCATACCCTGCCGCTATTTTTTTCAGCATAGGTGGCAAATATTGGGGCAGGTGCTGCCCGTCTGCGTCAAACTGCACCGCTGCGTCGTAACCGTGTTTGTAGGCGTATTTCATCCCCGTGCCCACGGCGTCGGCCAGGCCCAGGTTCACCGGCAGGTCCAGCAGCGGGTAGCCGTGCCGGCGGCACAGCGCGGGCGTGCCGTCGCTGCTGCCGTCGTTCACCACCACAAAGTCATAGGCCGGGCAGGTGCTTTTCAGGTTTTCCACCACCGGCACCAGGTTTTCCGCCTCGTTGAACGCGGGGATGATCACCAGCAGCCTCATTGCGCATCCCCCCAGGTAATACTGTTCAAGCGCTCATAAAGCGCCGCGTATGAAAACTGTGCTGCCACGCGCTGCCGCAGTGCCGCGGCCGCCCCTGTGCGCCAGCCGGGGTTTGCGGCGGCCCGCTGTATGCCGGCACACAGTGTGGCCGGCGCGTTGTTTGCCAAAAGCGCGCCGTGTGCATCATCGGGCACTATTTCCCGCACCCCGCCTCTGTCTGTGGCCAGCACAAAGGTTCCGCAGGCGCCCGCCTCCAGCAGCGACGACGGCAGCCCTTCATCCAGCGCCGTGGGCAGGCAAAAAATGTCTGTTTGGGCATACAGGTGCATCATGGCGTTGAAATCCAGCCGGCCCAGCAGGGCTACGCCCGGGGGCGCCTGGGCCCGCAGCGGCTCCAGCAGCTCGCCCTCGCCCGCCACCAGCAAAAATACCCCGGCAGGCTGCGTTTGATTGGCGGCCTGCACGGCCTGTACCAGCTCTAAAATGCCCTTTTTGGGGATAAGCCGCCCCGCGAAGGACAGCAGCAGGCAATTTGGCGGTATTCCATGCATTTTGCGATAATCGGGGCCGGCTTTGGCCAGCGCCGCGCTTACTGCCGGCAGGCTTACCGCATTGTGCAAAATACCCCTGGGCGCCACGCCATGGGCGGAGAGCCAGCTGCAGGCACTTTGGGACACCCCATAAAAGCGCCCGCAGCGCCGCCGCACCCGCCCAAAAAGCCAGCGTACGTACACGCCCAGCAACCCGTCTGCCAGGCGGTTGCCCGTGGTGGTATACTGGGCGCCATGCTCGATAACAATGGCCGGCAGGCCCCGGCGGCGGGCGTAGTTCACACCCAGCAGGCACAGCAGGTACAGCCGTGTTTGCACCACCACGCGGTCTATGCCGCGCATGTCCAGCATTTTTAGCAGGCGGTGGGTTTTTGGTGTGTGCAGCACCAGGGGCAGGCGGCCGCCCCCCAGCCCCAGGGAAGGCAGGCGAAACACCTCCACGCCGCTGGGTAATACCTCATGCTCCGGCAGGCCTTTCAGCGCACTGGTGACAATAATGGCCTGCCCGCCATGGGTGACGATTTCCTCGGCCAGGTAGTGGGTATGGTTTTCCACCCCGCCCACGGTGGGGCGGTACTGGGCGCTGAAAAAGCAGTAGGTCGCACGCTGCTGTCCACTCATCATGCGCTATACCCCGCCACGCAGTGCGCCGCGGCTGCTTAGCCCGGCCAACAGCAGGAAGCCCACCGCGTAGATATTGAAGCCCACCGCCGTGTATATCAAAACCTTGTCGTTATTCTTGCGGCGCAAGAACAGGCCGCGAGCCAAAAGCACCACCAGCGGGAGGATGGCAACGAAGTAGCGGTCTTGCGCGCCGCGGATGTAGTAGGCGCCGATGTATGTCCACGTAAGCGCGGCCACCAGGGCCAGCAGGTAAACCCCGGCGGCGGAAAGGCCCATCACGGCCTTTTGGCCGCGCCGCACCAGCAGGGGGGGGTCTTCGCCGGCCACCGGGGCAACGCTGAGCACCAGCAGCACCGCAAAGCCGCAGGTGAGCCACAGCGGCAGCTCGTACCACTGCACGGCCCCTAGGCCCAGCAGCAGTTCGGCCAGCCCGTCCAGCGTCGTGGCGCCCAAAAGGCGCACCAGGGTGGCGGGGTCTTTCAGCAGGGCGGCATAGGTGTAGGCGCCCTCGGGGTCCTTCCATGGGGTGTCTGCCGTTTGGGCCGGCATCCACGCGGCGTCATATGCCGAGGCCGTCCAAATATAATACCCCAGCACCAGCACCCCGCCGGCCGCCAGCACAATGCAGAAGGCCTTTTTCAGCCAGGGGCGCAGCCACCTGTCCCTGGGGATGATGAGCGGCAGCAGCAGGATGGGGATATAGATGTATTTAAGCGGCGCCAGCAAAAGGCCCGCCACCGCCAGCACCAGAATGTCCGTCCAGGCCATTCGGGGCTTGGTGTAGGCAAGATACAGCACATAGCCAATAAAGAAATAGGCCAGCATGATGATGGACAGGTCGTACGTGAACCCGCCGGCAAGGTAAAGCGTATAGGGCACCAGGCCCAGCAGGGTGAACAGCGTTTTAAACGGCACCAGGCGTATGGTGGCGTACAGCACCGCCACATAGCCCAGCAGCGAGAACAGGCGGCCCATGTACAGGGTGGGTACCTGCCCCATGCCCAATACCCGCGCCACGGTAACGCCCAGTGTTTGCGGTATATACTGGTAGGCCTGGCCCACCAGGGACAGTTTGGTTGTTACCGTTTCACCGGGGTTTGCTTCCCCTTTGAACAGATTGGCATAAATATGGTAATACTGTTCCCTTTGGGGGTAGGTGTTGGCAAAACCGTCCTTCACGTCCTCCGCGCGGTTTTCAAAGGTGCGTTCCGCCGTAACGGCGGTGTTTTCCCCCAAAAACAGGTTGGAATAATAAAAGGTGTTGGGGATGTGGTGCGTCCATTCGTCGTTCATGGCATAGGGCGGGTAGGCAAAAGTGAAGCAGAGGCCCAAAACCGTGGCGGCCACCAGAAAAACATTTTGTGGGCGCGCGTTAAAAGCGAAAATAAGCAACCACATCAGGGCGGCCAGCAGCACCAGCGGCAGGGCCACGGCCCAATAGTAGGCGGTTACAAAGCCCGAGGTACCGTACAGCCGCATGCCCAGGCTGCGGGCCTGCTCCTGCCCGCTTACCACGCAGGGGGCGGACGCATCGTCTGAGAGGAAGAACTTCAAGCTGTTTTCTTCCGCGGAAAAGCCCTGTGCGGACAACGCGATTTTTACATAGCCGCTGGCGGCCTGCACCGGCGCGCCAAACGGCACGTACAGCCAGCTTCGGTGCTTTACACTGCTGTAGCTTTGCTCAAAGGTACACAGCAGCTCGCCCGCTTCATCCATTACCACGCCGCTTAGTGTAACATGGGGCAGCGTTTGCCCGGCGGTGCCCACACGCACGGAAAAACCGGCCAAGATGTCTGGCCAGTAAAGCACCTGCTCTACCCCTTCGCCGGGCTGCAGGGCGGGTGTGGTGCCTTTGGTGGTGGTGCCCAGCGCACCTTTTTGGGTGGGTTGGGCGGCCAGGGGCCGTACCGCCACCAAAAACACGCACAGCGCCACAAGCAGGCCGCCCAATGCAATGGCGGCCGTGATGAGCAGGTTTTTTTTGGTTAGCGCACCGTGCCGGCGCCGGGGCGCGGCATCTGCACGGCGGTGCAGTTGTGGCATATACGATGTCCTCGCAGTTGGTATTACATAAAAGCATTTTAGCCAAAAGTAGGGGGAATTACAAGAAAGCCCCGCGGGGCAGGCCGGCACGCGCATTCTTATAAAAAACGTAATTACGCTTTTTCGCTTTGGCCGGCCAACGCGCCCTGAACGATGCTGAGCGTCTTCAGCTTTTCAACCACTTCGTCCACGGTGAGGCGGCGGGTGTTGTGGCTGGTATAGGGCTCGGGGTCGTCGCCATGCTCCACGCCCTCTACAAAATACTGGTCGTAGTTGAGATCCCGGTTGTCGGCGGGTACGCGGAAGTAGCCGCCAAGGTCCTCGCTGTGCACGCGCTCCTCGGTGGTAAGCAGGGTTTCGTAAAGCTTTTCGCCATGGCGGGAGCCTATGGTGCGCATGCCGGTATCGCCAAAAAGCCGCTGCACGGCGGTGGCCAGGTCGGCAATGGTGGACGCCGGGCTTTTCTGGACGAAAAGATCGCCCGGCTGGGCGTTTTGGAAGGCAAATACCACCAGGGCCACGGCTTCGTCAAGGCTCATGAGGTAACGCGTCATGGCGGGGTCGGTGATGGTAATGGGTTTGCCGGCTTTGATTTGCTGGATGAACAGCGGGATGACACTGCCGCGGCTGGCCATAACGTTGCCGTAACGTGTGCAGCATATAAGGGTATCGCCGGCAATGCCCACTTTGGCGCGCGCCACCTTTTCCATCATGGCCTTGCTGGTGCCCATGGCGTTGATGGGGTAGGCGGCTTTGTCGGTGGAAAGGCAGATGACCTTTCGCACCTTTGCGTCGATGGCGGCGTTGAGGACGTTGTCTGTGCCGATGACATTGGTTTTCACGGCTTCCATGGGGAAAAACTCGCAGCTGGGAACCTGCTTCAGTGCGGCTGCGTGGAAAACATAATCCACGCCCTGCATGGCAAATTTGATGCTTTGGGGCTCGCGCACGTCGCCAATAAAAAACTTGACCTTATCGTGCGCAATGCGCTTGCGCATGTCGTCCTGTTTTTTTTCATCGCGACTGAATATGCGGATCTCGGCGATATCAGAGGACAGAAACTGGTTCAGCACGGCGTTGCCGAAGCTGCCGGTGCCCCCGGTGATGAGCAGTATTTTACCTGCGAAGTCTTTCATTGGGTGTGTCTCCCTGTGGTTTGGTTTGCGGGCGATATGTGCGTATTATACAATGTTACAGCCACGATTGCCACCCCCGCATGCCACAGCCGCCCGGCCCGCACAGGGCAATACGCCGGCAGGCATGCGGCGGTAACCGGGCACGGCACGGTATGGCAGGGAATAAATGCTTGTGCCCGGGGAAACGGCAGGCGTGCGGCCCGGTGGCCGGCAGGCGCAGCGGCGGTCTTGCTGTTTTTTTCTTCTCGTGGTACGCTGTAAGCGGCATTGCTTTCATCTTGCACGGAAGGGGACGGTCCATCATCGTTTATTATCTTGTGGCCGGGCTGTGGGCTGTGGGCCTTACGGCCGCGGCAAAGGCGCTGCAAGGGTGGGTTGCCGGCAAAGCGGCCCCGCTTTTAAAGGGGCACCTTTCGCCCAGGCATGCCGGCTTGCTGGTTTACATTTTGCTGGGCATTGCGGCAGCCATGCCCCTTTTTCTCGTGTCTGGCTTGCGCTACGATGTGGGAACGGACTATTTTTATACCTACCGCCCTTTTTTTGACTGGGTGCCCCAGGAAAACCTGGGGCCCTTCAATGACGCGGCTGAAGTGGGATTCTGGTTTATTGTTAAGGTCATTCAGCTTTTTGGGGGCGGGCCAACCTGGATGTTTGTCATCAGCAGTGCCGTGGTGGTGGGCTTTTTCTTCGCCGGCATCTATGGCCTGTCGGAAATTCCGTGGTACAGTGTTTTATTGTTTTTGTTAACGGAGTGCTATTTCATCAGCATGAATGGCGTTCGCCAATTTATGGGCATTGCCATTTTGTTTTTTGGGTACCGGTTTATACGCAAGCCCTGCTTTTGGAAGTTTGCTATTTGCGTGGTTGCGGCCTCCCTGTTCCATACCTCGTGCTTGCTGTTTTTGGCCTTTTATTTTCTGGCAAAGCTGCCCATGTGGCCGGTGGTGGGCGTGGGCGTGGTGGTGCTGATAACCAGCCTGAACAGCTGGCTGTACCCCCTGGCCGAGTTTTTGATTGGCTTGACGCCCTACCAACACTATTGGGGGTCCGGTTTCCACAGTTCCACCCAGTTTTACCCCGCGCATGTTATGGTAAACGTGTTGGTGCTGGCCCTGATGCTCTTATATTACAATAAGTGGGATAACGCCACCAACCCGTTGTTCCGCTTTTTGTTCTATGGCGAATTGATTTTGCTGCTGCTTTTGATGAACCAGAACCTGATGCCGCTGGCCACACGGATTTGCTGGTTCTTTGAAGCGGGCCACTTGTTGCTGGTTCCGCTTATTGCCAAAAGCGAACCGCGAAAGAAACTGCGCTGGTTTATGCTGGCGGCCGTGGCGGTGGCTTGGGGGGTTGTGTGTTATCAGGAGATTTTTGTGCTGGGGTATCATGAGGTGACCCCGTATCAAAGCATTTTTTCTGCTGCAGCTATAGCCTGAGGCTGTTTTCAAATGGGAGAAATGACCAAAGCCGAGCGGAGTTGGTGGCCCTACAAGGCGCTTTTCCGCCGCAAACCTTGGTGGTTTGCAAGAAAAAGCAACGCGGCAGGGGCGCCGAAAACGCTGGATTTGGGCGTTTTGGAGATTTGAAAACAGACTCAAAGGCTGTATGCCTGCCGGCAATGGAGGGGAGAAGGGTTATGATTGTAAAAGACGCCGCCTATGAAAAACGCAATTTGGGGGTTGGCAGCTACGAGATTACCATAGAAGACGATACCTTTGAGGCTTTTCTCAAGCAATTGGCCGCGCTGCCGCCCACCGAGTACCTGGTGGTGCGCACGCCGGTATGCAGGCCGGACTTTTTGTGGGGCATGCAGGAAGCGGGATTTACCTTTATGGAATCCATGATTCATGCCCAAATGCGCCCCGAGGCGCTGCGCCCCCTGGACCGTTTTGCCCAATTTGAAAACACGGTGAGCTTTGCCGTAGCCGATGATGCGCCCACGCGGCAGGCGGTATATGACCGTGTACGTACCCAATTGCTCTACACCACCGACCGCATCTCTCTGGACAGGCATTTTTCGGTAGAAGCAGCCAACCGCCGCTATGCAAACTGGATGGCGGACGCATACAATGCCGGCAGCCAGATTGTGCAGGGTTTTTATGAGGGAACTGCTGTTTTTTGTTTTTTCGTACAGCCGCTTAATAAAAACAACGAAGGCTCCAGCGGAATTCTTTCCCTGTATCCGGAGGGGCGGGGCAAAGGGCTGGGCCCTTATATGATTTATGAGCAGGCCAAAATGCAGTTTGACAGCGGGGCAAGCCTGGTACGCACGGGCTTCAGTTCCAATAACACGGCATCCATACGGGCCCATTTGTCGGTGGGCTATGGGATAGAGCGTATGGAATATGTGTATGTGAGGCATTTGCCAAAGGGCTAAGCCCTGCCGCCCGCCCGGCCTTTGTGCGCGGCGGCAGGAAGGTGGATGGCCGAGGGAAAAGAGGTTTGGTGCGGGGACGCACTGAACCTCTTTTTGCGCAGCGCACATATTTTTATTCCATTTCCCGGGCGCAGGCCCGCAGCGTTCACACTTTCCAGCAAGGTACGACATATTGCGTGGCGTACCGAAGCATAGAATTGTATCAGGCCCATATCCCCACAGATTGGCCGGCGGGATGCGCTTTTCCGGGCAAAACGCCAATGGGTTTAAATTCCTGGTACCTTGCCGCGTGAGCTGGCAATAATGAGGTGGCATGTGAACGGTAAACGAAAAGGAACGGCCCCGGCCACAAAGCGGCCCAAAGCAAGCCGCCTGCTGGCGGGGCTGCTGCCGGTTTCCCGCGGTACGCTGCCGCGCAATATCCTGGCCGGGGTTACACTGGCGGCCGCGGCCATTCCCATAGACATGGGCTACACCAAAATTGCCGGGCTGCCTGTGGTGTCGGGGCTGTACATTCTGCTGCTGCCCACGGTGGCTTTTGCCCTGTTTGGCGCCTCGCGCCATCTGGTGGTGGGGGCAGACTCAGCTTCGGCGGCCATTTTGGCGGCGGGCGTATTGCCCCTGGCCGCGGCAGGCAGCACCGGCTACGCCGGCTACGCCGCCCTGCTTACCTTGATGGTGGGCCTGCTGCTGCTGGTATGCCGCCTGTTCCGGCTGGGGTTTATTTCCAACTTCCTCTCCCGCACCGTGTTGGCCGGGTTTCTGGCCGGCATCGGGGTGCAGGTGGCCATTTCCCAGCTGGGCGACATAAGCGGCATCCCCAACCTTACAGGCTCCAGCCTGCAAAAGCTGGCGGGCTTTTTTACCCGGCTGGGCGCTGTCCAGCCCCCCACCCTGCTGCTGGCCGCCCTTGCATTTGCCCTGGTGTTCATCCCGCGGCTGTTCTATAAAAAAGCGCCGGTGCTGCGCCGTGTGCCTTTCAGCCTGGTGGCCATCATCGGCGGCATGCTTGCCGGCATGCTTGCCCCCGCCGGCACTTTTGAAACCGTGGGCACGGTGCAGGGCGGGCTGCCCGGCCTTACCCTGCCGGCGTTCAGCCTGGAGGCTGTGAATGCCCTGCTGGGCCCCTGCATCGCCATCGCGGTGGTCATCATCACCCAAAGCGCCGCCACCACCGGGGTGTACGCCACGCGGTATGAAGAGCCGGTGGACACCAACCGCGACATCCTGGGCCTTGCCGCCGCCAACCTGGCCGCGGCGTTCACCGGGGCCTTTGTGGCCAACGGCAGCCCCACCAAAACGGAGATTGCCGACGAAGCCGGCGCCAGCAGCCAGGTGGCCAACCTGGTGCTGGCCGGCATTGTGCTGGTGGTGCTGCTGTTTTTCACGGGCCCCCTGCAATATATCCCCACGGCGGTGCTGGCGGCCATTGTGTTGTCGGCGTCGCTGGGGCTGGTGGATTTACGAGGCCTGCGGCGGATTTTCGCTTTCAGCCGCGCAGAATTTTTTGTGGCAATAGCCACCGCGCTGGTGGTGGTGCTGGTGGGCGCGGCGCAGGGCATTTTGTTTGCCATGGTGCTTTCGCTGCTGGTGCACGTGCGCAAAAGCTACCGCCCGCACAACCGGGTGCTGGCGGCCGGGCCAAACGGCCGGGAATGGCGGGCCGCAGCCGACGGCGGCCAGGCGCGGCCGGGTGTGGTGGTGTACCGCTTTGCGTCGGCCCTGTATTATGCCAACACCGCGCAGTTTACCGCCGAGGTGCATGCCCTGGTGGCCCAAAACCCCGGCCTGCGGGAGCTTGCGCTGGATGGCTCGGCCATTTCCAGCGTGGACTACAGCGGCTGCGAAACGCTGCTGGAAACAGCCCGCATGCTGCAGGAAAAAGGCATACGGCTGGTGGTGGCCCTGCTGGCAAAGGACACCTTGGCGGCGCTTACCCGGTGTGGGTTTGTAGGTTTAATTGGGCAGGGCAACGTTTACCCCACCCTGCGGGACTACCTGAAAACGCATGGGAATTTTGAGGCGCTTCTGCAGTGAGGCCGCCGCCAGTTGTGTTGCCCCATGAAGCCTGTCGCAGCCGCTTCGCGTCCGGGGCAGCTTTGCAACCGGCGCACCGCCGCCCCAAGCTACCCCGGCGCTTGCCGGCCCATAAAACCAGCGCCCCCGGCCTGCAGGCCAGGGGCGCTTATTCGTGCAGATGGCCGCTTTACGCGGCGCCGGCGCGCCGCCGCGCCGCAACCGCCCGCCAAACCAGCTTTACCAGCTCGGACAGTACGATGACGCTGGCCGCCACGCCGAACAGCTTGAGCCACATGGTTAAACCCAGCGGGATGGTGCCGAAGAACGCCCCGGCAAACTGGATGATGAGGATTTGCAGCAGGAAGGTGCAGCCCACCACCAGCAGCATCAGCTTATTTTTAAGCAGGTGCTTAAAAATGCTGGCACTGTGCAGCTCGCGGCAGTTGAAGGCGTTGAACAGCTGGAACAGCGCGAACAGGGTGAACAGCACGGTGGGCATCTGGGCGGCGGTGGCGCCCAAAAAGTTGAAGATGTACTGGCACAGGAACACGATGGAGATATACACCCCGGTGATGGCAATGCGCCCCAGCATGGCCACCGACACAATGCTCTCGCCCCGTTTGGTGGGTGGGCGGCTCATCAGGTCGTCGTAGTTGGGCTCCAGGCCCAGGGTCAGGGCGGGCGGGCCGTCCATGATGATGTTGATCCACAGCAGCTGCAGGGCTGTGAAGGGCGCTTTCAGGCCCAGCAAAATAGATGTGAAAACCACAATGACCGAGGCCAGGTTCACCGTGAGCTGGAAGCTGATGAACCGCTTGAAGTTTTCGTAGATGTTACGGCCCCACTCCACGGCTTTCACAATGGTGGAGAAGGAATCGTCCAGCAGCACAATGTCGCTGGCCTCCTTGGACACCTCGGTGCCGGAGATGCCCATGGCAATGCCCACGTCGGCATTTTTCAGCGCGGGGGCGTCGTTGATGCCGTCGCCCGTTACGGCCACCACGTTGCCCTCGGCTTTCAGCAGTTGCACCACCCGCATTTTGATGGTGGGCGTGCTGCGGGCTATCACGCTGATGGCCGGCAGCCGGGCGGCCAGCGCTTCGTCGCTCAGCGCCGCCAACGCCTTGGCCTCCACGGCCATGTGGCCGCCGTCCAAAATATGCAGCTCATTGGCAATGGCCGTGGCGGTTACAATGTTGTCGCCCGTCAGTATCTTCAGCTGTACGCCGGCGGCCCGGCAGGACTTCACCGCGTCGTATACGTCGGCGCGCAGCGGGTCGGAGATGGCCACGAAGCCGTCGAACACCATATGGCTTTCCATAGCGGCGTGCTCGGTCTCCGCTTCAAAATCACGCAGGGTGGGCAGCTCTTTGTGGGCAAACGCCAGCACCCGCATGGCCTTTTCCTGCGCCTGTGTGATGTACTTTTCAATATCCGCCGTTTCAGCGGGCGCCAGGCTGCACATGGCGAAAATACTCTCCGGGCTGCCTTTCACGTAGGAGATGATCTTGCCGTCCACCTTGGAAATGGTGGTCATGTGCTTCAGCTCGGACGTAAACGGGAACGCGTGCAGAATGTCGTGCTCGGCGCGCTCGTCCTGGTAGCGCTTGCCGCTGGTTTGCCGCGCCTGGGACTTCTCATAGAAGTTCAGCAGCGCGCACTCGGTGGGGTTGCCAATGAAGGTGCCGTCCGCGCCGATGTCGGCCGTGGTGTTCAGGCAGATGTTGTGCGCCAGCCATTCAGATGCCAGCGCCGCCGTGTTGGTGTGCCAGGCGGTGTCGTAGTAGGCGCCCACCGTCATTTTGTTTTCGGTCAGCGTGCCGGTTTTGTCGGAGCATATCACGTTGATGCAGCCCACCGTTTCGGAGGCGATCATCTTTTTGACCAGCGCGTTTTGCCGCGACAGCTTGATGATGTTGATGGAGAGCGACACCGCCACGATGGTGGGCAGGCCCTCCGGTACGGCGGCCACAATGAGTGGTCTTGCCCCCGCGTGTTGTACCAGACGCAAAGTTAGTAAAGATATGTTAAACTAACTTTGGAGGGAAGCAGAAAATGGCAAGGAAGAGATACACAATTGAACAGATTATCGTAAAATTGCG
>JAAYCI010000107.1 GCA_012729855.1 Oscillospiraceae bacterium
ACTGAACAGGGCTTCTGACTCACTCTCTTTTTGCTGTCTACTTTCTCTTGACTACTTCAGCTGCCGGCCACCGTCTTTTTTGTCGCGCCTATCCTTTCACAGCATCCAGAATGCAGAACGCAAGGCAGGCCTCAATTACGGGCAGCGCACGGGGCGCCAGGCAGGGATCGTGCCGGCCCGCCACCGTCATGGTAATGTTATCGCCAGTTTCCAGGTCAACTGTTTTTTGCGGGGACGCGATGGATGGCGTGGGACGCAGGGCTACCCTGGCCACTATGGGCATGCCGTTGGTGATGCCGCCGTTCAGGCCGCCGGCATGGTTCGTCTCCGTGTATATGCGCCCGTTATCCGCCCGGATAGGATCGTTGGCCGTGCTGCCGCGCATGGCGGCCAGGGCAAAACCGGCGCCAAATTCAACCCCCTTAACGCCCGGCACCGCATACAGCATGGCTGCCATACGGCTCTCCATACCGCCAAACATCAGCCCGCCAATGCCGCCGGGAACACCCGTGGCCACACATTCAATCACCGCGCCAACAGAATCGCCCGCGGCTTTTGCACTGCGTATTTCGCCGCGCATGGCTTCGTCCAACGTGTCGCCGTGCGCGTTGCCCACCTGAATGATGCGCGCGGTGACGCCAATGCCGCTTCTTTCCAGCATCTGCTTGCATATGGCGCCCACCAGCACAAATGCGGCCGTCAGCCGCCCGCTAAAATGGCCGCCGCCCCTATAATCGCTGAAACCGTGGTACTTCAGGTGCGCGGTCAGGTCTGTATGGCTGGGCCGCGGGGTATTGGGGGTGTAGTCGCGCGAGCGTGTATCGCTGTTCCGGATGATGGCGCAAATGGGGGCGCCCGTGGTAACACCGTTCAAAATACCGCTCAAAAACTCCGGGCTGTCAGCCTCCCGCCGGGGGGTGGCAAGCTCCGACGTGCCCGGCGCACGCCGTGCAAGCTCGCGGGCGATATGCTCAAAGTCAAGCACAAAGCCAGCCTCGGCGCCGTCCAGCACAACGCCCAACGCGGCGCCGTGAGATTCGCCAAATACCGTAATTTTTACACTTTCGCCAAACGTGTTCATAAGTGCCGTACCTCCGTTTTAATCTGTAGTAACCATACAACAAACCACGCCAAATGTAAAACCCGTTCAGCATTCTTCCTGGCATCTGCTCTTTACAAGTGGGAATTATAGTGCTAATATGTAAATGTTTTCACGATGAGGAGACACCACCAATGAAGCACACAAGCCAGGCCGCATTGTTTTTCAGCTTTTTCTTTAGCTTTACCGGGTTCTTTTTTGGTAAGGCTCATTTGCGTTTGGCTGGCTTGAAGGGTGTACCCATTGTCGTGCAGGCTTGATTCGACAGGGTAATGTTGAAGCCCCGCAGCTGAACGCTGCGGGGCTTTTTAATGTTCCGCCAGAAGAAAGGATGATAAACGTGGTAATTGTACTGGGCAACAACCCAAACAAGGAGCAATTGGGCGGCCTTGTGTCGTGGCTGGAAGCGCAAAACGTGGAGATACGCAAAACGGAGGGCAGCCACCAGACCATACTGGGGCTGGTGGGCGACACCTCGAAGATTGACATCGACCTGATACTCTCGCTGGACATTGTGGCCGATGTGAAGCGTATACAGGAACCTTACAAGAGCGCCAACCGGAAATTTCACCTGAAGGACACGGTGGTGGATTGCGGCGGTGTGCCTGTAGGCGGCGGGCATTTCCAGATTATTGCCGGACCCTGCTCTGTTGAAAGCGAAGCACAAATTTTATCCATTGCGCAGGACGTAAAGGCCGCGGGCGCCAACCTGCTGCGCGGCGGGGCATTCAAGCCGCGCACCTCGCCCTACGCGTTCCAGGGCCTGCGCGAGCAGGGCATCGAGTTATTGCTGGCGGCCAAGGCACAAACAGGCATGCCCATCGTAACAGAGATTATGGATATGTCCCAGCTGCCGTTGTTCGAACAGGTGGACGTGATACAGGTGGGCGCGCGCAACATGCAAAACTTTGAGATGCTGCGGCAGCTTGGCCGAACCCAAAAACCAATTTTGCTGAAGCGCGGGCTTTCCAACACGCTGGAAGAACTGCTGATGAGCGCCGAATACATCATGGCCGGCGGCAACGACCAAATCATCCTCTGTGAGCGCGGGATAAGAACCTTTGAGAACGCCACGCGCAACACGCTGGACATCTCCGCGATAGCCGCCTTGAAAGGGATGACCCATCTGCCGGTTATTATTGACCCAAGCCACGCAACGGGCATTGCCAGGCTGGTGGCGCCCATGGCGCTGGCGGCCGTGGCCGCGGGCGCCGACGGCCTGATTATCGAGGTGCACAACGACCCGCCCCGCGCCCTTTGCGACGGCCCGCAGTCACTTACACCAAAGGCATTTGAGGAACTGGCCGGCGCAATTGAAGCCATCCGCCCCTATGCGCACAATTACGGTACCCCGCGATGATAACTGAACGGGTAGAAACCGGGCGCCCATACAACATTTTAATCGGGCGCGGTATTATGGAAACGCTGGGCGCGCGCCTGCGGGCGGCCACACACGCCCAAACGCTTGTCATCATTTCCGACGAGACCGTTGACGCCCTGTATGGCGACAACACCGCGGCGCTGCTGGCGCGCGCCGGTTACCGGGTGCTGCGCTTTTCCTTCCCTGCGGGCGAACACACCAAGACCATGGAAACCGTCACCGCTATTCTGGAGTTTCTGGCCGAAAACGCGGTAACACGCAGTGATGCGCTGGTGGCGCTGGGCGGGGGCATTGCCGGGGATGTGGCGGGCTTTTGTGCGGCAACCTACCAGCGCGGCATGGATTTTGTACAGGTGCCCACCACCCTGTTGGCAGCGGTGGACTCCTCCGTTGGCGGCAAAACAGGGGTGAACCTGCCCGCAGGGAAGAATCTGGCGGGGGCGTTCTGGCAGCCGCGGCTGGTGCTGTGCGACACGGCACTGCTTGACACGCTGCCCGCCACACTTTACGCTGATGGTATGGCCGAAGTGATAAAATACGCCGTTTTGCAGGACGCGGACATGTTCCGCCTTCTTGGGGAGGGCACGCTGGGCCAGGAGGCCATGATTGCCCGCTGCGTTGCCATCAAGGCCGCCTATGTGCGGGCAGACGAACGCGACAGGGGCGAGCGGCGCAAGCTGAACCTGGGGCATACCTTTGGCCACGCCATTGAGCGCGCAAGCGGCTATAGCCTGTCGCACGGCAGGGCGGTGGCCATTGGCATGGTCATGGCGGCGCGGGCCGCGCAGTACCTGGGCATTGCCCGGCGCCCCTGCACCAATGCCATTGCCGCCGCGCTTGCCGCCAACGGCCTGCCGGTGCAAACAAACCTGGCCGCACCCCAGCTGCTAAGCGCCATGGGCCGGGACAAAAAACGCGCGCACAACCGGATAACCCTGGTACTGCCGGTTGAAATTGGCGCGTGCACACTGCTGGAAGCGGGCATGGAACAACTGCCGGATATTTTGGCGGCGGCGCTGGAAAGGGGCTGACCAGATGGATGTGACGGTGAGAAACACCCCGCTAAGCGGCAAGGTGCACATACCGGCGTCCAAGTCAGACGCGCACCGGGCGCTGATATGCGCGGCGCTGGCCGCCAGGCCCACGGAGATAGGCCTGGCGCTTTCCAGCGAAGACATAGACGTGACGGCGCGCTGCCTGACAGCGCTGGGCGCCGGCATCACGCGCACCAGCGATGCCCTGCATGTAACACCCATTGCCGGCGTGGTGGAAGACCCGCTCTTGGACTGTGGTGAGTCCGGCTCAACATTGCGGTTTTTGCTGCCGGTAGCGGCAGCGGTGTGCGCGCGCAGCCGTTTTACCGGGCGGGGCAAACTGCCCCAGCGGCCGGCGGGGCAGCTGCTTTACGCCATGTGCGCCAACGGCTGCAGCGCCAGCAGCAACACGCTGCCGCTGGCGCTGCACGGGCGGCTGAGGGCCGGCGTTTATAAGATACCCGGAGATGTCAGTTCACAGTTCATATCGGGCCTGCTGATGGCACTGCCGGGCCTGGGCGGCAACAGCCGCATTGTGCTTACAACACCACTGGAATCGGCCGCTTATGTGCAGATGACGGTGAACACGCTGCAAAAATTTGGTGTGCGCATCGATAACACGCCTGAAGGCTATGGCATACCGGGCGGGCAAAGGTTTGCCTCGCCGGGCACATACCGGGTGGAAACAGATTGGTCGGGCGCCGCGTTTTTTGTGGTGGCGAATGCCCTTGGCGGCAACGTGGCCATCGGCGGGCTGGACCCCGCCTCATCTCAGCCCGATAAAGCCATTGCCGCGCTGGCCACGGCGCTGCCGGCCCAGCTGGACGTTTCGGCGTTCCCGGACCTGTTCCCCATACTGGCCATCCGGGCCTGCGCCCAAAACGGCGACACGCTGCTGCACGGGGCCAGGCGCCTGCGCATCAAAGAAAGCGACCGCATACGGGAGACATGCCGCCTGATTCACGCCCTTGGCGGCCGCGCGGAGGAGCGCCCCGACGCACTGCTGGTGCACGGCACAGGCAAGCTGCACGGCGGGGCGTGCCACAGCGCGGGCGACCACCGCATTGCCATGAGCGCGGCCATTGCGGCCGCGATATGCGAGACCCCGGTTACCATAAAGGGGGCCCAGGCCGCGTACAAAAGCTTCCCCGGGTTCTGGGCGGAAATCAATACATTATCAAAGGGGCAATAAAAATGGAACTGAAACAACTGCGGGATGAGCTAGACCGCATCGACGATGCGATTATGGCGCTTTTTGCACAGCGCATGGCCACCGTGAAAAAAGTGGCCGAGGCCAAGCTGCAAAGCGATGCCGCCATAGCCGACCCTGAACGTGAGCGGGAGATATTGCGCCGCACCAGCGCGCAGGTACAGCCGGAGCTTACCCGGTATGCGCGCATACTGATGCATACGCTTTTTGATGCCTCGCGCGCCTACCAGCGCACCCTGATGCGCCGGGGCGAGGCAGCGCTTGCCTTGCGTATCCGGGCAGCCGTTGAGCAGACACCGAAGCTGTTTCCCACCAGTGCGCGCGTGGCCTGCCAGGGCACCATGGGCGCCTATTCGCAGCTTGCCTGCGACAGGCTGTTCGAGGCGGCGGACATCGTATTCGTCAAAAGCTTTGAGGGCGTGTTCTCCGCCGTTGAAAAAGGGCTGTGCGATTATGGCATCCTGCCCATTGAAAACAGCAGCTACGGCGCCGTAAACGACGTTTATGACAGGCTGCGCCGCCATCATGTGCACATTGTGCGCGGCACCAGGCTGCAAATAAGCCACGCGCTGCTGGCGCGGCCGGGCACCGCACTGTCAGATATCCGCGAAATTGCCTCGCACGAGCAGGCGTTTGGCCAGTGTTCGGCATTTATGGCGGCCCACCCCGAAATAAAGGTGACCATCTGTGAAAACACGGCGGTGGCCGCCCGCATGGTGGCCGAGGGCGGCCGGCCGAACCTTGCGTCCATCTCCTCGCCCGAGTGCGCGCGGCTGTACGGCCTGCAGGTGCTGGACGAGGGCATCCAAAACGAACGCGGAAACTATACGCGGTTCATCTGCATCAAACGGGACATGGAGATATACCCCGGCGCGAACAAAATAAGCCTGCTGCTGGCCGCCGAGCACCGCCCGGGTGCGCTGCGCTCGGTCATTGAGCAGTTTTCAATGCTTGGCATCAATATCTCAAAGCTGGAAAGCCGCCCCATACCCGGGCGCGATTTCGAGTTCATGTTCTATTTCGACCTGGACGCCAGCGTTTATTCCCCTGCGCTTGTGGACCTGCTGGGGGACATGGCCGAGAACACAGAAGGCTTTAAATTCTTTGGCGCATACAGTGAGGTTTGATATGAAGTGCGGGCTTATTGGTGAAAAGCTGGGCCACAGCTACTCCAAACACATACACAGGCAGCTTGGGCTGTATGACTATGCGCTGCTGGAAACCCCGCCCGAAAACCTGGGCCGGCTGCTGGGCGACAAAACTTACGCCGGCTTCAATGTGACCATTCCCTACAAGCGGGCGGTTGCACCATACTGCAGCGCGCTGGACGATACCGCGCGCGCCATTGGCAGCGTGAATACCATAAAGCGCATGGCGGACGGACGGCTTGTTGGCTATAACACCGATTTCGAAGGGCTGTGCAGCATGGTGGCGCGCGCAGGCATCGCGCTGCAGGGCCGGCAGGTTTTAATTTTGGGCTCCGGCGGCACCGGTAAAACCGCACAGGCCGTTTGTGCGGCGGCGGGGGCGGCGCGTGTCAGCGTCGTCTCGCGCACAGGCGCTGTCAACTACGGCAATGTGTATGCCCAAAGCGGCACACAGGTCATCATCAACACAACACCCGTGGGTATGCATCCACACACCGAAAAAAGCCCTCTTGAGCTGGCGGCTTTCCCACAGCTTGAGGGGGTTGTGGACGTTATTTACAACCCCCTGCGCACAAGGCTGCTGCAGCAGGCGGCGCAGCTGGGCGTGCGGCATGCGGGCGGGCTGTACATGCTGGTGCGGCAGGCCACGGCAGCAGGCGAAATTTTTACCGGCAAGGCGCTTGCGGGCCGCAGTGGGGAGATTTTTGAAAGCCTTGAGGCATCGGTGAAAAATATCGTGCTGATTGGCATGCCCGGCAGCGGCAAAACGTCAATTGGCATGCTGGCGGCAGAAAAAACCGGCCGGGCGTTTTACGACACCGACCAGATGATTGAAGCGCGCACGGGCCTGCGCGTGCCCGATATATTCGCAAAATATGGCGAGCAGCACTTCAGGGCGCTTGAAAAAGAGGCGGTGGCCGCGTGCGGCAGGCTGTCCGGCGTGGTCATTGCCGCAGGTGGCGGGGCGCCGCTTTGTGCGGAAAACACGCTCAATCTGCGCCAAAACGCGCAGGTGTTTCACATAACCCGCGCGCTGGAGCAGCTTGCCACAGATGGCCGGCCGCTTTCGGCGGGGCTGGCGGCGCTGGGCCAGATGGAACAGCAGCGCGCCCCCTTTTATGAACGGTGCGCGGACCGGCGCATCGACAACAACGGAAGTTTGGAGGCCGCCGCCGAGGCGGTGGTGGAGGATTTTTATGAAACTGCTGGTAATTAATGGGCCGAACCTGAACATGCTGGGCGTGCGCGAGCCGGCGCTTTACGGCAAGCAGGACTACACTGCATTGTGCCTATATATCCGGGCTGCCTGCGAAAAGCGAAACATTGAGGTGGACATCTTCCAGTCGAACCACGAAGGGGCGCTGGTCGATGAAATTCAGCGGGCGTATGGGCGCTACGACGGCATCGTGATAAACCCCGCCGCCTACACGCATACCAGCATCGCAATTTTGGACGCGCTGAAAGCAGTGGGCCTTCCCGCGGTGGAGGTGCACCTGACGGACATCGACACGCGCGAGGCGTTCCGGCGGGTGTCTTATGTCAGGGACGCCTGCATTGCCGTGTTTGCGGGCCATGGCTTTGAAGGGTACGAGATGGCGGTTGCGCAATTGATAAGCGCACAGGCCTGACAGCCGGCAGCGGCCGGTAACCCCATTCTATAATTCGGCACAGCATTTGCCAAAGGCACGCCTGCCCTGCAGCCCATGCAAAAATCAGGTAGCCATTTGGTCATACCTGTGTTGCAGCTCTATGAAGTCTTCATCATCGGGTAATATTTCTTTAAACGCGTCCAGCTCCTGGCCGGCGTCGCTCACCCGCGCGCAATCAAGCAAATAGGATATCCACACCTTTTTAAAATATATGTAAGCATTCATGTCCTCGGCGGTGGCGGAAAGGTTCTGGCCAAACAGGATATATGGCTCCAAATCGTCATCGGCGATGTGGAGCTCTTCTATTGAAACGAACAACTCCAGCGCTTTGGTATAGTTATGCTTCATTACCCAGCAAACCACCTGAAGAAGCGCGTAGCCCAAATCGGCGCTCATATCTTTAAGTAAAGGGGATTTTTTCATCAAATCTGTAAAACGCGCGTCGATATTCAATGCTTCAAAAGCATGCGGCCGGTTCTTTTTTATATCGGCCAAAAGCAACAACAACGCCTCATCCGGTTTATTCAACGCTTGATAGGTCGAGAGCTCCAATTTTGTTAACGGAATATCATCTTGCTTATGCCTTTTAAACCAGGTTTGAATCCCTTCCAATATCAGGCCATACTCTTTTCGAACTATATATTGCGTAATGTCAGGCATTTTAATAAGCAGGTATTCCAGGTTCTCTTTGTCAATCAGCTGCGATAAGTCCGGATACATGGCGAAATAGATGTCAACGGTAATCTTTATGTTGTCTGGTTTCCGCGCCTCCTTTTGTGACAGTATAAATGCTTGTACCCTGTCGAAAACACTTTCCAGTTCAGCACGTATTTGCGGGTGCCGCAAGCGCAGCAACTGCGAAGTGTCCTCACAAGTTAAAATTTCATGTATTTGCCGCAGTTTTTCCGGCAATGGCATGCCGGTGTTCAATAGCACGTTCAAAGTGTCTTTTATCGCGTAGAAATAAACCATGTACAAAAAATCATAGTTTGCTTTACTTATAAACCCCACTTTTTCACGCAGATAATCAAAAGCATTGGCATGAAGTATCTGGTCACTTTTTGTTCTTGCCTGATCCCATTTATATGAAACGGATTTGCGACTGATATAATAATTATGCAGCGATTTCCCCAGTATACCCACGCGGTTGGCGTGGCGAAACGCATCCGTTACAAAAACTGTATCAATGCCATAGCGGACATCATTCATATGTTTGAATTCGCACTTTTTCAACACTTTGGCCGAATAGACTTTGCCCCATATGGTTCGCATGAATTGGTGGTATTGGGGAAAGTATGTCCCAAAAGTATTGCCGGCCAAAATCAAGTCATCGTCCAATTTTCTTTCCAACCGTAGCTGCTTGGATGCCGTATCTATGTAATGGCTCCCGCAAGCGGCAACATCAAGTTGGTTTTCCTCCATAAAGCCCAGCATATCTTCAAGGAATGTCGGCTCATACGCGTCATCAGCGTCAAGGCTTACGTAATAGTCATTGTCATTTTTCAAACACCGTTCCAAAACATCTATACAAGACGCGCGTTTATCTGCTTCATACATGCTGTTAACATCATTGAAAATGGGAATAACGCGGCTGTCCTTCTCTGCATAACCAAGTATAATGGCTTTTGTATTATCCGTTGATGCGTTATCATATACGTAATACTGGATATCGCCTGAATAAGACTGGTTTAAAACGCTGTCCATGGCGCGGCGAAGTGTCTTTTCAGCATTGTAAGCCACTGTTCTAATACATACCATCCGGCATTAGCTCCTAAAATAATATCAAAATATATCACGTATATGCGTTTATTTATAGCGTTTCGAGTTTGACAAAAGGACCGCCTCGCGGCCTGGCATTGTCTGGCCGCGCCATTGCAAAAGGCACGTGGTATTTTTATCTCTGAAGCATTCTCCATTCGCTCTCGGTCAACTGTTCGGCGGGTTTATACCGAACGCTGTCACTACACAAACCATTGCAGTAGGCACAAGCCGAAAGCGTATCCAGCGAATAG
>JAAYCI010000108.1 GCA_012729855.1 Oscillospiraceae bacterium
TAGTTTAACATATCTTTACTAACTTTGCGTCTGGTACAACACGCGGGGGCAAGACCATCATCCTTTTGGTGACCTCCGCCAAAGATAACCGACCCGCTCGCAGAGAGGCGGAGATTCTGCAACAGCTGGAGCACCCGGCCATACCACAGACCCTCCATTTTTGCTCTGAGTATGGCCGGGAGTATCTGGTGCGTGAAAACTTCGACGGGCTTCTCCTCTCTACATACATTAGGGAAGAGGGTGTGTGCGACCTCGACCGCTTTTATGCCATTCTGGGCAATGTGTGCGAGGCCCTTCAATACATGGAGCAGCACGATCCGCCTGTGGCATGCGGCAAGTTGGGCGTGCAGGGCGTCATTCTGTGCGAAGACTACCAGCACATAAGGTTGCCGGATTTCAGTTATGCCACTACGTATGAGGCCCATGGGGAAGCGGGCCGCAAAAACCCAATGATCTGGTTATTGGGTTCCCTGATGCTGTTTATGCTGACCGGCAGCGACAAGGAGGGAATGCTGGATTCGGCCGTGCAGAACAGCAAACTGAGGGATCTGGTCAGGCGATGCCGCTCCCCTGATAAACCCTTACGCCCCTCTACCATCAGTGAAGTGCTGGAGACGGTGCGCAATGCCCTGGCCCCGGAACTGCCGGCGGCAGCCCGCGACCTTGAAAAGCCTGAAAAGGAGGGAATTGTGGATGACCGTGTACAGGAAATGCTGCCCGGACCATCCGAGCAGGTGCAGCAGGAAATGCTGTTTGACTACCTGAGGAACGCGGATTTTGGCCACATACCCGGCGCGGACTACGAAAAGGCCAGGGAGAAATTCATCTGGGCGAACCACCTGCCGCACCCGGAGGGTCAATACGCGGGCAGACGGATCATGAGCGTGGAGACGGCGTTTTGGATGGGTGAAGATGATGCGTTCTACAACGAGGGCTGGTGTGGGCTGGATAAAGTATTTCTGCACAGGCTCTTTACCCTGCAGCAGCTTCGCTACACCGACGAGCGTGACCAGCATATAGATAAAAACGAGAACCGCTACCGTGCCAAGCGCCATTACGACATCACCAGAAACAGAAGCACATACTATGTGATGCAGGGTGAAGAGCCGGCGTGGTACACGCAGGCCCTGCTGGCCTGGGCAGAGGCGCACCGCAGCACCAAGTTGCCGGACAATGTACTCGTCGTACTCCGCGAGCCGATTTTTGTGGAGGGCCCGAACGGCGGTGTGCGGTTCTCCCACACAAGCGCATTCCCCCACGGGGGTGAGCTGCGCCCGGAGGAAGACACGCGCTTTGCCAGCCGGGAGATATTCCCGGATGTGTGGAGCCTGTGAGGTACAGTCTGGCGGTGCGCGCCGCGATTCGGAGGTTTTGCCGTGCCAACCCGCCTAGGTTTCTTTGCCTTGCCGGCCCGTCCGGAAGCGGCAAAACGCTGTTGCTGGGGGCGATAAAAATCGGCATGGAGGGGACACCCGACTGCCTGGTTTTGCATATCGAGGCCCATGCGCTTTTGGGGCGGATGCTTGATGCCCTCAAAGACGATTCTTACTCCTTTTCCGGCTTTTTGGACGCGTTTGCACAGTACGACGCGCTGCTTGTGGACCAGCTGGAGGACATCGGCGGGAAAGAGACCTGCATGGAAGAGTTTATGCACTTGATTCGCGGGCTGCTGAGCCGGGGCGTATCGGTGGCGGTTGCGCTGTGCCTGCGCGCTGGCCGGCAGGAGGACGCGGCCCTTTACCAATTGCTGTGGCGGCGGCCGCTGTGCGAGCGGCAATACAACCTCGTGTTCAGTCCGGCGGGCGACGGCTGGGAACTTTGGGAGGACGAACCCCACACACCGGTGTAAGGAGGGACAGTATGTCAACCTATTGGCTCATGGCGCTTGATCTCGCCATCATTGTCCTGCTGCTGGCAATTTGGCTGGTGGCACGCCACCTGTACCGCCGCCATGTGCGCCGCGCCGCCCACGAATATGTTGCCAGACGCGGTGATGCCTACCAGGAGCACAAACGTGTGTATCGGGTGTTGAAGCGCATCAATAAAACCAGCGATCAGGCCGAACTGGCCGCCATCGTCGCTGCCAGGCAAAACCCGGACAAGCTGCGCCACCATGCCTGCTCCAAAATGGCGAACGGTCACGCGTGGAATGGGTGCCGTTGTGCACGCTGTGGCCTTCAGCGCGATGAGCAGCACGACTGGAACGGCTGCACCTGCCGGATATGCGGCAAACGCCGGGACGAAGGGCATGACTGGAACGGCTGTACCTGCCGGGTATGCGGCAAA
>JAAYCI010000109.1 GCA_012729855.1 Oscillospiraceae bacterium
ATGAAAATGCACCCCTTCCATTAAACAGTTTATCATACTGTCTAACTTTTGGGGTGCACTTCAGGTGGCTGGGGTTTTGTGTTCAACAAACAGGTTGCCTAGAAATCCTGCACATAAAGCTGGAAGTAATCGCGCGCGTGCTTGCACACGGGGCAGAGCTCCGGCGCGGTTTTGCCAATGTGGATGTGCCCGCAGTTGGTGCAAATCCACACCTGTTCGGCCTCGCGCTCAAACACCTGGCCCTTTTCGATGTTTTCTTTCAGCGCCAGGTAGCGTTCCTCGTGGCGTTTTTCAATTTTGGCCACGCCCTCAAACTGCTTGGCCAGCTCGGTAAAGCCTTCCTCGTAGGCGGTTTTGGCCATGCCGGCGTACATGTCGGTCCACTCGTAGTGCTCGCCGGCGGCGGCGTCAATCAGGTTGGCGACGGTATCGGGAATTTCACCGCCGTGCAGGGCCTTGAACCACAGCTCGGCGTGCTCCTTTTCGTTGCTGGCGGTCTCGGTGAAGAGGTTGGAGATTTGCACATACCCGTCCTTTTTGGCCTTGGAGGCATAGAAGGTATACTTGTTGCGGGCCTGGCTTTCGCCGGCAAAGGCAATTTGCAGGTTCTTCTCGGTTTGTGAGCCTTTCAGTTCCATGGATATTGACCTCCCTTATTTCACTCTCCCAATAAATTAAGATGGTTGCACCGCCCATGGCGGGTGATACCTTTCAAAGCGGGCGCCTTACTTTGCCAGGCGCTCCTTCTGGGCGGCCAGCTGGCTGGCCAGCTCGGCGGGCAGGCGTTTGCCAAATTTGGCGTACAGCTCCTCGCAGCCGGCGGCGTCCTCCAGCCACAGGGCGTTGTCCACGCTCAGCAGCTCACGCACGGTGTCAATGGTCACATCGTCCAGGCCCTCCAGGTTGATGTCCTCGGCGCGGGGCAGGGTGCCTATGGGCGTCTCCACGCCCTCGGCCTCGCTGTTGCAGCGGGCCAGTATCCACATCAGCGCGCGCATGTTGTCGCCAAAGCCGGGCCAGATGAAGTGGCCTTCGTCGTCGGTGCGGAACCAGTTCACGTTGAAGATCTTGGGCGCTTTGTCGCCCAGCTTTTCGCCCATGTCCAGCCAGTGTTGCCAGTAGTCGCCCATGTTGTAGCCGCAGAAGGGCAGCATGGCCATGGGGTCGCGGCGCACCACGCCCACGGCGCCGGCCGCGGCGGCGGTGGTTTCGCTGGCCATGATGGAGCCTACGAACACGCCGTGCTTCCAGTCAAAGCTTTGGTACACCAGCGGGGCGGTTTTGGCGCGGCGCCCGCCAAAGATGATGGCGCTGATGGGAACGCCCTGCGGGTTTTCCCACTCGGGGCTGATGGACGGGCAGTTGGCGGCCGGCGCGGTGAAGCGGCTGTTGGGGTTGGCGCCCTTTTCGGTGCTGGTTTTGCCGTTCCAGGGCCGGCCCAGCCAGTCGATGCCGTTTTCGGGCGGGTTTTTGTCCAGGCCCTCCCACCACACGGTCATGTCATCCTTGTTCAGCACCACGTTGGTGAAGATGGTGTTCTTTTTGGTGGAGGCCAGCGCGTTGTAGTTGGATTTCTCGTTGGTGCCGGGGGCCACGCCGAAGAAGCCGGCCTCGGGGTTGATGGCATAGAGCCGGCCGTCCTCGCCAATGTGCATCCAGGCGATATCGTCGCCCACCGTCCACACCTTGTAGCCCTTTTTCTTGTATACGTCGGGCGGTATCAGCATGGCCAGGTTGGTTTTGCCGCAGGCCGAGGGGAACGCCCCGGTAACATACTGCACATTGCCGTCCGGGTCTTCCAGGCCCAATATCAGCATGTGCTCGGCCATCCAGCCTTCCTTCCAGCCCTGGTAGCTGGCAATGCGCAGCGCAAAGCACTTTTTGCCCAGCAGCACGTTGCCGCCGTAGCCGCTGTTGATGCTCCAGATGGCGTTGTCCTCGGGGAACTGCACGATGTAGCGGTTCTCCTCGTCGATATCGGCCTTGGCGTGCATGCCGCGCACGAAGTCATTCGAGTCACCCAGCTGGTCCAGCGCGCGCTGGCCAATGCGGGTCATGATGTCCATGTTCAGCACCACATAGATGGAGTCGGTGGTCTCGATGCCCACCTTGCTGAAGGGCGAGCCCACCGGGCCCATGCAGTAGGGGGTAACATACATGGTGCGGCCCTTCATGCAGCCGTTGTACAGGGGCTTCAGCTTTTCGCGCATGGCGTCGGGGTCCATCCAGTTGTTGGTGGGGCCGGCGTCCTCCTGTTTTTTGGTGCAGATGAAGGTGCGGTGCTCCACCCGGGCCACGTCGTTCTGGGCGGTGATGTGCCATAGGCAGCCGGGCAGTTTTTCCTGGTTCAGCTCGGTCATTTCGCCTGTGGCAATGGCTTCGTCGCGCAAGGCTTTCAGCTGCGCCTCGCTGCCGTCTATCCAAACAACCTTGTCGGGCTGGCAAAGCTTGGTTACGGCCTCCACCCAGTTGATAACGCGCACGTTGGTGGTCATGTCATTGGGGTTTCCCATACTTTCTCTCCTGACTTCATGGATATTGTAGAACATCGCCCGGCACAGCAGGCTGGCGCCGCCGCGCCGTACGGTTTTCAAGCATCCCGCCTTTTGGGCGTCATCCCGCCGGAAAGGCGGGATGCTTGCACGGTTTATAGTTCGCTGCGCAAGCCTCGCTTACACAGTGAAAACAAGGGAGTGCTTTTTAAATGAATTGACTCTATTATTGTAGCATGCGCACCTTACAGGCGCAAGCGCGCCGCAGGGCGGAAGCCCGGCGGCGCGCAGTATTTTACGGTTTGTTCATTTTCTGGTAGAGAAGGCCGCCGGGCGGGTGAAAGCGCCGCCGCCCGCCGCCGGCGCCATCTGGCACAGGGCGTAAAAGTCCTCGGCGGCGGCCTCGGTTTGCACCAGGGCCTCGGCCCCGGGGCTGGTGCGCCCCAGCTTGGCCAGGCTGGTGGAGGCGGGCACCAGGCTGTTTTCCTTGATGCGCCGCAGCAGCGCGATGCCTTTTTCGCTGGCGGCCAGGATGTGCGCAAAGGGCGGCAGCACACCCGGCTCGGCCGGCAGGTCCAGCGCGGTAGCCAGCGCCAGCCGCCGCACCCGGCTATGGGTGAAGCGCTTGGTTTTGGCCAAGGCATACAGCTCCTCCAGCGTGGTGGCCTTTTTGGCGGCGTCGGCCAGGCGGTTTTCCAGCCCCTCGCCAGCGCCGGGGTGCAGGGCAAAGGTGAGGGGGCTAAGGCCCCGCAGGCGGACCAGCATGGCGCTTTCCCAGCGCTGAAGGTCTATCATCTCGCCGGTGGCCACGGCCTTGGCGTAAATGGGCAGGCAATCGGGCGGCACCCAGGGCCCCAGCGCGCCAATGCCCTCGGCGTCCACGGCGGCCCGCAGCCAGCTGGCCGAGGCATAGCCGTCCATCGGGTCGCCGTCGTGCAAAGCGCCCACCCGGGGCAGCGCAAGCGGCACGGGCAGGGTGTAGGCCCAGGTGCCGCTGGGCAGCATGTCGCGCAGGGCGTCGCGCGCCTTGCCCCGCAGCGCCTTGCAGTATTCCACCGCCAGAATGTTGTTGGGCTTGCGCAGTATCTCGCCGGCGCCGGGCATCAGGCGCTCGGCCGCGGCGGCGCGCGCCGCCGGGTAGCTTTGCCCGTTGGAAAGGTATACCCGCACCAGCGAGTTGAAATCCTCTATCAGCAGCAGCTCGGCCACGCCTATCAGCTGCTCAATGTTGTCGTCCTCGGCGCCAAAGGCCAAAATGTCCACACAGCCCAGCGCGGCCAGCAGGCCGGCCGCCCCTTGGGCAAAGCCCTCGGCCGAGGCCACGGCCCAGGGCACCGGCAGGCGCAGAACAAGGTCGGCCCCGCCGGCAATGGCGGCCTTGGCCCGCACGTGGGTGGGCATCACAGCCGGGCCGGCCCGCTGCACAAAGCTGCCGCTCATCACGCACACAATGGTCTCCACGCCGCCCTCGCGCAGCATGTCTATCATCCAGGCATGGCCCTTGTGAAAGGGGTTGTACTCCGCCACAATGCCGGCCACCAGGGGGGTGGCCGCTTGCTTTACCTGTGGCATGCCGGCGTGAAGCTGGGCAAGGTCCACATTGTTGTCCTGCGTTTCCTGCATGGCGGCCACCTTTCGTGAAAAGGTTAACAAATTGCTTGAAATGCACCTTTGTCTATTATATAATAGATTTGTTTGGTTGCCTAGGGTATGGCGTAAAACCGTGCAAAGGCGGCCAGCAAATCCCGTTATACGGCACAGGGTAACCTACGGGAAACGCTCCCGCAACTTTATTATAAGATAATTGGAGGTTCATGGCATGAAAATTCTGGTGATCAACTGCGGTTCTTCCTCGCTCAAGTACCAATTGGTGGATATGAACGGCGAAGTGGTGCTGTGCAAAGGCCTGTGCGACCGCATTGGCATTGACGGCAGCAGCATTACCCACAAGGCCCACGGCAAGGAGTTTAAAAAAGAGGTGGCCCTTCCCGACCACTCGGAGGCATTCAGCCAGATGGTGGCCGTGATGACGGAGGGCGAGGGCGCCGTGGTGGCCGACAAGAGCGAAATTACCGCGGTGGGGCACCGGGTGGTGCACGGGGGCGAGAAGTTCAGCGCCAGCACCATTGTAACCGACGAAGTGATTGCCACGCTGGAAGAGTGCAGCCCCCTGGCCCCGCTGCACAACCCGCCCAACCTGCAGGGCCTGCAGAGCGCCCGCCAGGTGTTTGGCGACAAAGTGCCCCAGGTGGCCGTGTTCGACACCGCCTTCCACCAGACCATGCCCGCCAAGGCCTATATGTATGCCGTGCCCTATGAATATTACGAGAAGTATGCCATCCGCCGCTACGGCTTCCACGGCACCAGCCACCGCTATGTGAGCGCCCGCGCGGCGGAGTTCCTGGGCAAGAAGCCGGAAGACCTCAAAATCGTCACCTGCCACCTGGGCAATGGCTCATCCATTGCGGCGGTGAATGGCGGCAAAAGCGTGGACACCAGCATGGGCCTCACGCCGGTGGCCGGCCTCATCATGGGCACCCGCACCGGCGACGTGGACCCCGGCGTTATTTGCTACATGAACGACCTGACCGGCAAGAGTGGCGGCGACATGAGCAACATTTTGAACAAGCAGAGCGGCTTTTTGGGCGTGTCCGGCCTGTCCAGCGACGCGCGCGACCTGGAGAGCGCCGCGGCCGACGGCAACGCCCGCGCCCAGCTGGTGATGGAGATGCTGCCCTACCAGATCAAGAAGTTTGTGGGCTCCTACATTGCCGCCATGAACGGCGTGGACGCCGTGGTATTCACCGGCGGCATTGGCGAAAACAGCAGCAGCGTGCGCGCCAATGTGTGCAAGGAGATGGAGTTCCTGGGCATGAAGGTGGACGACGAGAAGAACAAAAAACGCGGCGAGGATTTTGACTTCTCCACCGACGACTCCAAGGTGCGGCTGCTGGTTATCCCCACCGACGAAGAGCTGATGATCGCGCGTGACACGCTGGAATTGGTCAAATAAATAAGTTATAATAAACAGGCGGGTGCAGGCAATGGGCCGGCGCCCGCCGTTATTCATAAGGAGGCGAGCTTATGTATCCGGCATTGGAAGCAGTAAAATGGGTACACCACGGCACCGTGTGCTTTGAAGGGAATAACAAGGTGGTGTGGGTGGACCCCTACGAAGTAACCGACGCGGCCCCCAAAGCGGATATCATCATCATCACGCACGCCCACAGCGACCATTACTCCCCCGACGACATCGCCCGCATCATGCAGCCGGGCACGCTGTTTTTTACCGGCAAGGACGTGGGCCCCCAGCTGGCCGAGCGCTTTGGCCTGAACGAGGAAAACATTGCCCCGCTGGAGGACGGCGAGCACTACACACTGGGCAATAAGCTGGAAATTACCGCCCTGCCGGCCGACAACAAGAACCACCCGCGGGGCAGCGGGTTTGGCATTCTGCTGCGCCTGGGCGACTTTCGGTACTACCTCTCGGGCGACACCGACGTTTTGGCCAGAAACGCGGTGTGCGACGTGCTGTTCTGCGTGTGCGACGGCAAGTACAACATGCCCGACCCCCTGGTGCGCGCCGTGGCGCAGATACAGGCCATGGTCAAGCTGCCGGCCGTGGTGGTGCCCTACCATTTCTCCAACGGTGACCCCACCAACGGCCCCCGCCTGGCAGAGGAACTAAACAGGCTGGGTATTGAGAGCCTGGTGCTGGGCGCGTGAGTGGGCCCGCATTTACAGGGCAAGCAGAAGAGGTGTTTTAAATGGATTATGCGAAAATCAGAAGCAATTTTGAAAAGCACGGGTTTACAACACAGTTGTTTGCTGCCAAGGAAGTGGCCTGCGATTACTTTGTGGGGGCGCTGAAGCGCCAGACCATTGGCTTTGGCGGCAGCGTTACCCTGAAAGAGATGGGGCTGTATGAGGCGCTGGAGCCAAACAACGCGGTGGTGTGGCACAACCGGGTGATGGCCCGCGATGTGCGGCGCTTGGCCAACTGCGCCAGCATCTATATCACCAGTGCCAATGCGGTCAGCCAGTCGGGCGAGATCGTCAATATCGACGGGACGGGCAACCGGGTGGCCATGACGGCTTTTGGGCCGGAGCGGTGTTATTATGTGGTGGGGAAGAACAAGATAGCGGATACGCTGGAGGATGCGATTTACCGCAGCAGGAACGTGGCTGCCCCGCTAAACGCCAAACGGCTGAACCTGAAGACGCCCTGCGCCGTGAAGGCCGACAAGTGCTACGACTGTGACAGCCCCGACCGGTGCTGCCGCATGACGATGATTATGGACCGTGCCCCCATAGGCCTGCCCAGCGAGATTGTTTTTGTGGACGAAGCTTTGGGCTACTGAGCAGCCCACTGCCGTTAAGCATTCCCACCGCCCGCGCCGGGCGGTGGGTTTCCATTTGCGGGCACAAAAAAGCAGGCGCGGCTCTTGCGCGCCTGCCATGGAAAGCGGCTTACTAAACGGGCCTTTGGCAGAGCGGGAAGTCAGGTACCGGCGCCAAAGCGGTGCCGCACCAGCCCCCACAGCACCGGTGTGATGCCGGGGTAGGTGAGGTTTGGCGGCAGTGTGGTAAACGTGCACACCTCGGCCATCTCGCTGGGCGGCAGCGGGCCCAGGCGGGCGATGTTTGCAAAGTAGAAAACGCCATGGGTGCCGGCGGCGCTGTAGTCGCAGAGGGCCTCCACCGTAAAGTCCAGCGCGCCGGCTTCCTCGTAAAGCTCGCGGCGTATGGCTTTTAGCGGCGTTTCGCCCGGCTCTATGTGGCCGCCCTGGGTTTCCCAGGTGGTGCGTAAGCGGTGGCGGCTGAGCAGCAGCTGACCCCGGTAGCGGGCGAAAGCGGTGACAAAGATATAGTCATCCTGGCTGCCCAACGGGCTGGTGGTGGCGGTTAACATCAGTTCTTGAGCGCCTGTATGGGCGCCGGGATGCGCCCGCCGCGGGCGATGAAGCCGGCGGGGGAGGCCGTGTTCACGGGCATCACCGGGCCGTAGCCCAGCAGGCCGCCAAAGTCCAGCCGGTCGCCCACCGTTTTGCCAATGGCGGGAATCACCCGCACGGCGGTGGTTTTGCTGTTGATCATGCCAATGGCCGCCTCGTCGGCAATCATCGCGCTCAGCACCTCGGCCGGGGTGTCGCCCGGTACCACAATCATATCCAGGCCCACGCTGCACACGGCGGTCATGGCCTCCAGCTTTTCCAGGCTCAGGGTGCCGCGCTCGGCGGCGGCAATCATGCCGGCGTCCTCACTTACCGGGATAAACGCGCCGGACAGCCCGCCCACAAGGCCGCTGGCCATCACGCCGCCCTTTTTCACGGCGTCGTTCAGCAGGGCCAGCGCGGCGGTGGTGCCGTAGCCGCCCACGCTCTCCAGGCCCATCTCCTTCAGCACGGCGGCCACACTGTCGCCCACGGCGGGGGTGGGCGCCAGCGAGAGGTCGACGATGCCGAACGGCACGCCCAGCGCCTTGCCGGCAATCTCGCCCACCAGCTGGCCCATGCGGGTGATTTTGAACGCGGTTTTCTTGATGGTTTCGGCCACGCCCGAGAGGTTGGCGCCTTTGGCGTGCTTTTCCAGCGCGCTGCGCACGGCGCCCGGACCGGAAACGCCCACGTTGATGGCGCAGTCGGGCTCGCCCGGGCCGTGGAAGGCGCCCGCCATAAAGGGGTTGTCCTCGGGCGCGTTGCAGAACACCACCAGCTTGGCTGCGCCAAGGCAGTTGTCGTCGGCTGTCAGCTCCGCCGCCCGGCGGATAACCGGGCCCATCATGGCCACGGCATCCATGTTGATGCCGCTTTTGGTGCTGCCAATGTTCACCGATGCGCAGACGGCATCGGTTTGGGCCAGCGCCTCGGGAATGGCGGCGATCAGGCGCTCATCGCCCGCGGAAAAGCCCTTGTGCACCAGCGCGGAAAACCCGCCAATGAAGTTGACCCCCACCTCGGCGGCGGCCCTGTCCAGCGTTTTGGCCACGTCAACGGGGTTGGCGGTGGGGCAGCCGGCCAGCACCATGGCCACGGGCGTTACCGAGATGCGCTTGTTCACAATGGGAATGCCGTACTCGGCGGTGATGCTCTCGCACACCGGCACCAGGTACTTGGCGCGGCGCACGATCTTCTCGTATATTTTCCGGCAGAGGGCGGCGGGGTCGGAGTCGGCGCAGTCCAGCAGGCTGATGCCCATGGTCACGGTGCGCACGTCCAGGTTCTCGTCGGTGATCATCCGGATGGTTTCAATGATGTCGTTGGTGTTGATCATGTGGGGTTCCTTTCGCTGTGCCGTTGCGATGGCATGGTGCAAGACAGCACAAATCTAAATCCTGTGCATCGCGTCAAACGTATCCTGCCTCGTGATGGTCACCTGCATGTCCAGCTCCTCGCCGCCTTGCCGCAGCAGTGCGGAAATATCGCTGAAACCAATGCCCCCCTCGGGTAAGGTGACCAGCATGATCATGGCGAAGGTGCCGCCCAGGATATTCTGGGTTACCTCGTCGATGTTGACCCCCTGCTGGGCGCAGATGGTGCTTATTTTGGCCAGGATACCCACTTTGTCGGTGCCCATAACGGTGATAACGGCTTTCATGGTGTGCCTCCCCAAGGAATGCGCGGCCCCTGCAAAGGCGGCCGGCTGGTTGATTAACTTGTATAGTATAACAAAAAACAGCCGGATGCAAAAGGGTTTTTCCAGCCATGCAAATACGGCTTTACAGGCCAAAGTGTTTTTACTATAATATAGTGATACCAACAAATGAAAGGATGTGCTGTAATGGACAAACTGCTGCAAGTACTGGAAGCAAACGCCCGGCTGACGCTGGAGGAGATCGCCGCCATGGTGAACGAGAGTGCAGAGGCAGTGGCCAAGCGCATCGATGACTATAAGCGGGAGGGCGTTTTGCGCGGCACCCGCACCCTGGTGGACTGGGACAAGGTGGGCGGCAACGGCGTACAGGCGCTTATCGACGTGCGGGTGTCGCCCAAGAAGGGCCACGGCTTCGACGAGATTGCCGAGGCGATTGCCCTGCTGGACGAGGTGGACGGCGTGCAGCTGATGAGCGGCGGGTACGACCTTTCGGTGGCCATCTCGGGCGCCAGCTTCCAGGAGGTGGCGTGGTTTGTGGCGCGCCGGCTTTCCCCCATGGACGACGTGCTGAGCACGGCCACCCACTTTGTGCTGCGCACCTATAAGAAGGACGGCGCCCTCTTTGGCACGGAGCACCGGGACGAAAGGCAGGGTGTACTATGATAGATTATGGCAAACTGCTGTCGCCCGCCGCCAAAGCGATGCGCCCGTCCGGTATCCGCAAGTTTTTCGACATTGCGGCCGAGATGAAGGACTGCATCACCCTGGGGGTGGGCGAGCCTGATTTCAAGACCCCCTGGAGCATCCGCGAGGCGGGCATCAAAAGCCTGGAAAAAGGCCATACCTTCTACACCTCCAACACCGGCATGGTGGAGCTGCGCCAGGAGATTTGCACCTACATGCAGCGGCGCTTCGGCCTGGGGTACAATGCCGCCGACGAAGTGCTGGTAACGGTGGGCGGCAGCGAGGCGATAGACGCCTGCATCCGCGCGCTGGTAAGCCCCGGCGAAGAGGTGCTGATACCCGAGCCCAGCTTTGTGTGCTACCACCCGCTTACCACCCTGGTGGGCGGGGTGCCGGTTACCATCCCGCTGAAAAACGAGAACGACTTCCGGCTGACAGCCGAGGAGCTGCGCGCGGCCATCACCCCCAAAACCAAGCTGCTGGTGTTCCCCTTTCCCACCAACCCCACGGGCGGCGTGATGCGCAAAGCGGACCTCGAAGCCATTGCCGAGGTGCTGCGCGGCACCGATATCATGGTGCTGAGCGACGAGATTTACGCCGAGCTGACCTACGGCGGCGAGAAGCACATCAGCATTGCGTCCCTGCCCGGCATGGCCGAGCGCACCGTTGTGGTGAACGGCTTCTCCAAAGCCTACGCGATGACCGGCTGGCGGCTGGGCTTTGCCTGCGGGCCGGCGCCCGTCATAGGCATGATGAACACCATCCACCAGGCGGCCATTATGTGTGCGCCCACCACCAGCCAGTACGCCGCCATTGTGGCCCTGCGGGAATGCGACGACGAAATAGAGCGCATGCGCGATGAATACGACCTGCGCCGCCGCTTTTTGATGAAGCGCTTTGAAGAACTGGGCCTGCCCTGCTTCGAGCCACAGGGCGCGTTCTATGTCTTCCCCGACATCCGGGGCACCGGGCTTTCCAGCGCGGAATTTTGCGAACAGCTGCTGGTGGAGGCCAAGGTGGCCATGGTGCCCGGCACCGCTTTTGGCGATTCTGGCGAGGGTTTTTTGCGCATCAGCTATGCCTATTCGCTGGATCATCTGGACGAGGCGATGCGCCGCACCGGTATCTTCCTGGAAAAGCAGCGCCAGAAAGCATAAAAATACGCCAAGAGGAATGAAAACAACCCATGGACAAACGGGTTTTTGCCGGCCGCACAGCCTTTGAGCCACAGGCCATCGAGGCGGCGGTGGAGGGGCTGTTTGCGCAGCTGCCCGCCGCCGGGCGCCTTGGGCCGGGCGTGCGGGTGCTCATCAAGCCCAACCTGCTGAGCAAAAACGCGCCCGAAAAGGCCGTGACCACCCACCCCCACGTGCTGCGGGCCGTGATACTGGCCGTGCGGCGCCGGGGCGCCACCGATATTACCGTGGCCGACTCGCCCGGCGGGCCCTACACCCCGGCGGCCATGCGCTCGGTGTACGAGGGCTGCGGCCTGGCGGCGGTGTGCCGCGAGACCGGCGCGGCGGCCTACACCGCCTGCGAGACTACCCACAAGGCCGGCGGCGGTCAGCTGGTAAAGGAATTCCACCTGCTGAAGCCGGTGGTCGAGGCCGATTTTATCATCAACCTGCCCAAGCTGAAAACCCATGTGCTCACCGGGTTTTCGGGCGCGGTGAAGAACCTGCTGGGCTGTGTGCCCGGGCTGGAGAAGGCGGAGTTTCATATGCGCTTTCCCCAGCGGGAGCACTTTGGCCAGATGCTGGTGGACCTGTGCGAGACGGTGCGGCCGGACATTCACCTGGTGGACGGCGTGCTGGCCATGGAGGGCGAGGGCCCCGGCAGCGGCACGCCCCGGCTGGTGAACCTGCTGCTGGCTGGGGAAGACCCCTACAGCGTGGACCTGGCCATCTGCCGCACTATGGGCCTTGCGCCCATGGACACCCCGGTGATGGCCGCCGCCCACGCGCAGGGGCTGTGTGCGCAGGCGTTTGACGAAGCCCTGCTGGTGGGCGACACAGACGCCCGGCGGCCGGAGGCGGGGTTTGTTCCCGCCAGCAGCTACACCGGCAACATGAACTTCTCGGCCCGTTTGCCCGGCTTTTTAAAGCCGCTGCTGCCGGCCTTCACCCAGTGGGCGGCGCCCAGGCCGGCGGTGAAAAAGGCGCTGTGCATCGGCTGCGGCAAGTGCGCCGAGATCTGCCCCCAGCAGGTGATCGATATGGCGGACGGCAAGGCGCATATCCGCTACAAGCAATGTATCCGCTGCTTTTGCTGCCACGAGATGTGCCCGGTGAGAGCCATTGAGGTGCGCCGGAACCGGCTGTTCCGTTCGCGGTAATCATCTTGCCAGCCAGGCGCGGTGTGCCCATGCCGTGCCTGGCTTTGTTTTGGGCGGTTTGATTCAGCCGCCGGCATGTGTTATAAATGATATATAGCCAAACCACTTGAAACCGAAACGGTTTTCAAGCCGGCAGGCGAAGCCGGCCGGCACACCCTGCGGGTGTGCGTTTGGCTATGAACGGCAATCAAACCGCCCTTCGGGCGGTCCCGCGCAATTCTCTCGCGCGGCTTCAAAACCGTATCGGTTTTGCAGTGGTTTTAGTATAGATGCTGTATTCTGCCCCAAAGGGAGGCCTGCCGATGAACAAGGTGGTGGTGCACGCCCCCGCCAAGCTGAACCTGGCCCTGGCGGTGACCGGCCTTGCCGAGAACGGCTACCACACCGTGGACATGCTGATGCAGGCCATCAGCCTTTACGAGCGGGTGGAGGTGGTAAAGAGCGCCGGCTATTCCCTGCGCTGCCCCAAAAGCCCGGTGCCGGCCAACGACAAAAACACCGCCACCAAGGCGGCGGCGGCTTTCTTCCGCGAGACGGGGCTGCTGGCCGGCTGCGACATCACCGTGCACAAGGCCGTGCCCACCCGGGCCGGCATGGCCGGCGGCAGCGCAGACGCCGCGGCGGTGCTGGTGGGCCTGAACGCGCTGTACGGCGCCCGGCTTACGCTGGAAGAACTGTGTGAAATAGGCCTGCTGGTGGGGGCCGACGTGCCCTTCTCACTGATGGGCGGCACCGCGCGCGCCGGCGGCATTGGCGAGGTGCTGCAGCCCCTACGGCCCCTGCCCGCCTGCTGGTTTGCTGTGGCCATGCCCGTGGGCGGGGTGTCTACCCCCGCGGCCTACCGCCGGTTCGACGAGCTGGGCAGCCCGCTGAGCCCTGATATTGACGCGGCGGTGGCGGCGATAGAGGCGGGCAGCCTGACAGCGCTGGCGCCCCACATGCAAAACATGCTGGAATTCGCCAATGGGGACGACACCACCCGCAGCCTGCGTGCTATAATGGATACAGCAGGGGCCCTGGCCTCGATGATGACGGGCAGCGGCGCGGCGGTGTTCGGCCTGTTTGCCGAGGAGGCCGCCGCCCGGCAAGCCGCGCAAAACGCCCAACCGCTGGCCGCGAAGGTGTTCGTGGCCCAGCCGACAGCCGAAGGACCGAGCGTAATAACTGCGGCGTAAGCGGGCCGGGGTCCAACCGTTCGACCCGATGCAGGAAGGAGTGCATAGTATGGATTTCTTTGAAGCCGTCTATAAACGGCACAGCTACCGGGGCGAGTTTGAAAGCACCGGGGTGCCCAAGGAAGATATTGTGAAGATACTGGACGCCGGCATACGGGCGGCGTCGGGCATGAACTACCAGACGGTGAATTTCATCGCGGTAATGGACCCCGAAAAACGCCGCGCCCTGCACGATTTGCTGCCCAAGAAAACCACCGCCACCGCCCCGGTAATGATTGTGGTGGTGACCACCGAGATGCAAAGCCCCAAGGGCATGAGCTTTGAGAAAGAGGACTACGCTGCCGCCGTGGAGAACGTACTGTTGGCGGTGACCGCACTGGGCTATGCCAGTGTGTGGATAGACGGCGAAACCCACCTGGAGGGCCGCGACCGGGCCATGGGAAAGCTGCTGAACGTGCCCGAGGGCTGGCATGTGCGCTGCCTGCTGCCGGTGGGCGTGCCCAAAAAGCAGGGGGCGCAGGCGGAGAAGAAGCCGTTCGAGGAACGGGTGCGGTTTGAGTGACAGGCCATAAGTAAAAGGCGGGGGCTGCGGCTGAAGTAGTAACCTCAAAGTAGACATGTAAAAAGAGCATGTCTACTTTTTTCTATGTAGAATAGAGAATGAGGTGAAAACGATGGCACAAATAGGCCGCCCCAAGGGTGGAAAGAACCGGCGA
>JAAYCI010000110.1 GCA_012729855.1 Oscillospiraceae bacterium
ATGGCTGCTTAATTCATTCTTTGTCTAACTTTTTGGGGTCAGTTCATAAGATGCGGGGCAAATGCATAGAGGTTACTCATACTTTTTGAAATCGGCGTAGTTTTTCAGTGTTTGCATGGCGTTTTTTGAGTAGAGCAGCCCGTACACCACCACATTGATCTGGCCGGTGGTGATGTATTCGTTGTCTGCAACAATATTCTGGAATTCAGCAAACAGCAGCGGGATATCAAGGGGCTCGTTTGTGTCGGCATTGGCGGCCTGGATGGATTTTCCCAGCTTTTCAAACGAGAATTTCTCCTCTGCGTCGGATTTTTTCACAACGATCATGGCGACACCTCACTATTCAGTAATATGCTTAAAGTATAACACAAAAGCATCCGCCCAAAACATGCGTACTGCGCACCAACTTATAAAACATAATCAGCGCGTGAGGTCTTCTATGGTTGGTTTCAAAAACTCGTCCGCATGCCCGGTTTGCACTTCTTCCATGCAGGCAAAGTCCAGTTCGTCTATGGGTTCCTTGTGGATGCGCTTTGCCTCGGCGTCCCGAATCTCGGCATCTATCTGGTAGTCTCCGGGCAGGTTATCGTAGTTTTTGCCCTTTTTTTTGTGCTTCATGGTGCGTGCTCCTTTCTGTGGTTAGCATAATAATACCCGGCGAAGATAACAAGAATAAGAACAAGAGTTGAACAATTGGTTTCGAAGCGGGAGGGGAGGCGCCGGCATAGCAAGCGGGCTGCGTTACAAAATAGTGCGCTTGACGCTTCCCGTTTTGTAGGCGTGGGTCATGCGTTTGCGCACCAGGAAATAGCGGCGGAACCCCAGCGCAAGCACCACAAAACCGGCCACAATAAAAAAGATGCCAAGTACAAAAATAATTTGCATGTCGAATAATTTTAAAAGCCCCACCCCGCTGGCAGCCAGCCCCACAAAGGTTCGCACATAGGCCAGCAGGGTTCTTTCGTTGGCCAGGGTGGTTCTGTCCATGGCCAGGTAATCCCTGGTTTCAAAGGAATTTATGATGTCTTGTTCAATAATATTTTCCGGCATGGGGAGCCCTCCTGCTGTAGTTGGTTTTGCCGCCAGGGCGAATCGCACTTCCTTAATATAGAAAAGTATACCATAGTGGCAGCGACGAAAATACAGTTATTGAGGAGGATACTGCATGGGTGCGGCACCATAACAAAACCGGCAGTTGCCAGGCAGGCAATCACCGGTTTGGCTGGGGTAAAAACGAAAGTTTGTAATCGCACCGGCCGTTTTTTTGTTTGACACTCATCTGACACCCATGGTTATAGTATTTTGTGCTTTTTTGTACCCTTTTGTGCGCTATATAGAGACAGAATGGAGCCTTGATATTGAGGGTGTTTTTCATCTTGAAAACCCAGCGTGTGACGATACACTACAACTGCATTGGGCCGTTTGAAGTGCCGGACTGGAAGAAAATCCCCGAACTGCAAATCTACATCAAAACGCGAAAGGGAGTAGCGTTAAGCTACTCCCAAGCGGTACGAGCCGGATAGTGGCACAAAAAAACGGAGTGTCCTTCATAGGATACTCAAATCCTATAAGGACACTCCGCATGGTCGGAGTGGCGAGACTCGAACTCGCGGCCTCTGCGTCCCGAACGCAGCACGCTACCAACTGCGCTACACCCCGATATGTGGCCGGCCATGTGGGCTGAACCGTGGCTGCCAAGCCGGGCACGAATCCGGCAAAGAAGGCTTGAAGGATTTAAAATGGCTTTTCAGCGTGCTTTATGAAAGAACCATTATTGCCCTCAAAGCTTAATTAATATACCACAGGCAGGGGCGGAAAAGCAAGTGCTTTTTTCTCGACTTTTCGGGGCGCAACCCCATATATTTTAAGGGACGATTGTTGAAAGCAATCGTGCCCTTATTTTTTTGTACCCAATACCAACGAAAGGGGGCCGAGAAAACATGAAGCTGAACAAGCAGGCCACCGAAACCGCGATGGCGGAATGCGGGTTCAATAAAATCGACCTCGCCAACAAAATGGGCGTAAGCAGGCAGATGGTTTACAAGTATCTGGATGGCAGCCCGTGCCGCCCCAAGACGGCCAAACGCTTCGCCGATGCTTTGGGTGTGCCTGTCCGGGACATCGTGGAAAGCGATCTTGAACCCGCCGGATAGCCTGCGCCCTTAGTATACCACACTGGAGGTGATGAAGATGCCATTTTATACGCCTTGCCACAATTGCGGCGGCAACCTTGACCCCGGCGAAAGTTACAACTGTGAAGCAGAAACCGACACCATCGCCGAGGTATGCGCCGACCTGTTCGATTGCCGGGTAGACCCCGTGGAAATTTTTGCACTTTCGTTTTAAGGAGGCTGCCCAGATGCGTTTTGCTTTTTCGTTTCTGGCCCGGATGGCTTGCGCAGCCTGCGCGATATTTGCCTGGGGAACGCTGCTGCAAATCCCGCTGGCTGTTACCGCTTTTCTGTGCGCCGGGGCATACCTTTTCTTTAAGCTGGACGTCTACATCGTCGCAGGGAAGGAGGATGTCATCGGCGATGCCAAAATGAAAGAAAAAGGCGATTAAAAAATGTAGGTTTGTGGCGGAGGTGTAGCAATAAATGCTACACTGTTTTTTGGAGGCGGAAAGGGTGTAAGAATGAGAGGAACGGACTGGATGGACATAGGCTGGCCGCTTTGCCGCTGTTGCTGTTGGGCATTGTGCTGCTGGTGCGGTGGGCGGTGGCGGTTGGCAAACGGCATGTGTTTGCCATAAAGCTGGCCCTTGCGGTGGTGGTTGTAGTGGTGGCACTGCTGTTGCCGCTGCTGCTGGGGCTGTTGCCCAGCTGGGTCATCCCCAACAAATGGAGCGACTTTTCCCATTGGGCAAACCTGCTTGCACAGTTTTCTGTTTTCATCAGGTCCCTCTTCAGCCTGGCGCCCGCCGCCCGCGATATGGCACTGAAAGGCACGCTGGTGCTGCTGCTGGCGCTGTCGGCGTTTGGCAGTGCGCTGCCCCTTTGGCTGGGCGAAAAGTGCAGGTGAGCCACTGTTTGGCTATGAACAGCCAACAAATCGCGCCACAAGCAACGCCCTTTCGGTTTTGAAATGGTAACGGCATAATGACTTCCCCCCAAAAGCGCACAGCCTGTTTTGGCGGCGCGCTTTTGGGGGTTCTATGTTTGCAGGGTTTTCAGAATGTATGAAACAGGGGGATAGGCCGCGGCTGGATTTTTACGCCAGTAAGTGCTAGTATAAACACAGAACAGCAGAGGAGGACTTGCGCCATGCCAATAGACCCCATCAACCCCGACTATACGGACACCATGGAGGCGGTGCGCGCGGCCCGCGCGCTGCACGAGGCCAGTGCAACCCAACAGGCGGCCCCGGCGCGCCCGGCTGCTGGTACCAACGAAGCGGAAGCATATTTAAGCCATCTGGCCCAGCGCTACCCGTCCCTGAACTTCACACTGGGGCAGGGGGTGGCGGGCATGCCTGCCAGCCAGCGCGAAGCCCTGGGCAAAGGCAATGTGATGCTGGACCCCAATTTCGCGGTGCAGCTGCGGCACAACCCCGAGGAAGCCCGGAAATATGAAAAGGTGTTTGAAGAACTGGCGAACAGCTTTGAGCGCCTGTTTGCCGACGCCGGCGGCACGGCCTCGGCCCTGACCGCCTGGGGCACCTTTTTGGGGTTTGAGGGGGGTTTCAACAGCTGGGGCATTGCCAGCCCCTTTATAGACCTGGCACCCACCTTCGCCCTGTTTGACAGTGCCCTGATGGTCGACGTTGTAAAAATTGCGACCAAGCTTTACCAGGAGGAAATTAAAGAAGAACAGGATCTGTTCAAGATAGAGCAGAACCTGGAACAGGCCGAGGAGGCGATTGACAGGCAACAGGGGCTGAACCCCCACATTGGCAGTAAGCGGGAGGCCATACATGCCTACCAAACCGACGGCGCCAAAGAGCCGGAGGAAGGCAAGCGCCTGAATGTGCTGGATTAGGGTGTAAAGGCAGGCAGGGCGGCTGGTGATTTACGACATGAATAAAAGAAAAACCCCGCGAATCCACCTTTTTACAGCGATGATTCGTGGGGTTTATTGTGGTTGCGGAACTAGGATTTGAACCCAGACAAACAGAGTCAGAGTCTGCCGTGCTACCATTACACAATTCCGCAGTGCTTGCACACTTCCGTGTGCCACCTTTGATATTATAGCGATACAGCTTGGTAATGTCAAGATGTTTGCCGGGCGCGGGAAAAGGCAAAAAGCCACGCAACAAGAGCGGAATTCCCAAAATGCCGGGTATGTACCCAGAAAGATTTACGATTCCGGCACGGCAGCGGCAGGGGTTTCGTTCTTTTCCTGCTGCACGCGCAGGAACATGAGGTTCAGCACAAACTTGGCGCTTTCGGGCTGTAAAATGCGGAACAGGTTCACCAGCGCGCATTCGTTTTCGCTCAGGTTGGGGGTGTTTTGGGGGGTTACGTCTTCCATAAGGGCCTCCTTGTTTTATCGCAGGATACGCCAGCCAATCATCTGGCACACGAATGCATTCAGTATAGCACAGCAAGGTGCCCCGTGAAAAGATGGAAGCTGCAAAAGGCCGATTGACAAAAAATGTGGGCAGGCATAGGATAACAGTATGGCAACATTTACGGGCGAACGCCTTACGGGAGGGCACTACAATGAAAAAACGCATAGGGATTTTAACGGCAGGCGGAGACTGCCCGGGCTTGAACGCCACCATACGGGGCGCGGCCAAGGCCATGTACCAGCGCATGGGCAACGAGGTGGAAATTGTGGGCGTGCGCAACGGGTTTGCCGGCCTGATAGAGGGCGACTACATGGAGATGAAGGAGAGCGACTTCTCCAACCTGCTTACCCGGGGCGGCACCATTTTGGGCACGGCGCGCACACCTTTCCGCCTGATGACGGTGGTGGAAGCGGACGGCGTGGACAAGGTGGCCAGTATGAAGCAGCACTACAAGACCATGGGCCTGGACGCGCTTTTGTGCCTGGGCGGCAACGGCACCCACAAAACAGCCAACCTGCTGGCCGAGGAGGGCCTCAACATCATTGGCCTGCCCAAGACCATAGACAACGATATCTGGGGCACCGACGTGACCTTCGGCTTCCACACAGCGGTGGACATTGCCACCGAGGTGATCGACCGCATCCACACCACGGCCTCCAGCCACCACCGCGTGATGGTGATTGAGCTGATGGGCAACAAGGCCGGCTGGCTTACGCTGTACAGCGGCATTGCCGGCGGCGCCGATATCATCCTGATTCCCGAGCTGCCCTACCAGCTGGAGAATGTGCTGGAGGCCATTGGCAAGCGCAACGCCAAGGGCAAAACCTTCTCTATTTTAGCGGTGGCCGAGGGCAGCATGGATGTGGAAGAAAGCACGATGAAAAACAAGGAGCGGCTGGCCAAGCGCCGCGAGCAGAATGTACATGGCGTGACCGAACGCATTGCCCGCGATATAGCCAAACACACCGGCTATGAAACCCGGGTGGCGGTGCCGGGGCATATCCAGCGGGGGGGCACGCCCTCGGCGTACGACCGCCTTTTGGCCACCGAGTTTGGCACTTACGCCGCCCAGCTGGTGGAAAACGACCAGTATGGCGTGACGGTGGCGCTGCGCAACAACCTGGTGGTGAGCAACCCGCTAAGCGAGGTGGCCGGCAAGAAAAAGCTGGTAACGCCCGACGATGATTTGATAAACGTGGCGCGGCGCATGGGCATCTCACTTGGTTGACAAAGGCGGTGCCCACCGGTATAATGGTTACTTAATAAGTTGAACGCGATGACAAAGAGGGCCGTGCGCAGGGTTTTCGCCACAGAGAGCCGCCCCAGGGCTGAAAGGGCGGCGTGAAAACGCACAGGGCTGTCGCTTTGGAGCAGGCGCGGTGACGCTGTAACAGGCCAGCCGCGCCCGGTTGCCCGGCGATATACGGGCGCAGAGTGGCCATGGGGGTTTCCCTGCGGCAATCTGGGTGGTACCGCGGATTTTCAGTCCGTCCCAATGTGTTTGGGGCGGGCTTTTTTGGTTCAATAACCCATCTGCTTATTATATTACTGCAATAATATTTGGAGGAACGACGATGAAAGAACTGGCCAAGGTGTATGACCCCGCCCAGGTGGAGGACAGCACCTATGACTTTTGGCTGAAGGGCGGGTGGTTCACCGCCCACCGCGACCCTGCCAAAAAACCCTATACCATTGTGATGCCGCCGCCCAACATCACCGGGCAGCTGCACATGGGCCACGCCATGGACGAAACCTGGCAGGACATCCTCATCCGGCACAAGCGGATGCAGGGGTTTTCGGCGCTGTGGGTGCCCGGCACCGACCATGCGTCCATTGCCACCGAGGCGCGCATTGTGGCCGAGATGAAAGAGGAGGGCCTCGCCAAGGAGGACCTGGGCCGCGACCGCTTTTTGGAGCGCGCCTGGCAATGGAAGGAAAACTACGGCGGCCGCATTGTGCAGCAGCTGAAAAAGCTGGGCAGCAGCTGCGACTGGACGCGCGAGCGCTTCACGCTGGACGACGGCTGCAGCAGGGCGGTGCTGCATGTCTTTAAAAAGCTGTACGACGAAGGGCTCATCTACCGGGGCGAGCGCATCATCAACTGGTGCCCCCACTGCCTCACGTCCATCTCCGACGCCGAGGTGGAGCACGAGGAGCGGCAGGGCAGCCTGTGGTATGTCAAATACCCGGTGGTGGGGTGCGCTAGCACGAGCACTGCGCAGCAGTGCGAACCCGGCGCATCGCGAACGGCCCCAAGGCGCGTGAGCGATGGGAGCGAAGCGACCGCGACGGGATGGGAAACAACCGAATACATAACCGTGGCCACCACCCGCCCCGAAACCATGCTGGGCGACGTGGCCGTGGCCGTGCACCCGCAGGACGAGCGCTATAAACACCTGCACGGCAAAATGGTGCTGCTGCCGCTGGTGGGGCGCGAGATACCCGTGGTGACCGACGACTATGTGGACATGGACTTTGGCACCGGCGTGGTGAAGATTACCCCCGCGCACGACCCCAACGACTTTGAGGTGGGCCGCCGGCACGGCCTGCCCGTGCTGAAGATTATGACCGACGACGCGCATATAAACGAAAACGGCGGCAAGTATGCCGGGCTGGAGCGCACCGCCGCCCGCAAGGCCGTGGTGGCCGACCTTGAGGCCGGCGGTTACCTGGACAAAACCGAAAACCACGGCCACAACGTGGGCACCTGCTACCGCTGCGGCACCACGGTGGAGCCCATGGTGAGCCTGCAGTGGTTTGTGAAAATGGAACCGCTGGCCGGCCCGGCCATAGAGGCGGTGAAGGCCGGGCGCATTAAGTTTGTGCCCGAACGCTTTACCAAAACCTACCTGCACTGGATGGAGAACACCCGGGACTGGACTATCTCCCGCCAGCTGTGGTGGGGCCACCGCATCCCGGCCTGGTACTGCGACGCCTGCGGCGAGATTACCGTGAGCGAAACGGCCCCCGCCGTGTGCGGCCATTGCGGCAGCGGGCAACTCCACCAGGATGAAGACACGCTGGATACCTGGTTTTCCAGCGCGCTGTGGCCGTTCTCCACGCTGGGCTGGCCGGAGGACACCGAGGACTACCAATACTTTTACCCCACCAACACGCTGGTTACCGGCTATGATATCATCGGCTTCTGGGTGAGCCGGATGATTTTCTCCGGCCTGCACTACACCGGCCGCGAGCCGTTTGACACCGTGCTGATACATGGCCTGGTACGCGACGCCGAGGGCCGCAAGATGAGCAAATCATTAGGCAACGGCATCGACCCACTGGACGTGATAGCCGAGTACGGCGCCGATGCGCTGCGCTTCACGCTGATTGTGGGCAGCACGCCCGGCAACGACCTGCGCTTCTCTGACGACAAGGTGAAGGCCAGCCGCAACTTTGCCAACAAGCTGTGGAACGCCGCGCGCTTTGTGCAGATGAACCTGACCGAGGGCTTTACACCCGGCCTGCCGCCCGCAGACAAGCTGGAGCTGAGCGACCGCTGGGTACTGGCCGAGTTCAACACGCTGGTGCGCGAGGTGACCGACAACCTGGACCGCTATGAGTTTGGCCTGGCGGCACAGAAGGTGTATGAGTTTATATGGGATAATTACTGCGACTGGACGATTGAAATAGCCAAGGCGCGGATGAACGGCGCGGACGCGCAGAGCGCCGACACTGCCCGCCGTGTGCTGGTGTGGCTGCTGGACGGCGCGCTGAAGCTGCTGCACCCGTTTATGCCCTTCATCACCGAGGAAATATACCGCACGCTGCCTGGCTCTGCCGAGACCATCATGATGCAGCCCTGGCCACAGTGGGATGCCGCACTGGACTTTGCGCAGGAGCAGAAGGACTTTGGCGAAGTGATTGCCCTGGTGTGTGCCGTGCGCAACGCCCGCGCCGAGATGCAGGTGCACCCGGCCAAACGCACCAGCATCATCATTGAATCGGCCCAGGCCGCGGCGTTTGAGGCCGGAAAGCAGGTCATTCAGCGGCTGGCCTCGGCCGACGACGTGCGCTGTGTGGCCAAGTATGACGGCGACACCGCCGGGATGGTGCAGGTGGCCACCCCGGTGGCCCGCGCCTTTGTGCCCATGCTGGAGCTGATTGACCGCGACAAGGAGCTGGCCCGCCTGCAAAAGGAGCTGGCCGCGGCGGAAGGGGAGATCAAGAGCCTTTCCGGCCGGCTGGACAACCAGGGCTTTATACAAAAGGCGCCCGAGAACGTGGTGCAGGATATCCGCGATAAGCTGGCCCGCGCGCAGGAGAAAAAGCGGAACATTGAAGAAGGCCTGGCCGCGCTGGGGTGACAAATGGGAGCGCTATGACAATGGATTATGAACAGGCGCTGGCCTGGGTGCACGGCCTGAAACGCTTTGCACCCGCGCCCGGCCTGGAACGCATGCGCAAACTGATGGCCGCACTGGGCAACCCCCAGGGGCGGCTTCGGTTTGTGCATGTGGCTGGCACAAACGGCAAGGGCAGTGTGGTTACCATGTTGGCCAACATTGTAAAGGCCGCGGGCTATACAGTGGGGGCGAATGTGAGCCCCTATGTGGTGGACTTCCGCGAACGCTTCCAGGTTGGCGGTGAGATGATAAGCGAAACACGCCTGGCTGAAATTCTGGGTAAAGTGCGCCGTGCCGTGGAAGCTCTGGCTGAGCCGGTCATCGAATTCGAGGCGGTGACGGCGGCGGCGCTGCTGTGGTTTGCCGAGGAAGGCTGTGATTTGGTGTGCCTGGAGGCGGGAATAGGCGGCCGGCTGGATTCCACCAATGTGGTGGAGAACACGCTGGTGGCCTGCCTCACACGCATCGGGCTGGACCATACGGCGATTTTAGGGGAGAGCATTGAAGCAATCACCGCCGAAAAGTGCGGTATCTTCAAGCCGGGGTGCCGGGTGGTGTGCTACCCGCAACAGCCGGGAGCAGCCCTGTCGGTGATTCAAAAACATGCTGCTGAAAAGCAATGCACCCTTACAGTAGCGGAGATGCCTGAACCCCTACCAGATGCCGGGACAATGCACCCCTATTTATATAAGTATAAAAGACTGCGGCTTGAACCGGCATTGGTTGGGGCGCACCAGGCGTTGAACGCGGCGGTGGTGGCCGAGACGGCCTGGGCGCTGCGGAGGCACGGATATTCCATAGCAGATGCCGATATTGAGCAGGGTGTTCGAGAGACGCGGTTGCCGGCGCGCATTGAGCTTTTGCGCCGGCAACCGTCGGTCATCGTGGACGGCGCCCATAATGTGGACTCGGCCAGTGCCTTGGCGGCGTTTTTGGAGCGGGAGCATCTCTCTAACCTGACAGCAGTGGCTGGTATATTGGATGACAAAGACGCCGGGCAGGTACTGGAACTGATGGCGCCCTATGTGGGGAGCCTGTGTACCGTGCGGCCGGATTCGCCCCGGGCGCTGGATGCAGTGGCCCTGGCAGCGCGCGCGGTGGCGCTGGGCTATACGCGGGTAACACCGTATGAAAGTATTGAGGCGGCATTAAACGCCGCCGTAAAAGGCGAAAGGGGCGTGTTGGTTTTTGGCTCATTTTACCTGGCGGCCAGGGCCCGACAAATTCTTTCAGAATATTCAGATTTAAAGGGTTGACACCCCTTGGCGGGTGTGATATATTAATTGAGCGCCCTAATTTCTACGGCGCACCCCGGACCTTGAAAATTAAACAATATTGGAAAGCTTGGAAGGACCTTAGAGGGCTTTAGGCTTGGCGGAAAAGCAGGGGGCACATGGTGCAAGTCATGTGCACAAGCAGTTGCAAAACTGTGTGCAGGCAGCTGAGAAGTTGCGTGCAACCCGCTGAAAGAAGCAAAAGAGCTTAAAGCCCCGGGCATGGCGCAAGCCATGTCCCCGCGCACATTTAATGTGTG
>JAAYCI010000111.1 GCA_012729855.1 Oscillospiraceae bacterium
ATCTCGATTACTACAACAACCGCCGTATCAAAGAAAAACTGAAGGGCCTGCCGCCTGTTATTCACAGACTTCAAGCCCTTCAGGCTGCCTAACGTTTTCTCTTGTCTAACTTTTTGGGGTCACTTCAGGAAAGAAGGAGTGGTTATTCGAACAGCCTCTGGCTGTTCAAATAACCCAGAGGCTGCTTCGCAGCCTTTTAGGCAAAGAGAAGGAGGACGTCTTCATGGCGCAGAATATCCTGGTGGTTACCGGCTCGCCCCGGCGGGGCGGCAACACCGAGTTTTTGGCAAACGCTTTTGCAGAGGGCGCGCGGGAAAAGGGCCACCATGTTACCATTTTTCCGGTGGGTTCCATGAATATTCGCGGCTGCATTGACTGCAAATACTGCTTTGAGCACAACAGCGAATGCGCGCAAAAAGACGACATGCAGCTGATTTACCCCGACTTTGCCAAGGCCGACATGATTGTGTTTGCCAGCCCGATCTACTACTATGGCTTCACCGCGCAAATCAAGGCGTTTATCGACCGCATGTTTGCCTTTGCGGGGCAGGGCTACCACGTGAAAAGCAGCGCGCTGCTCATTCTGTGCGGCGACACCGACCCCCAGGTGCTGGAGCCGGCCATTGCCGAGTACCGCGGCTTCATTGGCTACATGAACCTGGAGGATAAAGGCGTGGTACGCGGGACGAACTTGAACGACAAGGGCGACATAGGCGGCCACCCCTGCCTGGCCGAGGCCAAGGCGCTGGGAAGAAGCATTTAACCATACATAACCAGCCCGCCCCGCCACAGCGCCGGGCGGGTATTTTACAGCAATGGCAGCAATGAATAAGGCTAATGAAGAAAAAATACTGCATATTATTGCAAAATTTTGCATGTAACATGCCCTAAAGTTTTCCCCCGAAGGGGATGCTACGCGATCGCAACCACGATATCCCCGGAGGGAACCCATGCCACGTTTGACCGATTTGTCCACCATCCGCGCGCTGTGCCAAAAGCACGGGTTTTCGCTGTCCAAGGGGCTTGGGCAGCATTTTTTGGTGAACCCGGCCGTTTGCCCCCGGCTGTGCGAAGCCGCCGGCCTTGGCCCCGGCAGCGACGTGCTGGAGATAGGCCCCGGCTTTGGTACGCTGACGCAGGAGCTGGCCGCCCGCGCGCGCCGGGTGGTGGCGCTGGAGGTGGACAGCCGCCTGCTGCCCGTGCTGGACGAAACACTGGCCGACTATACCAACGTGCGCGTGGTGCAGGGCGATGTGATGCAGACCGACCTTAATGCGCTGGTGGCAAAGATGTTTGGCGGGCCGGTAACGGTATGCGCCAACCTGCCCTATTACATCACCAGCCCGGTGGTGATGAAACTGCTGGAAAGTCGCCTGCCGGCAAACAACCTGACGCTGATGGTGCAAAAGGAGGCCGCCCAGCGCATGGCCGCCGCGCCCGGCAGCCGCCAGGCGGGGGCCATCAGCTACGCGGTGCACTACTACGCGCAGCCCAAGCTGGTGTTTGACGTGAGCGCGGGCAGCTTTACTCCGCCGCCCAAGGTGAAAAGCGCGGTCATTCGCCTGGATATACGCAAAAACCCGCCCCTGGCCGATGAGCCGGAGCGGGAGGCGCGATTGTTTAGGCTGGTGCGGGCCGCCTTTGGCCAGCGGCGCAAAACGCTGGTGAACGCGGCGTCGGCCGGGCTGGGCGTGCCCAAAGCGGCGCTGGCTGGCGCGATGGACACACTGGGCCTGCCGCCGCTGGCGCGACCGGAGGAATTGACGCTGGAGCAGTTTATGGCGCTGGAGGGGGAATTGGCGGCGGGGTTGTTTTAGGAGGTCAAACCGGCACGGTTTGGCAATGTGCTATTGCGTAAAATACCTATAGCCCACGCAAGCGCAAATCTGAAACTACACTTAAATAAAAAAATGTGATGTCTGAAACAAACCCCTCTTTGCTCACTTTTGTAAAGCAGCGCCTGCGCATATCAACTTCATCGCAATGTGAAATTCCTCTTTTCGATGCGCTACGGACTATTCCTTTGAAATTACCCCACTCCGCCGATGCCGGTGCAATCAGCCCATCATTTGCGCCTTCCAATCTTTTGACAACGAGGTAAGGCAGTGACATGAATGCATCACTGCGTGCTGTATTCATTACAAAAGCGTAGCTTTGATAATAAACTTTGTCGCTATCCGGTGTTACGCCGTTAAACCTATCTGCAAAACTGGTGGTCAACTGATGGAACAGTCTATAGGAATCCGGCAATTTGTCGCCAAGCATTCTATACCATAAATTGATGAACACAGAAGCCACTTTCACAATGAAATCCGGCAGGGCCAGAAGCCGGTCGACCGTAACCGATCCACGATGTGGTGTTGACAGCGTTGTTAAGGAAGCTACTTTTTCCGCCATATCCAAAACTGAAATCATATATCGGGCATCCAGCCCGCCTTTTGAGTGTGCCAGAATATTGACTTTTGTGGCACCTGTTTCATCGAGTATTTTATGTATGCTATTTTTAAGTTGCAATGCGTTACTTTCCACACTGCCGTGGCTATCCTGGTTGCCATAATGCACCTGCGCACCATGCTGGACAAGCGCATCGGGTATTCTGCCCCAGTAGTTCAGTTGCTTTCTATCTCTGAATCCAACCCCATGAACCAGAACAATGGGGTATTCTGTATCACATAGTACATCCATAACCATTCCTTTACGGTATATAAGTTATCTTCACTTACGTCTTTCTGCCACCGGCACCACCGGCACGCCATTGCGTATCTGCGCCTCTACCACGCTGCCGCCGGCGTACAGCTCGCGCAGCTTGGGCTTTTCTATCTTGCCGGTGGGGTTGCGGGGCACGGGGGCAAATATAACCTTGTGCGGGCGCTTGTAGCGGGGCAGCTCGGCGCAAAAGTCAAAGATGTCCTGCTCGGTGCAGGTGTGGCCGGGCTTCAGCTCCACCACGGCGGCAGCTATCTCGCCCAGGCGGTGGTCGGGGGTGCCGATGACCGCCACGTCCTTGATGGCGTCCAGACCGCGCAGGTAGTCCTCTATCTGCACGGGGTAAATGTTCTCGCCCCCCATGATGATGACGTCCTTCTTGCGATCCACCAGGTAGATGAAGCCGTCTGCATCCTCGCGGGCCATGTCGCCGGTGTGCAGCCAGCCGTCCTTCAAAACGGCGGCGGTGGCCTCGGGGTCCTTGTAGTAGCAGGTCATCAGCCCGGGGCCGCGCACGGCCAGCTCGCCCACGTCGCCCCGGGGCACGGTGGCGCCGGCTTCGTCCACTATTTTGGCCTGCCAGCTGTGGCCGGCCTTGCCAATGGCGCCCACCTTGTGGATATTTTCCACGCCCAGGTGCACGCTGCCGGGGCCAATGGACTCCGACAGGCCGTAGTTGGTGTCGTACTGGTGGTGGGGGAACACGCTTTTCCAGCGGCGGATGAGGCTGGGCGGCACCGGCTGCGCGCCGATGTGCATCAGCCGCCAGCCGGCCAGGTCGTAGTCGTCGGGGTCCAGCTCGCCGCTGTCTATGGCGTCCAGGATATCCTGCGCCCAGGGCACCAGCAGCCACACGATGGTGGCGCCCTCGTTGGCGGCGGCTTCCAGTATCCAGCGGGGGCTGGTGCCGCGCAGCAGCACGCCCCGGCTGCCGCTTAAAAGGCTGCCGAACCAGTGCATCTTGGCGCCGGTGTGGTACAGCGGCGGGATGCACAGGAACACGTCGTTTTCGGTTTGGCCGTGGTGGGCCTGCTCCACCTCGCAGGCGCACACCAGGCTTTGGTGCTTGTGCAAAATGGCCTTGGGGAAGCCGGTGGTGCCGGAGGAAAAGTAGATGGCCGCGTCGTCGCTGTCTTGCAGCGGAAGGGCGGGGTCATCCGCCGGGCACTCGCTGGCCAGTACCATGAAGTCCTTGGCAAAGGCCGGGCCGTCCGCCCCCACATAGAACAGCGCGCGCACCTTGGGGATGGCCCCGCGGATGTCTTCCACCCGCTGGATGAACTCGGGGCCGAAGATGAGCATGGAGACGTCGGCCAAATCGAGGCAGTAGCGGATCTCCTCGGCGGTGTAGCGGTAGTTCAGCGGCACCACAATGGCCCCGGTTTTCAGTATGCCGAAGTAGATGGGCAGCCACTCGATGCAGTTCATCAGCAGAATGGCGATTTTATCGCCCCGCTGTACCCCGCGGGAAAGCAGCAGATTGGCCACCCGGCTGGCCTCGTCGTCGAACTGCCGCCAGGTCATGGCCTTGCGGTAGGGCGAGGCGTGCCCGGTTTCCACCAGGTCGAATTCCTTCCAGGATGTGTTGTTGTGCTGCTCGCTCAGCTCGGGGTTGATCTCCACCAGGGCGATCTCGTCCGGCTTTTGCGCGGCGTTGCGCGCCAGAAACTGGGTGATGGGCATGGGTTTCTTCCTCCTCATTCTATAGGGGCCCTGTGCGGGGCCTAAAATGCTGTGGGCTTGGGGTGGTTTGCCGGAAAAACAAAAACCCCCCGTCCTGTTCAAAAGGACGAGAGACTCTCTCGTGGTACCACCTGATGTTCGCGCACGGCTTGCGCCGAACGCCTTACCGGGTACGGCCGCCGTAAAACGGGCGGGTTATACCCTGTGCGCGGTAACGGGCGCGCCCGTCGCGGCCTAATGGACAGCGGTTGCGCTGCCGTTCGGTGCGAAGCTAAAAGATGTATTCCCGCCGGCCTGCCATGCCCCTCTCAACAACCGGTTGCTCTCTGTTTGGCGCAGCGTGGCGGTACTTCTTCTTTATGGTAGCCTTGTTGGTATTCATGTTGTGACATATATTATAGGCGGGGTTTGGGGGTTTGTCAAGGGGGTAGGGTTCCCATTTGCAATGGTTATGACAGATATAGAAAAGTAATGTTCGGGCTTTCCTTGTGGACATCAGCAAAGACTTCTTTCATAAGCCTGATTTCTTCACTGAAGGCATCCGGTAGATCGTGTAGCCCTGAAACTTCAATGGTTAGGGGGTAATCCCTAAAATGCCACAGGCAATCCCAAAGCGCGTCCCAGTTCTCGCCGTAATAATCGGGCAGGCCAAGCCCCTTTTTTAGTACCTGATGCAATTCACCCAGATAGCGGCATCCGGCGAAGTCTAAAACGACGGGATCCTCAGAGATTCTGTAGAATGAATTTGAGTCGGAGGGGTCAAAGCGACTATACATTGAAATATCTCCTAAACAATCTCTTTAAAAGTAATATAATGGTCATACGTAACGAATAATAAGCCATCGTTTGGAAATAAAATACGGTGCCCGTTTCTATACCCTATAGTGTAATTGATGTCAGCTTCATACCAAATGCGGCCCGGGGTAGATGGCAATTTACCTTTCCGGTTCTCAAAAACACCTTTGGACAGCATTTTTCCCGGCGCTACTAGGAAGAAATTCCCTAAAATGGGTACCCACCCTGCATCATAAGCTTCTGCTTCAGAAATATAGTAATCGTGGTCTTGCCCCCGCGTGTTGTACCAGACGCAAAGTTAGTAAAGATATGTTAAACTAACTTTGGAGGGAAGCAGAAAATGGCAAGGAAGAGATACACAATTGAACAGATTATCGTAAAATTGCGA
>JAAYCI010000112.1 GCA_012729855.1 Oscillospiraceae bacterium
ATCTCGATTACTACAACAACCGCCGTATCAAAGAAAAACTGAAGGGCCTGCCGCCTGTTATTCACAGACTTCAAGCCCTTCAGGCTGCCTAACGTTTTCTCTTGTCTAACTTTTTGGGGTCACTTCAACATGGGGGAAAGTGCGGGTTTTATTTTGACACCGTTTGTCATAACTGTCCGCCAACTGGCTACAGTTTTGCCTCTATCCAGCGGGTGACGGCCTCGCCCACCTCTTGCATGGCGCCGGGCTCGAAGGGGGTTTTCAGGCCGGCGGCGTGCACAAGGCCGGTGTAGGTGTCGGTGCCGGCCTTCTCGGCAAGCGCCAGGTAGCGCGCCCAGGCATCTTTTTTGTCGCGGTTGTGCGCCAAAAAGAACTCCAGCGCCACCGCCTGCGCCAGCACGTAGTCAATATAATAAAACGGATGCACGTAGATATGCAGCTGTCGCTGCCAGCCGGCGCCCCGGGCGTAGAACGGCAGGTCGTCAAAATCGTTCCAGGGGCGGTATTTGCGCTCCAGCTCCAGCCACAGTTCATTGCGCTGGGCGGCGGTGAGGTTTGGCTCGTTGTATACCGTCTCCTGGAATTCATCCACCTGGCAGCCGTAGGGCAGGAAGAAAATCGCGTCCTCGGCGTGGGTGATGGCGTACTTGGCGCTGTCTTCTTTAAAGAAGAGGTGGTGGTAGTCGGCCGTTAAAAACTCCATGGCCATGCTGTGTATCTCGCAGCTTTCCAGCCCGGGGTTGCGCAGCTCGCCCGGCAGGTCACGCTTGGCGGCCAGGTAGGCGGCAAAGGCGTGGCCTGCCTCGTGGGTCAGCACGTCCACATCGCCGGCGGTGCCGTTGAAGTTGGAAAAGATGAACGGGCTTTGGTAGGCCGGTATGTAGGTGCAGTAGCCCCCCGGCGCCTTGCCGGGCTTGGCCAGCACGTCGAACAGCCCGCCGTCCATCATAAAGTCGATGAACCCGGCCGTCTCGGCCGAGAGGCCGTGGTACATCCGCTGCCCGGCGGCCAGTATCTCCTCCGGTGTGCCCTTGGGCGTGGGGTTGCCGTCGGGGAAGGACAGCGGGTCGTCGTAAAAGCGCAGCTTGTCCACCCCAATGCGCTGGGCCTGGCGCATTTTCAGCCGCTGCGCGAAGGGCACAACGCCCTGTGCCACGGCGTCGCGGCAGGCCACGATCTCCTGCCGGGTGTAGCCGTGGCGCTCCATGCGGATATCCCCCAGCGGGGTGAAGCGGCCGAACCCCAGGGTTTTGGCCTGCTGGGTGCGGTTGCGCACCAGGCGGTCGTAAATGCCGTCCAGCTCCTCCCGGTTGGCGTCGAAGAAACCGCCCTCGGCCTCAAAGGCCTCCTTGCGGGTGGTGCGGTCGGTGGATTGCTTGTAGGGCCCCAGCTGGGCCACCGTCAGCTCCTGCCCGCGGAAGGGAATGCGCGCCGAGGCGTACAGCTTCTCGTACACCGTCTCCAGCGCGTTTTCCTCTTGCTGCAAAGGTATTAGCCGCTCGTCGCTGCTTTTCACGGCAATTTCCATCTTTTCCAACAGGATGGCGCCGTACTTTTTCTCCAGCGCCGCCTTGTGGGGCGAGGCCAGCACCGCGCGGTAAAACCCCAGCGATTTATCGCCCAGCACCGGGCCCTGCAGGTCGAAGTAGTCGTTCTCGGCCGAGTAATAATCGTCGCGGGTGTCCACCGTGTGGCGGATGGACGCGATGGTACCGGCGGTGCTGGTGGCGTCCGAGATATCACGGAAGCGCCGGTAGGCCTCCAGCAGGGCGTCGCCGTCATTGGCCTGGGCCGCCTGGCCAGCCAGCTGCTGTATCTGCGCGGCCTCGGCCTCCAAATCGGGCCGGGTATAGGGCATGTCATCAAATTTCATGGGTGCTTGCCTTCTTTCATCTATGCTGTGTGTACTTACTATATACTATTATATTACCAGCCCCGGCCCCACTATACAAACCCCCACGCCGGGTGTATAATGGGCATGAGCTATAGGCAGAGTAAGGACACGCGCGTTTATCACAGGCCAAAACCTGTGCAGTGCCGCCTCAACGGGGAGTTGTGAGGCGGACGAAAAGCGGAAGGCATGTGCAAACCCACAGGGGTTTTTGCATAGCCAACCAGGCGCTTGCGGTGCGTGTCCTGCATCCCGCTGCCGCATAATATGGTCTGCATACCCTTCTTATGTGGCGCTCGCATAAAGCAACTGTGTTTGCTTTTAATTTGCCATGTGAGGGGGTTTTTGTATGCAACAAAATGGGTTTGCCCTGGGCCGCTACGCCCGTGGCGCGTTGCTGGAGCTGAAAAAGGTGTCCAGCATAGCCGGCGGCGGCATGCTGGCCGCGCTGGGGGTTGCCATCAAGGCGCTGTATGTGCCGCTGGGGCAGGCGTTGCGCATCAGCTTCGCCTTTCTAACCGCCGGGCTGTCCGGCTACCTGTACGGCCCGGTGGTGGCGGGCTTCGCCGCCATGGTGGTGGACATTCTGGGCTACCTGATACGCCCCGAAGGCGCCTACTTCTTCGGCTTCACCTTCAACGCCTTTTTAAACGGCATCATCTATGGCTGCTGGCTATGGCGCCGGCCGGTGCGGCTGTGGCGCAGCTTCGCCGCCTGCGGCACCTCCATTGTGGCGGTCAGCTTTTTGCTCAACCCGCTGTGGCTCAGCATTTTATACGGCGACGCCTGGCTGGGCCTGGTGCTGATGCGCATCCCCACCAACGCCATCCTGCTGCCCATCAACAGCCTGATGCTGTACGCCCTGCTGCGCGTGGCCGAGCGCGCCAAACGGCAGTTTATACGCAGTTAGGGCATGCCGCCGATTGCGCCCGGAGCCCGGAAAACGCCGCCTGCAAGGAGGCCGAGGCCGGATGCGACGGGATGAGCACAACCAATATCAGCCCCGGCCGGCCGCACGCACGCGGCCGGCTTTTTTGTGCGGAGCGGCTTCGTTGGGAATCATCCCAAACCCAAGTGTCTTGCCTTGCAGTGGGTTTTGTACTACTATAAGTTTTACAATTATAGCATAACACTATCATTCATAACAGGAGGAACGCATGGAGAAGCTGTCGAAGGAGAAATCCCGCGCGCTGCTGGAAAGCACCACCACCGAGGCCCACCTGCTGCAGCACGCGCTGGCCGTAAGCGTGGCCATGGGCGCCATGGCCCGGCATTTTGGCGCCGACGCCGACTACTGGCAGGCCGTGGGCCTGCTGCACGACTATGACTACCAACAGCACCCCGACGAGCACCTGCAGCACACCGCCGCCCCCCTGGCCGGCGCCGGCGTGGATGACGAATCCGTCCGGGCCATTCTCTCCCACGGGTGGGGCCTGTGCACCGATGTGCAGCCCCAAACCGACCTGGAGAAAAGCCTTTACGCTGTCGATGAGCTGACCGGGCTGATTTCGGCCACCGCCAAAATGCGCCCGAGCGGTATTGCAGACCTGGAACCCAAAAGCGTGAAGAAGAAGTTCAAGGATAAAGCCTTTGCCGCCAAAATAGACCGCACTGTGATACAACAGGGTGCCGACATGCTGGGCATGGAGCTCGGCGCGCTGATTGCCCTTTGCATTGAGGGGATGAAACCCTGTGCGACAGAGCTGGGGCTGCTGGGAACCGGGCAGGGGTAACTGCCTGTACACCAAAGCGGGCAGATGTGCCTAGCGGCCAACATGCCCGCACGAATAATTGTCATTACACGCCCAGCATCAACTGGGCGTGTAATTTTGTGTGCGGGCAGCACCGCGCCCACCCAAAATGAAAAAAATTGGCCATACCCCTTGACATCCCGCAAAAGTGCGGTAAAATGGTATTAGCACTCAAAGCATGCGAGTGCTAATACCGCCAAACTGGAGGGCAAGGCATGGCCATAGACGACCGGAAGCAACGCATTATGATGGCGATTGTTTCGCTGTACGGCCTGGGCGGCGAGCCGGTGGGTTCCAACCTGCTAAGCCGCCATTTTAACATGGCAGTGTCCTCTGCCACTTTGCGAAACGAGATGGCTGCCCTTACCCGCCAGGGCCTGCTGGAGCAGCCGCATACCTCGGCCGGGCGGGTGCCCACCGCCAAGGGCTACCGCTATTATGTAGACAACCTGCTGGAAACCCCCGACGCCCTGCCCGCCGCCGACAAAGCACAGATGGACGAGGCCTTCCGCGGGCTGGACTATGACCCCGAAAAAATGGTGCAGGGCGCGGCCAAGCTGTTAAGCGACCAGCTGGGCCACGCCGTGGTGGCCACCACCCCCCGCGCCGACAACACCTTCATCGCCCATTACGAGGTACTGCAGGTGGGCCGCTACACCGCTGCCGTGCTGGCGGTAACCGGCGCCGGCGGTGTGCGCACCCGGGTGGCCAAGGCCGACAAAGAACTGACTGAGGCGGACATCGCGCAGGTGAAACTGGCGCTTAACCGCCACCTTTGCTTTGTGGTGGACGCCGACGCAGATGCCGCGCTGATACGCACCATGGTGGACAGCCTGGGCGAAAGCGGCCCCGCCTGCTGGCCCATTTTCTCGGCCGCCGCCACCCTGCTTGCCGAGGCCAGCCAGCACCGCCTGTTTTTTGAGGGCCAGCAGTACCTGTTGCGCTGGCCGGAGTTCGAGTCCCATTTCAAAACCCTGCTGGCGCTTTTCAGCGACGCCGACTGGGTGGAGCACCTGAACCAGCCGCAGGGCGGCCACACCACCATTGTGTTTGGCGACGAGTTCTCCGCCGACCCCATCCATGGCCTGTGCATCATTGCCCGGCAGTACCTGGCCGGGGGCGGGCTGGCCGGCTCGGTGGCTGTTGTGGGCCCGGCGCGCATCCGCTACCGGGAGGTCATCCCCAAGCTGGAATATTTTAGCGATCTTCTGGGCAAACGCATGAGTGGTACCGCCGCCTGAACACTGCGGCGCCAAGGATAAAAAAGGAGGTCATCCCATGACCGATACACAACCGGTGAACCCCGAGACCGAAGCGCAGGGCACCCCTGCCGCCGAAGTACTCGAGACCCCCACCGACCCCAAAAGCACCAAGAAAGAAAGCGCCAAGCCCTCCCGTAAAAAAGCCGGCGACGCCGAAAAGCTGGCCGCGCTGGAGGAAAAGCTGGCCGAGGCCGAGCAGAAGCAGGGCGAGCTGCAAAACAGCCTGATGCGCACCGCCGCGGAGTACGACAACTACCGCAAACGCAGCCAGAAGGAGCAGGAGAGCGCCTTTGGCAATGGCGTAAGCCATGCCGCCAATGCCCTGCTGCCCGTGCTGGACACCCTGAACGCCGCCGCCACCGCCGACACCACCGACCCCGAGTACAAAAAAGGGGTACTGATGACCCTAGCCAAGTGTGAGGAGGTCTTCAAATTCCTGGGCATCCAGGAGATTGCCGCCATGGGCCAGCCCTTTGACCCCGAGCTGCACAACGCCGTTATGCAGCAGGCCGCCGATGGCGCCGCCCCCGGCACCATCACCCTGGTGATGCAGAAGGGCTACACCCTGAACGGCCGGGTCATCCGCCACGCCATGGTGGCCGTGGCCCCCTAGCAGCCTTGCACAGTTTGTTTAAAAAAATGTCATGTTCTGCAAACATTGCTTTGCTATAGTGTATAAAATATGTGATTGCTTTCAACTGCGAAATTCTTTTTAAATAACCAATAAAATCAACAGAAATAACGCTTCTAATTAAAGGAGAATACAACTTATGAGTAAAATAGTAGGCATCGACCTTGGCACCACCAACAGCTGCATCGCCGTGATGGAAGGCGGCGACGCGGTGGTTATTCCCAACGCCGAAGGCGCCCGCACCACCCCCAGTGTGGTGGGCTTTGCCAAAACCGGCGAGCGCCTGGTGGGCCAGGTGGCCAAACGCCAGGCCATCACCAACCCCGACCGCACCATTGCCTCCATCAAGCGCGAGATGGGCACCAACCACAAGGAAGAGATCGACGGCAAAAAGTACACCCCGCAGGAAATCTCGGCCATGATTCTGGCCAAGCTGAAAGCCGACGCCGAGAGCTACCTGGGCGAGAAGGTGACCGATGCCGTCATCACCGTGCCGGCCTACTTCAGCGACAGCCAGCGCCAGGCCACCAAGGACGCCGGCGCCATTGCCGGCCTGAACGTCAAGCGCATCATCAACGAGCCCACGGCCGCCGCGCTGGCCTATGGCATGGACAAGGAAGCCGACCAGAAGATCATGGTGTACGACCTGGGCGGCGGCACCTTCGACGTCTCCATCATCGAGATGGGCGACGGCGTGACCGAGGTGCTCTCCACCGCCGGCAACACCAAGCTGGGCGGCGACGACTTCGACCAGCGTATCATCGACTGGCTGGCTGAGGAGTTCCAGAAGGAGAACGGCATCGACCTGCGGCAGGACAAAATGGCCGCACAGCGCCTGAAAGAAGCCGCCGAGAAAGCCAAGATCGAGCTGTCGGGCGTTACCAGCACCCAAATCAATCTGCCCTTCATCACGGCCGACGCCTCGGGCCCCAAGCACCTGGACACCACCCTGACCCGCGCCAAGTTCAACGAACTGACCGCCGACCTGGTGGACAAAACCATGGAGCCTGTGAAGCGCGCGCTGAACGACGCCGGCCTGAAACCGGCCGATTTGCACCGCGTATTGCTGGTGGGCGGTTCCACCCGCACCCCGGCCGTGCAGGACGCCGTGAAGCAGTACATGAACATCGAGCCCTCCAAGGACATCAACCCCGACGAGTGCGTGGCGCTGGGCGCCGCCATCCAGGGCGGTGTGCTGGGCGGCGACGTGAAGGGCCTGCTGCTGCTGGACGTCACCCCGCTGAGTCTCGGCATTGAGACCATGGGCGGCGTGAGCACCAAAATCATTGAGCGCAACACCACCATCCCCACCAAGAAGAGCCAGATATTCAGCACCGCGGCCGACAACCAGCCCAGCGTGGAAGTGAACGTGCTGCAGGGCGAGCGCGAGATGGCCAAGGACAACAAGAAGCTGGGTACCTTCCACCTGGACGGCATCCCCCCCGCCCCCCGCGGCGTGCCGCAGGTTGAGGTAACCTTTGACATTGACGCCAACGGCATTGTGGCCGTAAGCGCCAAAGACCTGGGCACCGGCAAGGAGCAGAAGATCACCATTACGGCCAGCACCAACATGAGCAAGGAAGACGTGGAGAAGGCCGTGAAGGAAGCCGAGCAGTTTGCCGAGGAAGACAAGATCCAGAAGGAAAAAATTGAAGTGCGCAATGCGGCCGACCAGATGGTGTACCAGACCGAAAAAACCCTGGCCGACCTGGCCGACAAGATTGACGAGGGCGAGCGCACCAGCCTGAACGAAAAGAAGGACGCGCTGAAGGTGGCGCTGGACGGCGACAACCTGGAGGATATTAAGGCCAAGCAGGAAGACCTGCAGAAGCTGCTGTATGAAGTGAGCAGCAAGGTGTACCAGCAAACGGGCGATGCCGGCGCCGCCGAGGACGCCGCGCAGGCCGAAAACCCAAACCCCAACGATGAAGACGTGATAGACGCCGACTTCACCGAGATTGACGACGACGAGAAATAATCGTATACTACAATGCACCACCCATGCTGCGCCGGCGGGCCCCCAAAGCCCGCCGAGCGCAGTGTGCCTTATTACGCGGCAAACGTTTGGCCGCAGTTTTTGCACAGCATTCACACATCTTGTTGCTACCATAAGAGGAAGTATGCAAATTCAAAACCGGAACGCGGGCGCCCGGCCCGGTGCCCGAAAGAGAGAGGTGATGGCGATTGGCCGATAAGCGTGACTTTTACGAAGTGCTTGGGGTAGCCAAAGACGCCAACGAAAGCGAGATTAAAAAAGCCTACCACAAGCAGGCTAAAAAATACCACCCCGACCTGAACCCCGGCGACGCCGAGGCCGAGGCCAAGTTCAAGGAAGCCGGCGAAGCCTATGAGGTGCTGAGCGACAAAGACAAACGCACCCGGTACGACCAGTTTGGCCATGCCGGCGTGGACCCCAGCTACGGCGCGGGCGCCGGCGGGGCCGGCGGCGGTGGCTTTGGCGGGTTCGGCGGCTTTGGCGGCGGGGGCGGCGGCGTAGACCTGGGCGACATCTTCGAAACCTTCTTCGGCGGCGGCTTTGGCGGCGGGGGCGGCGGCTTTGGCCGCCAGCAGCAAAACCCCAACGCGCCCCGCCGCGGCGCCGATATCCGCGTGAGCCTGGTGCTCACCTTTATGGAGGCCGTGCACGGCGCCGCCAAGACCATCAGCATCACCAAGCAGGATACCTGCCCCGACTGCCACGGCAGCGGCGCCGAGAAGGGCAGCACCCCCGAGACCTGCCCAGAATGCAACGGCAGCGGCTTTGTGGTGGCCAGCAAGCGCACCGCTTTTGGCATGATGCAGGAAAGCCGCCCCTGCAGCCGCTGCGGCGGCAAGGGCAAAATTATTAAAAACCCCTGCCACACCTGCCACGGCAGCGGCCGGGTGGGCACCCCCAAGAAGCTGGAGGTACGCATTCCCGCCGGCGTGGACGACGACCAGAACATTGTGCAGCGCGGCCAGGGCGACGCCGGCCTGAACGGCGGGCCCGCGGGCGACCTCATCATCATCATCACCGTGCGGCCCGACGCCATGTTTGAGCGCGACCGTTACGACGTATACGTGAACGTGCCCATCACCTACGGGCAGGCCGTGCTGGGGGCCAAGCTGCAGGTGCCCACCATCGACGGCAAGGTGGAATACACCGTGCCCGAGGGCACCCAGAGCGGCAAGGTGTTCCGGCTGAAAAACAAGGGCATCCCTTATGTGAACGGCCGCGGCCGGGGCGACCAGTATGTGCGGGTGAGCGTGGAGATACCCAAAAAGCTGACCAAGCAGCAGCGCGACGCCCTGCAAAAGTTTGAAAACACGCTGAAAGAGGACAACTACGAGCAACGCAAGGGCTTTAACAAAGGCATGAAGGACATGTGGGGCGGCGGCGAGGACGAAGGCCGCGCCAACGGCAAGGGCCGGGGTAAAAAATAACGCACACACAAAACGGGCCCTGCCAAGCGGCCCGTTTTGCTATAGGCGCACACGCTGCACGCTATTGGAAAAGGGAGGAAAACCATGCAACTGCTATTCATCGACGCCTGCGTCCGGGGCGAGGCGTCCAGAACCCACCGGCTGGCCCAGGTTTTCATCACCGCTTACCAAAAGCAGTGGCCGGCCCACACCGTCACCACACTCACGCTTACCAAGGAAGATTTGCAGCCCCACACCCCGGCCGGGCTGGAAAAACGCGACGCGCTGCTGCGCCAGGGCCGGCTGGACGACGCCATGTTCCGCTTTGCCCACCAGTTTGCCGCGGCCGACAAAATCGTCATCGCCGCACCTTACTGGGACCTCACCTTCCCCGCCCTGCTGAAAACCTACATCGAGCGGGTGTGCGTGGACCCCGTCACCTTCCACTACACCGACGTGGGTATCGACCAGCTGTGTAAAGCCGAAAAGCTGCTCTACATCACCACGGCCGGCGGGATTATTGAGCCATACAACCTTGGCTTTGCCTATGTCGAGGGCCTGTGCGACTACTTTTTCGGCATCCCGCAGCGGCACTTTGCCAGCGCCGAGGGGCTGGACATTGTGGGCGCTAACGTGGAAAGCATTTTGGGCGAGACGCAGGCGGAGTTGGAAGCGCTTGCCCGCACGTTCTAGCGCTTGGGCCTGTCCGCAGACGGCGCCAGCGGCGGCGTGTGGTCGCCTTGCCGCAGGTATTCCTCCTCCATCTCCTGCTGGATGGCCGCCAGCTCGTTGGTTACCGCCGAAAGCCGCCGGAAAAGCTTGAAATACAATGCTTCAAAGTCGGGCCGGTCGGGGCAATCGGGGCAATTCAGGCAGTGTGGATAGTCTGGGTAGTCTGACATGGCGCACCCTCCTATGATAAATTCGTGGCTTACACTATGATACAATATAATACGCGATTTTTCAACCTTTCATCCTGCTTCATAGTATGATTATGAGGTAATGGGAGGGTGAAGCCATTGAAAAAGAGCATCAGCATCACACTGGACCCCGAAGTGATTGAGAAAATAGAAGCGCTGGCAAGCTATCAAGACCGTTCGCTTTCCAGCTATATCAATATGGTTTTAAAGAAACATCTTGCCCAAGTGGAGAAAAATCCCGAGTCTTAGGGCACATCGCTTCAGTTCAGCATCTGAAAATTTTCATCTTACTTTATCTTACCCGGTAGGATTTATCCAGTAATCCGTATGTTTTAGTGGTAGATTTATAGTGAGGTGATTATGATGAAACCACTGAAAGCCAAAGTAAGTATCTCCATGGATGAAGAAGACCTTGCAAAAATAAAAATTCTGGCCGAATACGACGGCCGCAACCTGTCCCAATATATCAACATTGTGCTGAAGCGCCACATTGCCCGCCTGGAGCAAAAAGATGGCGCTGAAACCTGACACGTTTAAATGTGGGCACCAAAAAACGGAAGCGGCCCGGCTGCTTCCGTTTTGTCTCGTTCCTTTTATCTTATCGCCGGTGGCGCCGGGGGCCGGGCGGTGTACTTATCGGGCTTTCTTCGGCAGGTTGGCTTTCCCCCGCCTCGCCCTCCACCAGCTTGCGGTTGGCGTCAAAGTGCAGGGGAATCACCTTGTTGCGGGTCAGGCGCACCATCTCCTTCAGCCGCTTCTTTTCGTCGGGCATGTACAGGATATAGGCCACGCCCTCCTTCTTCGCCCGGCCGGTGCGGCCAATGCGGTGGGTGTAGTACTCGTTGGAGGTGGGCAGGTCGTAGTTCACCACGCAGTCCACGTCCTCCACGTCTATGCCGCGGGCGGCCACGTCGGTGGCTATCAGCACGGGCAGCTTGCCCCCCTTAAAACGCCCCATAATGGCGTTGCGCTCGGCCTGCGAAAGGTCGCCGTGCAGGCAGTCCACGTTAAAGTTCAGGCGCGACAGCTGGTTACTCAGCATGCCCGTGGTGTATTTGGTGTTGCAAAACACAATCACCCGCTCGTATTGGTTGTCCACAATGATGGCGGCCAAATCGGCCAGCTTGTTGCGGCCGGTGGTCTCTATGGAATACTGGGTGATCTTGGGCATGGACTGCTCCACCGGCTGCACGGTTATTTCCTCGGCGTCGCGCTGGTACAGCCAGCCAATGTCCATCACCTCGCGGCTGATGGTGGCGCTGAACATCCCCAGCTGCCGCTTGTTTTTCAGGGCGTCCAGAATGCGGGTCACGTCCTTGTAAAAGCCCATGTCCAGCATCTCGTCCGCTTCGTCCAGCACCACACGGGTCACGCTGTCCAGGTGTACGGTGCGGCGCTTCATGTGGTCCATCAGGCGGCCGGGCGTGGCCACAATAATCTGCGCACCCTTCTTCAATTGGTCAAACTGTTTGGTAATGGCCTGCCCGCCGTACACACAGGCAATGCGCACCTCGGGCAAAAAATGGGCCAGGTCGCGCAGATCGTCGGTGATCTGCTGGGCCAGCTCCCGCGTGGGGGCCAGTATCAGGGCCTGGGTTTTGTCGCTCTGGCGGTTCAAATCCACCAACAGCGGTATGCCAAAGGCGCAGGTTTTGCCGGTGCCGGTGGGCGCCTTGGCAATAATGTCTTTGCCCGCCATCATGGGCGGTATGGCCTTCTCCTGCACCTCGGTAAGCTCCACAAAGCCCATGCGCTCCACCGCGCGGCGTATCTCGCCCGGCACATTCAGTTCACTGTACAGCATAGTTGGGGGTGTCTCCTGTCTCTCTCATCTTGCCCGGGTCGGTTTCGCCCCGGCTGTTATCATCTGCTTTACCACAGTATATTTTAGCACAGTTGGCCGCCAAGGGCAAATACATCCTCTCGCTGGGCTGCCTGCCATGCCGGTGCTTTGCCGCGCGGCCATGGGGGAAATATTGTACATTTTGATCAAAAAATAGTATAATAAGATATTGGCCAGGGCAATCTGGCAAGTTATGCCTTTTGGAGGAACGCTATGACAATCAAAGAAATCATCAACGTGCTAAGCGCGGAAGTGCTGACACATAACGAGGGCGCCGACTTTGACAAAGAGGTGCTTACCGCCTGCGGCAGCGATATGATGAGCGACGTGCTGGCCTATGTGAAGGACCAGGGCCTGCTGCTTACTGGCCTTTCCAACCCGCAGGCCGTGCGCACCGCCAGCATGATGGACATGTGCTGTGTGGTGTTTGTACGGGGCAAACGCCCCGACGACGCCATGCTGAAATTGGCCGAGCAGCTGGACATCACCCTGCTGGCCACCCCGCTTACCATGTTCACCGCCTGCGGGGTGCTGTACGAAAACGGCCTGCGCGGCAGCACCATTGCCGAGTTTGGCGGCGGCTGATTTGCGAAAAACGCAGCAGACGGAGCCGGTTTTACCATTAACGGCGCGCCCAGGCCGGAAAACAGCGGCAGCACATAGAAGGTCCCCCATGGAGAAGGGGCCCGCTTATGATGTTTTTGGGAGAGAGGACATGGCGGCAATCAAACTGCAATACGATGTGCCCGGAGACGATTTTACCCGCGCCGGGGAGGCCAGCGCGGATTTGAAGCTGCGGCTGAAAAAGCTGGGCCTGCCCAGCGAGACCGTGCGCCGCGCGGCCATTGCACTGTATGAGGGCGAGATCAACCTGGCCATCCACGCGGGCGGCGGCCATATCGACGTGGAGGTGCGGCCCGAGGCCATAGAAATGCAGCTGACCGACACCGGCCCCGGCATCGAAAATGTGGAGCTGGCCATGCGGGAGGGCTACTCCACCGCGCCGGACGAGGTGCGCAGCCTGGGCTTTGGCGCCGGCATGGGCCTGCCCAACATGAAAAGCTACACCGACGATTTCGACATCGAATCGGAGGTAGGCGTAGGCACACGGGTATTCATGCGGGTGAAGGTGTAGGACAGGCCCAAAGGGCAAAATTTGGCTCGCATAGCAGAATCTGGCTCATATCACAAGACCAGGGCGAACAAATGGGGCCCTATGGGCCGAGCCGGGCTTGCTAAGCAAACCGGCGAGCCCGCGCCCGGTTCTGGGGTGCCTCGCAGAGGCGCACCAGAACCGCAAGAGCGAACGGAGTGAGCGAGGCGTGGGTAGGGCCCGAAGGGCAAAATTTGGCTTGCATTAGTAGGAGCTGAACCATAGC
>JAAYCI010000113.1 GCA_012729855.1 Oscillospiraceae bacterium
CGTTTAGCTGTATGATTTTCTTGGACATATTGGGGCCTCCTTTGGTGAATAGGTTCTCAGCAAACCCATTTTACCATTTGGCCTCAATGTGTCCTTTTTAATTTGCGCATTTTATTGTACGGTATCGGTATAGCAGGCGGGGTGTTTGTGCCGTACAGCCACCATGTGGCTGTGGCCCCGGCATGCGCTGGGGCCACAGCATTAGATAAAACCCCTGGCAGTATACACTGCCAGGGGTTTTGCAGGAGGCAAAATAAAATGGAAGCAGGCTGCCTTTGGGAAAACCGGCACTTACTGCATCAGGGCCAGCAGGCGCTCTTTGGGCACAAAGCCCACGCTTTGGGCGGCTTTGGCGCCGTCTTTAAAGGAGATGACGGTGGGGATGCTCATCACATTGAACTGGGCGGCCAGCTGCTGTTCTTCGTCCACGTTGATCTTGCATACCTTGTACTCGGGGTGTTCGGTGGCAATTTGCTCAATGATGGGGCCAAGCATCTTGCAGGGGCCGCACCAGGCGGCCCAGAAGTCCACCAGAACGGGCTTGTCGCTCTTCAGCACTTCGGCCTCGAAATTGTCTTTGGTAACGGCTACTGTCATGGCTATACACTCCTAAAATAATGTACTGTAATTAAATTTCTCGGCTTGGTCAAAAAATGTTTTTTGGAACCTGCTTGGATTACTTAAATTATACCATATTTGTATAGTTAATGCAAGGGCCGGCCCTGCGGGCCTTACAGGGCCAGCATGGCCACGGAAAGCGAAAAGAAGATGAGCAGCGACAGCGCGTCCACAATGGTGGTAACCAGGGGGGCGGCCATGGTGGCGGGGTCTATGCGGCAGAGCTTTGCCAGCATGGGCAGGGCCCCGCCAATGATGTTGGCCATCAGCACGGTGGCTATCATGGCCAGGGAGATGACCAGCGCCACCATGGTTTGGCCGGGGTTGAAGAGCATTACCCGCGCCATGTTCACCGCGGCCAATGGGATGCCCACAATGAGGCTGACCCGCGCCTCCTTCCAGATGACGCGCAGGAAATCGGGCAGGAGGATCTCCTTCAGCGCCATGCCGCGGATGACCATGGTGCTGCTCTGGCTGCCGGCGTTGCCGCCGGTGTCGGTGAGCATGGGCATGAAGGTGACCAGCAGCGGCAGGGCGGCCAGCGCTTCTTCAAAGCCGGCCACAATGCCGCCGGTGATGATGCCGCTGATCATGAGTACCAAGAGCCAGATGATGCGGTTGCGCGCCAGGGTGAACACGCCGGTTTTCAGGTAAGGTTTTTCGCTGGGGGCCATGGCGGCCATCTTCTCAAAGTCCTCGGTGGCCTCCTCCTGAATGACGTCGACGGCGTCGTCTACCGTGACGATGCCCACCAGCCGGTTTTCGGCGTCCACCACGGGCAGGGAGATGAAGTCGTATTTGGCCATCAGCTGCACGGCCTCTTCCTGGTCGGTGGTGGTGGCCACGGCAATGATATCGGGTTCCATCAAATCGGCCACCAGCGCGCCGTCGTGGGCCAGCAGCAGGTCTTTCACGGTCACCACGCCCACCAGGTGGCGGGTGTCGTCCATCACATAGCAGGTGTAAATGGTCTCGCGGTCCTCGCCAATGCGGCGGATGCGCTTGATGGCGTCCTCCACGGTCATGTCGCGGCGCAGGTCGGTGAACTCGGCGGTCATGATGCTGCCGGCGGAGTTTTCGGGGTAGCGCAGGAACTGATTGAGCAGCTTGCGGGTGGCGGGCTGGGCCTGGCGCAGCACCCGGCGCACCAGCGCGGCGGGCATCTCCTCCAGCATGTCCACCGCGTCGTCCACGCTCAGCTCCTCCATCAGCTGGCCCAGCTCGCGGTCGGAAATGGCCTCCACAATGGCCTGCTGGGTGTCGGAGCCCAGCTCGGCGAAGACGTCCATGGCCTGTTCCTTGGCCAGCGTGCGGAAGGTGAGCAGGCCCTGCTCCTCGGGCAGGTCTTCGATGAACTGCGCCACGTCGACGGGGTTCAAATCGGCCAGTGCCGCGCGCAATGCGCGGTAGTTGCGCTGGCCCACCAGGATGCCCAGCCGCGCTTCGTTCAGTTTGTTGGCCATAAGCCTGCCCTCCTTTCCGCTAATTTCTCAAAAATGCGGTGCATTTTTGCCTGAATCATCGCATGCCGGCGCGTAGCGTCAGCGCCGATGATTCGGCAAGTGGTGCCGCCGGGCTGAAGGTAAACGCAAGCAGGTTGCGTTCGATCCCTTGACCTTTGGGAGTTCCAAGAGGGCGAAGCCCTCTTGGCCCCCGGAGGGATAAACAATACCTTTCAAGAGCAGTTCGCTTCGCTCAAAGATAGAATTTGTTTTTTCTTGTCAGGGGTTTCACCCCTGACAACCCCAAAGGTCAAGACCCTGGCGGTATAGCTTATATAGTTTGCTGCAGGTTATCCTGGGTATCCGCTAGAACAACAGCGCCCGCGCGATGTTGAAATAGATGACCAGCACCAGCGCGTCCACTATGGTGGTGATGAGCGGGGCGGCCATCAGCGCGGGGTCTACCTTCACGGCGCGGGCCAGCATGGGCAGCACCCCACCAATGACCTTGGCCACGAAAACGGTGGCGATGAGCGTGAGGCTGACCACCAGCGGCACCAGGCCGGAATTTGGGTTGGTGATGAGCATGCGCAGGAAGTTGGCAAAGGCCAGGGTTACGCCCACCATCAGGCTCACGCGCGCTTCCTTAAAGATGACGGCCGGCATGTCGCGGGTTTGTATTTCGCCCAGGGCCATGCCGCGGATGATGAGGGTGCTGCTTTGGCTGCCCGCGTTGCCGCCGGTGCCGGTAAGCATGGTCACAAAGGTCATCAGCACCGGGACGGCGAGATAAAGGTCTTGGTAGTGGCCAAGGATGCCGCCCGTGAGCATGCCGCTGAGCATGAGCACCAGCAGCCAGGGCAGGCGGTTGGCCGCCAGGCGGAAGACGCCGGTTTTGAGGTAGGGGCGCTCGCTGGGGGTCATGGCGGCCATCTTCTCGAAGTCCTCGGTGTCCTCCTCGCGGATAACGTCCACGGCGTCGTCTACGGTAACGATGCCCACCAGCCGGCCCTCGGCGTCTACCACCGGCAGGGAGATCAGGTCGTACTTGGCCAAGAGCTTTGCGGCTTCCTCCTGGTCGGTGGTGGTTTCCACTGTTACGGCGGGGGGCTCCATCAGGTCGGCCACCAGGTCCACGTCATTGGCCAGCAGCAGGTCTTTCACGGTCACCACGCCGTCCAACTGGCGGGTGTCGTCCACCACAAAGCAGGTGTAGATGGTCTCGCGGTCCTCGCCAATGCGGCGGATGCGCTTGATGGCATCCTCCACGGTCATGTCCACGCGCAGGTCGGTGTACTCGGCGGTCATGATGCTGCCGGTGGAATACTCGGGGTAGCGCAGGAACTGGTTGATGAGGGCGCGGGTTTCGGGCGAGGAGTTGCGCAGCACCCGCTTTACCAGGGTGGCGGGCATCTCCTCCAGCATGTCCACGGCGTCGTCCACCATCAGTTCGTCAATGATGCCGGCGATCTCCTGGTCGGTGATGGAGGCGATGATGGTCTGCTGGGTGCCTGGGTCCAGCTCGGCGAAGACCTCCAGCTCCACGTCCTTGGGCAGGGTGCGGAAGGCCAGGGTGGCCTGCCGGGCCGGCAGCTGGCTGATAAACTGGGCGAGGTCAACGTTGTTCATCTCGGAGAAGGCGGCGCGCAGGGCGCGGTATTGCCGGGTCTCCAGCAGGTCTTCCAGGGCTTGGGTCAGGGCTTCGGGCGCCATGCGGGCACCTCCTTTCTTCCCATTTGAAATAAGCTGACTAAAAGTTGTTTTTAAAGAGAAAAACAGGTGCTACAGAAAAATGGGCACAAAAATACGCGCCAAACGACGCCGACGGCAAAGAAAAAACCGTCGGTGCGCCCGCGCGGGCAATCAAACAAAGAGCCTCACCCTGCGACCCCTATGGGCATGGCAGGGCATGGCTCCCCCTTTTATATAGTCAATTGCGCACGCAGTGCGCAATTGACTATGAACGCTGCAAACCTCCCGCCGTTCAGGCGGGTGACGCGGCCCAAAGGGCTGCGTGGATGAAAACCGTGAAAACGGTTTTCATGTTTGCAAAGTATTTAGAGAACGGTGCCTACACAGCAAAGCTAACCGCCGGGAAAACAGGCGGGCTGGCGCTGGGCGGAACGCTCCCTGCGTTCAGGGGGGTCGATGTCCACGCTCGTACTTCGGGCGCTGATCTCCACCTGTTTTCCCTCCTTTTGGTGTTGGATTTTAGGGCAGTTGCTGTGCCGGATGGTGGGCGGATGAAAATGGGTCAGGCGGTGGTATCCAGGCGGCCTTCCTGTGGTTCGGGCTGGCTTTTGCCGCCGCTTTTGGTAACGGTGGTGGTGGTGCCGCCGGCAATGTAGTAGCGGCCGCACTCGGGGCAGATGGCCCCGTGCAACACAACCGACTGCGAGACCACCTTGGCACCCTCGCGCTGGGCCTTGGCCTGCTCGCGGGTTACGTGCTCCTGCTCGTGGGCGCTTACCACGCTGGCAGACGCGCCGGGGTCGATGTGCTGCGGTGTTTTGAAGGAGACGCCGGCGTCGTTGGAGCCGTCCGTGTAGCGGCGCTCCTTGCAGGTGCGGCAGGTCTCGTTGAAGCGGTCGTTCATAATTTTGGCCTCGGCGCGTTCGGCTGCCAGGTTGGTGGCATCGCCGTTTGCTTGCGCGGCGCTGTCGGCGCTGGCCACAGGCATGTGGGCAGTGGGGCCAGCCGCGGCGGGTGCTGCGGTGGCTGCCGGGCTGTATGCAGCGGCAGGCGCGGCACTGGCCGAAGCCGGCGCCATGCCGGTGGCGGCAGTGCCGGTGGTGTTATACGCCGGGGTCATGCCGGTCAGCGGGGCAAAATCCATGCGGGGCACTCCCTTCCGTGGTCTTGAACAGGTCTATTATACCCCACCGGGTGGGAAGGGTCAACCATAAAACTCCTGCTTCAGGCTGCGGGTAAACAGGGCGTCCAGCGCCTGGCGGGGGTTCATCTTGTGGTAAAGGGTTTGGTACACGGCGTTGCAGATGGGCAGCTCCACGCCCGTTTGCTGGGAGAGGGTCATCATGGAGTCGACGGTGTAGTAGCCCTCGGCCAGCTTGTCGTAGGTTTCGCCCCTGGCGTACAGCTCGCCAAACATGCGGTTGTGGCTGTGGGGGCTGAAAACGGTGGCCTCGTAGTCGCCCAGGTGGCACAGGCCGTAGGCGGAAAGCTCCTGACCACCCAGTGCTTTGATCAGCCGGGCCACCTCGCGGGTGCCGCGGCTCATCAGGGGGCCTTTCAGGCTGGTGAGGCCAAAGCCGTCCAGCATGCCGGCGGCGATGCCCACCACATTCTTGGCGGCGGCGCCCACCTCGTTGCCAATCATGTCGTTGCCGTAGTAGAAGCGGATCAAATCGCTGGAGAAGGCGTTCACCAGGAATTCCTTGTCGGCCTCGGCGGGCGCGTCGATGACCATGCAGTTGGGCACGCCGCGGGTGAACTCCTGCACATGCCCGGGGCCCAGCCACACGGCCACGCGGTTGCCGGCGGGCAACTCTTCCCCGGCAATTTCGCTTAAGCGCTTGCCGGTGCCGGTTTCAATGCCCTTCATGCACAGCACAAACTGCTTGCCGGCGGTGCCTATGGCGGCAATCTCGCGGCAGAGGCCCCGCAGGCTTTGGGAGGGCACCGAGATGATGATGACCTCGGCCTCCAGCGATTTTGCAAGGTTGGTGGAGAGGGTGATGCTGTCGGCGAAGGTGAGCATGCCGTTGGAGCGGGTTTTAAGGAACTGGAGGGTCTGGGGGCTGTCGGCCAGGCCGTAGGATGTTACGGTGTGGCCAATGCGGTTGGCATACCAGGCCTGGAAAGCGCCCCAGCGGCCATTGCCCAAAACGGAAACCTGCATGGTGATTATCTCCTGATGTGTGGTTATTTTTGTGTCCGGCTGGGCAGCTTACCGGTCGCGGATCTCCAGCAGCTTGTCCTTCAGCTCGCCCTCGATGCGGGCCAGCTCCACCTCGGCGGCCGCGCGCTTCTGGCGGCCTTCGGCCTGGATGCGCACCACCTCGTCCAGCGAGGCGATGAGGTTCTGGTTGGTCGCCTGCAGCGTTTCGATATCCACAATGCCGCGCTCGCTCTCGCGGGCGGTCTCGATGGTGGAGGTTTTCAGCATCTCGGAGTTTTTGCGCAGCAGGTCGTTGGTCATGTCGGTCACTTCGCGCTGGGCCTGGGCGGCCTGCTGCGAGTGGGCCAGCCCCAGCGCCAGCACCATCTGGCTCTTCCACAGCGGAATGGTGTTCACCAGCGTGGACTGGATCTTTTCGCTCATCAGCGTGTCGTTGTTCTGGATAAGGCGGATCTGCGGGGCCATCTGGATGGAGATGGTGCGGGTAAGCTCAAGGTCGTACAGCTTTTTCTCAAAGCGGTCGCACAGGTTGGCCAGGTCGTTGGCGGCCTGGGCGTCCTCGGGCAGGCCGCTTTGCTTGGCCTTGGCCTGCAGGGCGGGCAGCTCGGTCTGCTGTACCTCGGCCAGTTTTTTCTTGCCGGCCAGGATGTACATCGTCAGCTCCTTGAAGTAGACGACGTTCTGCTCGTACATTTTGTCCAGCAGGGCAATGTCCTTGAGCAGGGTGACCTGGTGGCCCTCCAGCGCGGTGACAATGTGCTCGATGTTCTTTTCCACGGTGGAATAGCGCGCCTTCATGGCGGTGATTTTGTTGGAGCCCTTCTTGAACAGCCCCAAAAAGCCGCCCTTCTCGGTCTCGGTGGCGTCAAAGCTTTTCAGCTCGGTAACCAGGCCGCTAAGCATGCCGCCCACCTCGCCCAGGTCCTTGCTGCGCACGCTGTTCAGCGCGCTCTCGGAGAAGGTGGTCATCTTCTTCTGCGCGCCGGCGCCAAACTGCAGGATGATGCCCGAGTCGTGCAGGTCGATCTTCTCGGCGAAGGCGTCTACCTGCTTTTGCTCGTCCGGCGTGAGGCGGGCGCGCTCTCCCAGCTCCTCCGGCGGCTTGGCCGCGGGGGTGGTGGTGAGGGCAACGTCGCTGGTGTTCACCGGCTCCAGGGTCAGCTCGGGTGTGGGGGTGGCGTCCAGCACCAGTTCGGGGGTGGTCTGCTCGTGGTCTGTCATGGGGGTGGCCTCCTTAATAAGGGTTGTTAACCCTGGTCGATATCAAACTTTTTGCCGGTCAGGCCCTCCTGCTCCAGCATTTTTTCCAGCACAGTGATGTCGGTAGACACATCAAGGGTGTCGTCCTGGTAAAGGCTTTCCAGCAGGTTGTTGAAGGCGGTGTCTATGGTATCCAGCGTATTTTCAATGTCCTGCTTGGCCTGCAGGATATTGGCGGGCTGGGGATCCATTTGGTCGTACTGCTGGTATTTTTCCACCAGCTTTAGGGTGGTGGGCAGGTAGTAGTTTAAAAACTTGCGGGTGTCGGGCAGCTTTTGGGGGTGGGCCTCCACATAGCTGAAAATGCGGGCGGTGATGTTCTCCAGCCGCTCCAGCTTTTCGCTGATGGCCTCGCCGTCAATCGCGTCGTTGGCGGCGCGTATTTTTTTGATGGTGGCCGCGCCCTCGCTTTTGAAGTTCTCAATGGGGGCAAGGGTGGGGTCGGCCATGCGGCGTTCCCGTGCGCTTTCCTCGGCCTCCCGTGTTTTGCGGCTGGCCTCGGTCTCCAGGTACAGCTGCCAGGCCTCGCCGCCGCGAATAACGCAGGTTTCGGCGTAGTCCATGCGCACATCGGGCAGCAGGTGTTTTTTCAGCCCGCGTTTGATGTCCCTTTTGATGTCGGCGGCCTCACGGCCCACCTTTTCGGCCAGGTCGTCGAAGGTATAGACGCTTTTCTCCTGCAGCAGGGCGTAGTACTGACCCAGCCGGCGCGCCAGCTTGCGGGTGCCGGCGCCCGCGGCGGTAACGCCCGCGCAGGCCGCAAAGCAAACGGCGAAGCCGATGCCCAGCCCCAAAAAGGTGCCGCCCACCCAGGGCACAAAGGACAGCACCGCCGAGAGCACCGCCCCAATACCGAATACCACCATGCCCACAACACCCAGCGCAAGCGGTGCCAAGCCGGCGCTTTTACCGGGCAGGCCGGCAGGCCGGTTGGCGGGGGTTTGCCCCTGGCCGGGCTGGCCCTGGGGCGCCCGGCCCTGCCAGGCGGGGCGGCTGCTATTGGGGCCGTAGTTGTAGTGGTAATCAGGCTGCGGCGGGGGCGGCGGAGGCGGCGTTTGGGCCGCGCCGTCCTGCGGGGCGCCGGCGCCGGCTATGGGCTGCACGGCGTCCTGCACAGCGTCCGATATTGCGGGGCCCAGGTCTTTCAGGCGCGAAAGGTCACCACTCTGCAAAGCGGAGTGGACGATATTGCCAATGTTCTGGCTGTGCTTTTTTCCGGGCTGCTGGCTCAAAACAACATCCTTTCGCCTGCGCTGTGGCAGGCCAATAGTATTTTATATTATACAACATGCCGCCGGCCAACACAACTGTAAAACGGGGCCAAGCCGGGCGGGATTTGCAGAAAAAATTTGCTTTTTGTCGGGCTTTGTGGTAATATTAATCTACGTGTAAGTATCGGCCGGGATGAATCCGGTTTCGGAAAGGAGCCTCGTGTGATGGTTGGTGGAATTAATTCGCTGTTAAGTTCTTATTACACCCAGGCCAACAGCCAGGTGAACAGCACCTCCCAGATATACGACTACAAGGCCGCCCAGCAGCAAACCAAGCAATGGGTGGAGGAATATAAGGCCAACAACACCCAGGTGCAGGCCCTGAAGAAGGACAGCGCCGACTTTTTGCAGCAGTATACCGGCAGCATGAACACGCTGGCCACCGCGGCCAATAAACTGGCCGGCGGCGGGGTGGATAAACTGTTGACCGGCAGGGACGGCCAGGTGACCGACGAGACCATCAAGGCCACTGTGGACGCCGCACAGAAGATGGTGGACGCCCACAACAGCAGCGTGAAGCTGCTGAACGATAACGCCGACCGCGGCGCCGGTGTGGTAAACCAGCTGGCCCGCATGGTGGGCGACCCCGCGGCCTCTGCCGGCATGGCCATGGTGGGCATGAAGATGAACGACGACGGCACGCTGGCGCTGGACATTGAGAAGATGACGGCGGCGCTGAAAAGCGAGACCCCCGGCGACACCGACCTGTTTGCCGATATCATTGGCGAAGTGGCCGACAGCGTGCAGAAGGACGCCCGCGCCGGGCTGAATACCTCGGCCGGCAGCCTGATTGGCAACGATGTGGCCAAGATGCAGAGCATACGCGACAACGACCCCATACGCAGCTTTGCGCAGAGCATGCGCGGCGGCGGGGCCTACGCGTTCAACAACCAGGCAGCCGTGGGCATTTTGATGAACCTGACCGCCTGATGCACTATAGCTGAATACCAAACGGGACGCCTGCAGGCGTCCCGTTTTTTCGCAATGGCATGGGTGCTGTTGCTTTTTTATGGGTATGGCAGGTGGCCCGACATCCCCAAAAGACAACAATGAACCACTTCAAGACTGCCGGCAAAAGGAATGTTTGGAGAGCCAGGGGCCATCAGGCGGGGCGGCCGCCGGCGGGCGAAACACCGGCACGCAGCAGGTCTTCCTCGGTGTGGCGGGGCTTGCGTTTCACCAGCAGCAGGGCCTTTACCAGCGCGGTGACGGTCTCGGTTACCAGGGCGCGGTCCTGGAAGGCGGCGGGGTCTATGCGGTCGCTGGGCACATATCGCAGCCGCACCTTGTTCAGGGCGATGGCGCAGGCGTCGTCGTGGCAGCGGGAGCAGGGGCAGGCGTTGAATTTTGCGCGGTAGCGGGGGTAAAGGCGCTGCATCAAAATCTCCGCCAGGTTCACCGGCAGCACGGTGGGCGCGGCCGCGCGCGGGGGTGGCTCTGCGGGCTGGGGTGTTTCGGCGTAGGCATCGTCGGTTTCGGGCGCGTTATATGCTTCGGCCACAGCCATTTCCGGGCTGTATGTGTTGGGTGGGGGGGTGGCTTCTGCGGCCGGTGGCTCATAGCTGTCGTTGGGCGGATCATTCACATAAGCCGGGGCTTCCGGCGCAGGCTGCGGCGCATAGGCTGTGCCGGCCTCGGCGGCAGGGGTGGGCAGGTCAATGTAAACCGGCGAGTTGGTATCGGCATAGGCCGAGCGCTCGGGCGCAGTTTGCCAGGTTTCCTCGGGCATCCGTTGTTCAAAAGCCCCGGCGGCTTCATCCGCGCTGAAAGCACCGGCGTCTGTATAGGCCGGAACATCTTCTGCGTTGTAGGCTTGCGCGGCGGGTTCCGCCTGGGCTTCCCAGCTTTCTTCCGCCATGGCAGGCGCCTGGGGCTGTGGTTCCGGCGGTATTGGCAGAGCTTCCTCGGGCGGCGGCTGCCGGGTGAAAACCTCGGCGGCTGCTTCGGCAGTGTCGGCATAAACCGGGGCATCTGCCTCGGGCATGGGCGCGGCGGCATCGCTCTCAGGGGCCGGCTGGGCGTCCTCGCCGCCCTGGCGGCCGGCCATGGCGGCAGAGGGCATTATTTTTTCGAACATGCGCTCTTTATCGAGCTCGCGTTTACCGGCCATGTGTGGGGGTCTCCTTGTTCAGTATTTCGTCTGCCAGCGCCAGATAGTCCTTGCTGGCAATGTTGCGCGGGGCGTATTTCAGCAGGCTGCGCTGGGTGGCCTGCGCCTCGGTAACGGCCACGCTGCTGCGGATGGCCGTGTGGAACAGCGGGATGTCCAGCTCGCTGGAGATCATCTCGGCGGTGCCGCGTACCTCGGTGGCCAGCGTGGTGCGCGGCGCAAAGCGGGTAAGCAGGATGCCGGCGTACTCAAGCCCGGGGTTGCAGTGGTTGCGCACGTAGGAAACGGTGTCGTACAGCTGGGTAATGCCCTGCAGGCTGAAAATGTCGCTGAGCATGGGGATGATGAGCTTGTCGGCCGCGGTGAAGGCGTTCACCGTGAGTACGCTGAGGGCGGGGGGCGTGTCGATGAGGATGAAGTCATAGGCGCCGCGCACGGGGCGCAGGGCGTTGTGCAGCAGAAATTCACGCCCGGGGCCGCCGAATTCCAGCTCGGCGCCCGAGAGCAGGATGTTGGCCGGGATGATGTCGGTGATGGCGGTGGGCTGGATGGCTGCGCGGGCGGTTACTTCGCCTTTTAACAGCTCGTAGCTGGTGGCCACGCCCTCGTTCTCGGCGGCCATGCTGAAGCTCAGGTTGCCCTGGGGGTCAAGGTCTACGGCCAGCACCTGTTGCCCGCGCCGGGCCAGGGCCGCGGCCAGCGCACCGGTGGTGGTGGTTTTGCCCACGCCGCCTTTTTGGTTGGACACCGCAATGACGCAGCCCATGCCTCGCACCTCCCCCTGCCTTTCATAAATTGTGCATAATATTGGTATATAATATATTACTGTGCGCCCAATGGCAGGGCAAATAACGTTGGTTCAATCATACCAAGTTTTGGCGGAAAAGGGAATGGCTGAATTTAAAACCAGTATAGCGTGGCAGTGTGGGCAATACAAGGCGGACGCATGTGTGCAGGCGGCGGTTTTCACATTTTTGTAACCAAATTGTCATAATTTTCCGCTTCATATTTACCCCTGCCAGCCCGACATATATAGTAGAAGCGGGAACCGGAGGTGGGTGTGAGCCCCGGGCCTGCGTAAGGAGGCATGACCGATGAAAATTAATCCATCTGCCGGCTTCGACCATTACAAAAAGTATGTTGGATCGGTTAAAAATGGCGAATTGACCCCGGCGAAGGAAGACGGAAAAGCCAGAGCGGCCTCTGCCGCCAATACCGACAAAATAACCCTGAGCGGTGACGCCGCTGCCCGGGCTGAAAACAGCCGCCTGGTGGCGGGTTTAAGCAGCGAGGTGGAAGGCACCGCGGGCGCCGGCCGCCTGCAGCAGTTGCAGGAGCAGGTGCAAAACGGCACCTACAGCGTGGATTCCGGCGCTTTGGCCGATGCCATTTTGGGGTTTGACGCGACGGTGTGAGCCGGCCTGTTGGGCGGGCATGATTTGCTTTGCGGCATGAGTTTGCCTTGACGGCAGGTAAACACAACTGAAAGGACGGATTTGCCACATGGCGAGTACGCAAACACAAACCCGAACCCACGAAGATTTTGTGGCATTTATGGTGGATTACACCGCCTTTCTGGGCCGCATGCGCGCCGACGAGAGCGACAAGCTCAAGGCGCTGGGCAGCAAGGAGCTGTCCCGCATTGAGCACAGCATTACGGTGGCGCAGGCGAACGCCAAGCAGCTGGAAAACTACGAACGGCGGCGGGAAGCGCTGCAGACCGAGGCCGGCTACGAGGGCATGACCTTCCGCCAGGTGATTATGCACGCGCCCAAAGAGGAGCAGGATCGCCTGTGGCAGCTGTTTACCCGGTTTGAGAGCAACGTGGCCGAGATTCGCTTTTACAACGACAAGTCTATGACCGTGGCGCGCGACAACATGATGGAAAAGGACCCCGCGTCCATGATACCGGGGCTGGCCGGCAAAGGCTCGAACCCCTACGAGCGTATCCGGGAGCAGCAGCAGGGCGGCAGCAACATCCTTGAAACAAAAGCGTAAGCAGCCGGCGCCCCTTCCCGGGCGCGGTACCGATATACAGGAGGCAGCAATATGAGACCAACCTTTATGGGTTTCGAAACGGCTACCCGTGGCCTGATGGTGAACCAGAAGTCCCTGGACATTGTGGGCAACAACGTGAGCAACATTGGCGTAACGGGCTACACCCGCCAGCGCACAGACCTGGTTTCCCTGAACGTGAATATGCGCTATACCCGCTACAACCAGAACTCTGTCCCGTTCGCGGGGCAGGGCGCCAATGTGTACGGGGTTTCCCAGATTCGGGATAAATTTTTGGACAAACGCTTCCGCGAGGAATATGCCGACGTGGGCTACTACAGCGTAACGTCCGGGGTGATTGAAGACCTGGCCGCCGCCATTGACGAAGTTACCCCCAGCACCATGAGCACGGCCATCAGCAAGTTCCAGGACACCTGGGGCGAGATGCTGAGCAAGAACATTACCGAGAGCACCGGCGCCGCCAACCTGCTGGCCCAGGCCACGCAGATTGTGCAGGTGTTCCGCCAGATGAGCGCCAAGATAGACAACGTGTGGGGCCAGCAGCAGTACAGCATGTCGCTTGAGGTGGAGAACATCAACTCCATTTTGTCCCGCATTGCGCAGCTGAACGACACCATCAGCCAGGAACGCTTCAACAGCATGACGGTGGGCAACGAAAACTACCGGCCGCTGGAGCTGCTGGACCAGCGCAATGTGCTGCTGGACCAGCTTTCCCAGTACGCCGACATCAGCTACGAGGAACAGTCGGACGGGCAGGTTACGGTATGGATGGGCGCCAAGAGCGACACCAACCCACCGGCCGTGCAGGGTGATGCTTACCAGCAGCTGCAGCTGCAGGTAAACGACAGCGACCCGCAGTTCAAAACCGTCTCGGTCTTCTGGGCGGCCAGCGGCCAGGACGTAAACTTCGCCTCCGGCTCCATCCGGGGCAACCTGGACATGCTGAACGGCCGCGGGCTGGGCGCCTCCAGCGGGCGCAACGAAAGCTTCACCCAGGGTATCCTGTACTACAAAGACAAGATTGACCAGTTTGCCAAAACCTTTGCCGACGCGTTCAACTCGGTGGTGGAGCTGGCCGACCCCGCCACCAACCTGGCCTACGACCCGCCGCGCTACAAAACACTGTTTGTCTTCGAGAACGACGCCTACGAGAACGCCGCGGGCATTACGATAAACGGCGACTGGGAAAAGGATTCCACCTACCTGATTACCAACCTGGTGAACAAGCTGGACGGCGGCGGCGACACCAATAACACCTACGCCGCCCGCGCCGCCAACGTGTTTGAGAACATCCTGGATTTTGGCGAGTTCCAGGGCACCATCTATGACTACATCACCTTCTACTCGGTGACCAAGCTGGGCAACGACGGCGACTACGCCAACAGCCGCCTGGACGCGGTGAGCTCCATCTCCGATGACCTGCTGAATCAGATCCAGCAGGTGTCGGGCGTGTCGATGGAAGAAGAGGGCGTGGACATGCTGCAGTACCAGAAAGCCTACGACGCCGTGGCCCGTGTGTTCACCACGCTGGACGAGATGCTGGACAAGCTGATTAACGGCACCGGCCTGGTGGGCCGCTAAGCTAGGGCGTGTCCCTAAAGTTCCAATGGGACATCTACCCCGGTATATTTTGTGTCTTTCGGCGTTCATCTCGCGCCAAGAGCCGGGCTGCGCCCGGTTGGCCCCCAGGGGCACTTCATCTCGGCCCAA
>JAAYCI010000011.1 GCA_012729855.1 Oscillospiraceae bacterium
AAGTTGCTATAGGCTACGTTGCCCCGCTGTTTAGGGAACATATGTTCAATTTGTTTGTAGTGCCTTTTTAGCATTTTCATGCTCTTTTTGTATCATAATTGTTCGTCTGCGTCAACACGACCTAGTTGTTTTGCTGCTGCTGAAGCGCTACATGGCGGTCATCGTCGGGCTGTTGGGCGGCCTTTTGTATTTTGTGGTGGACTACGGCATTTTCTACCAGTGGCTGCACACCCGCGAGGTGGTGGGCGCCGACCCGCTGTGGTTCCTGCTGTGGCTTAGCATCAGCTACGGCTTTACCAACTTTGTGTGGATATGGCTGTGGCTGGATAACGACGGCCGCCGGCTGGAGTGGTCGCTCTTCATCATGACCGGCTGGCTGTGCACCGCGCTGATGGGCCAAAACTTTGGCGGGGGTTTTACCGAGGTGTCCATCATGCGGGGCACGGGCGGCTACCACGGCGTGATGGCGCTGCTGCTGTTTATTGGCTACGGCATTTTGTGTGTGGCCAACATCCGGCGGAAGCCCGGCGCGCCCAAGATACCGCTGCTGTCCATCCTGGCCATCGGCATACTGGTGCAGGGCGCGTGGGAGTTTATTCTGCTCATCACCGGCATCCGCGGGGGTGGCGTCATGCCGCTCATCGTCAACTCCCTGCTGGAAACGAACATGGGCCTGCCCTACCTGTACCTGATACACAAAGCGGTAACCAAACGCCGCGGCGAGGATTTAAAGCCCGCCATAAAAAACGCTTGACCTTGACACAGTGGCAAGGTGTAGACTGTTTACAGAACCGGTTCGCACGTCTTTTTCAGGAGCATAATTTATGTTGACCATTGGCGCGTTTGCCCAAAAGGGCGGGGTGACGGCCCGCATGCTGCGCCACTACGACAAGCTGGGCCTGCTTTGCCCGGCCCACGTGGCGCAGCACAATGGCTACCGCTACTACGACGAGGCCCAGCTGGCCACGCTGGCCCAGGTGGAAACCCTGAAACGCTATGGGTTTTCGCTGGCCGAGATAGCCGGCCTGCTGCCGCTGCCCCAGCCCCAGCTGGCGGTGCGCGTGCACGCCCGGCGGCTGAAGGCCTATGAAGAGCTGGCCGCGCTGCGCAAGGCTTTGCGCCGGATGGAAGACGACATCATGGAAATGGAAGGAACCGGATTGCTTATGGATAAATATCATGTGATCGTTATGGAGGCGCCGCCGCAGAAGGTGTTTGGCCTGCGCCGCACCATCAATGTCAGCGAGACGCATGCCCTGTTCCAGGATTTGAAAGCGGAGATGGCCAAACGGGGCCTGAAACGCACCGGCGTGACCCAGCTGCTGTACCACGGCCAGGATTTTTCGTACGACAGCATGGACGTGGAGGCCCAGGCCGAGGTGGCGCAGGACGGCGACGGCGTATACACGCTGCCCGGCGGCCAGTTTGCCGCCGTAACCCACACCGGCCCCTATGAGACCATCAAGTATGCGTACGAGGCGCTGGGCAGCTGGATGCGGCAGCACCCCGAATACCGTGTGCGCGGCCCAGCCGTGGAGCGCTACCTGAAGGACGAGGAGATGGCGGCAAGCCCGGAGGAGCTGGAGACCGGTGTGCTGTTCCCGGTGCAGGCGGTGTAAAGGCGCCGCCTGCAAGACGCAGGCAAATGTGATATACTGGGCTGTGTAGCCCCGCCGCGCCCGGCCGGGCGCGGCGTAATATTTTGGGCAGCTATATCGTATTAAAATACAAAGGCGGCTTTTCACCAAAATTTCATTTATGGCTTTCTTTTCCGGTGGGTTCTCTGGTATAATGTAGTGTAATATTCTTTTGCGGCGTTCCTCGCCCGGCAAGGAGATGTTTTTCATCAAGCACATTCCAAACATCATCTCTCTTTTTCGCGTTGTACTGATACCTTTTTTCATCTGGCAGATGCTGGTGGGCAACACCGTAGCGGCCGCCATCATTTTGGCGGTTTCCGGCGCAACCGATTTTTTGGACGGCTGGCTGGCCAGGCACTTTAATTGGGTAAGCGCTATGGGCAAAGTGCTGGACCCCGCCGCCGACAAGCTGACCCAGGTGTCGGTGTGTGTGATGCTCATCATCACCCGGCCGGAGTACTGGTATTTCTTTGCGTTCCTCATTTTTAAAGAGCTGGTGATGCTGATTCTGGGCGGCTGGCTGGTGCGCAACAAGGTGAAGCTGAAGGGTGCGCGCTGGTTTGGCAAGGTGGTTACCTTCCTGTTCTACCTGTTCACCGCCATCATCATCTTCTTCGGCAACATCCCGCACTGGGTGGTGCTCACCATGCTCAGCGTGGTGTCGGTGTGTGCGCTGATAGCCGGGCTTTTGTATATCCCGCAGTACCGTAAATACCGGCGCATCGCCCTGCGGGAGGAAGCCGCGGCGGCGGCGCGGAAGCGCGCGGTAAAGCTGCCGCCGCCCGAGGCCCGTGTGCAGGAGCCCCACGTTCAAGAGGCCCGTGTGCAGGAAGCGCCGCCTCAGGTGCCAGTGGGCCACAAAACGGAAATGCAGGGATGAACAAGCCACATGGCGCGCGCCACGCCCCGCATAACGCTTGGCCGCTTGCCGGCCTTGCTTTGCTGTTGGGCTGTTTTTTGGCTTTGGCAGGGTGTTCTGCGCAGCCGCAGGCGGTGTCGTCGTCGGTGCCGCCGGCAGACAGCTCTGTGACCGCCAGCTTTTCGGTACCGCCGGCCGCGCCGCTGCCCGAGAAAGAGGACTGGCGGGTGCTGTGCCTGCTGGGCGGTTTGGACGATGAACGCAACGTGGAGCTGGCGCGCGGCGTGCAAGACGGCTTTACGCGTTTGGGTATAGCAGTGGTGATGGACGACAGCTATGCCCCGCGCCTGGCGGAAGGCGAACCCATGCTGGAGGACGGCCAGCCGCTGCCGGCCAGCCTGCTGGATGGCTACGATGCCGTGCTAAGCTTTCAGCTGTTGCCGTATCGGGACGCGCTGGAACAGCAGTTGGCTGAAAGGGATATGGTGGCGGTGTCGGCCGGGTGGGCCGTGGACGGCGCGCTGCTGTATGGATTGGCTTACGAGAACGAATACGCCGTGGCACTGGGCCAGGCCGCCGGCCAGTGGATGAACGCGCACGATAGGGCTGCCGGCCGGGTAGTGCTGCTGCAGCGCCAAGGGGGCGGTTACCCCAGCCGGCTGCATTATATCAACCAGGGGCTGATGCAGGCGCTGCCCGGGTTGGCGAATGATGCCGCCGAATGGCTGGACCTGGGCGAAAACCTGGACGCTGCCGAGCTGGTGGAGATGATCATGGCCGATGGCAACGTGGCCGCCGTGCTGGCCAGTGAGGACGCCCCGGCGCTGGCGCTGGCCACAGCGCTGGAGGCCGCCGGGTATGACAAGGCGATATACATTGGCAGCGTAAGCGGCAGTGCGGAAGCCCAAGAGGCTGTGGCGGCAGAGGGGCTGTTCACCGCCACGCTGAACCCCCGCTGGTACGAGGCCGGCCAGGCCCTGGCCGACGCCGTGGCCGCCGGCTTGCAGGGAGAAGCCATGCCGGCCGAAGTGCCCGGCCCGTTGCTGGTGGAGCGCGCCGGGTAGTGTGCCCGGTGCAAGCGGCACGGTAGGTGCCGCATAATAATAAACGTAAAATCGGCATTTATATGCCGTGTTTGTGTAATATGGCGCTGTGACTTGCGCCGCAACCAAGGGGGAGAGCAATGCTGAAAGACAAAACCATCGGGTTTATTGGCGGCGGCCAGATGGCCGAGGCCATTTTTTCGGGGGCGCTGGCCGCCGGTATGCTGCGGCCGGGGCAGGTGCTGGTGGCCGATGCCGTGGCCGACCGCCTGGATGCGCTGGGTAAAACCTATGGCGTGCAGGGCCTGTTGAACGCCGCGGACGGCGCCGGCGCCCGCCGGCTGGTGGCGCAAAGCGACGTGGTGGTGCTGTGCGTAAAACCCCAGCTGATGCGGGCGGTGCTGGAGCCGGTGGCGGAGGCTTTCCGGCCGGGGCAAACAGTCATCTCCATCATTGGGGGCATGCCGCTGGCGGCGCTGGAGGGCCTGCTGCCAAACAGCCCGGTCATCCGCGTGATGCCCAACACGCCCATGCTGGTACGCCTGGGCAGCGCCGGCATTGCGCCGGGCGCCAAGGCCACCGAAGCAGACGTAGCCCTCTGCCGCACACTGTTTGACGCGGTGGGCAGCAGCTATTTACTGCCCGAAAGCCAGATGGACCCGTTGACGGCCATAAGCGGCTGCGGGCCGGCCTTTGTCTATCTGTTCATCGAGGCGCTGGCCGACGGCGGTGTGGAGCAGGGCTTGCCCCGCGCGCTGGCCCAGCAGCTGGCCGCCGAAACGCTGGCCGGCGCGGCCCAAATGGTGCTGCAAACCGGGCAGCACCCCGCCCAGCTGAAAGACAGCGTCTGCTCACCGGGCGGCGGCACCATTGCCGGCGTGCACGCGCTGGAGGCCGGCGGCTTCCGTGCGGCCGTGCTGGAGGCCGTGGCCAAAAGCCGCAGGCGGATGCAGGAACTTGGGCAATAACTCACGCACTATCATAATAAAAACGAGGAGAGTCATGAAAAAGCAACGCAATACGTCCATGTCCAGGAAGATCGCCATCATCTTTTTATGCATGCTGGTCATCAGTACCGTAGCGGTGGGGGTGTTCGGCTTTGTGCTGTACCGCAGCGATTCCATCAATGCCGGCGGCCAGCGGGCCCAGGCCATAGCGGAGTCCGTAGCGGCGGGCATAGACGCTGAGCACTTTGAGGAAGTGATGGACGGCGGCGAAAAGACCCCTTACTGGTACGAGGCAAAAGCATTCCTGGATGATGTGGTGAAGCGTACCGACGTGACCTACCTGTATGTGATAGATGCCCACTATGACACCACCGCCACCTACTTTGCCGAGGGCTACGATGCCGCCGTTGCCACCGAGGAGGAGTACGACTTTGGCGCGGAGGAGGATGTGGACCTTTACGCGGAGGAGCTGTTCGAGGCGATCGCCACCAAGCAGTCCACCGTGAGCGACGTGTATGAGAGCGGCGAGTACGGCATGATGGTTTCGGGCTTTGCGCCCATCCTGTCGGCCACCGGCACGGCTGTGGGCGTGGTGGGGGTCGATGTCAGCCTGGCGCAGATCAGCGCGTCGTCGGGTGCGTTTGGCCTGGCCACCCTGCTTATTGTGGTGGGCACCAGCCTGGTGATGAGCCTGCTTAGCCTGCTGCTGGTGAACAAGCTGATCGGCAAGCCCATTGGCGCGCTCACCGAGGCCTCCCGCAAGCTGGCCGAGGGCGACATGGATATCCAGCTGGATATCAAGAGCAACGACGAGATTGGCCGGCTGGCAAAGTCCTTTGACGAGATGGCCGCCAGCACCGGCCGCCAGGTAACCGCGCTGGAACGGCTGGCCGACGGCGATTTGACGGTGGAGGTGCAGCCGCGCTCGGCCAATGACACCATGAGCCACGCCATGGCCAAGCTGGCCGCCAACCTGAACGGGATGTTTGGCGAGATACGCGACAGCGCCAACCATGTGTCTTTGGCAGCGGTGCAAATTTCCAGCGGGGCCGAACACCTGGCCCAGGGCGCCAGCCGGCAGGAGGCCACGGTGGAGGAGCTGGCCCAGTCTATCAGCGACGTGGCCGGCGTGACCGGCGCCAACGCCGAGCTGAGCGACCAGGCGGCCCGGCTGGCCGACACCATTAAAGATAACGCCCAGAAGAGCGCCGGCCAGATGGAGGCCATGGTGCGCGCGGTACAGGACATAGACGCCGCCAACCAGGACATTGGCAAGGTCATCAAGGTTATCGACGACATCGCGTTCCAAACGAACATCCTGGCGCTGAACGCGGCCGTGGAGGCCGCCCGCGCCGGCCAGCACGGCAAGGGCTTTGCGGTGGTGGCCGACGAGGTGCGCAGCCTGGCCAGCAAGAGCGCGGCCAGCGCGCGCGACACCGCCAGCCTCATTGATAACTCCATTGAGAAAGCCGCGCTGGGCGTTTCCATCGCCACCGAAACGGCGGCCTCGCTGGATGAGATTGTGACCGGCATTGGCGAGAGCAGCCGCATTGTGGGCGAGATAGCCCGCAGCAGCGAGGTGCAGAGCGAGGCCATTGCACAGATAAACCAGAGCATTGACGAGGTGGCCAACGTGGTGAGCCAGAACAGCGCCACCTCGGAGGAGAGCGCCGCCGCCAGCGCCGAGATGAGCGGCCAGGCCAACACACTGATGGCGCTGATACAGCGGTTCCGCCTGCGCGGCGCGGCCCCGGGGCTGGAAGCCCCCGGCCACCCGCGGCTGGGCCGGTAAGCACCCATAGCAGAGAGGAGCGGGCAACATGTTCTACTACAACAAGGCGGCCTTTACCAAAACGCCGCAAATCGAGGAAGGCGTCTACATCAAGAGCGGGGCGGTCATCACCGGCGATGTACACATTGGCACCGGCAGCAGTATTTGGCACAATGCCGTGCTGCGGGGCGACACCGGGCCCATCCGCATTGGCCGGCGGGTGAACATCCAGGAGGGTTGCGTGCTGCACCTGGACCCCGACGGCCCGATAGTGGATGTGGGCAACGACGTGACGGTGGGGCACACAAGCATCCTGCACGGCTGCACCGTGGGCCACGCCACGCTCATTGGCATGGGCAGCATCATACTGGACGGCGCCGTCATTGGGCACGACTGCATCATTGGCGCCGGCTCGCTGGTTACCCACAACACGGTGATTCCCAGCGGCATGCTGGCGCTGGGCCGCCCGGCCAAGGTGGTGCGCCCGCTTACCATGGAGGAAATGGTCTTCAACGTGCGCGGCGCGCTGGATTACCTGCAGCTGGCCGTACACACTGCCGACCAATAGCAACCAGTTGGCCCGGCAGGCTTTGCCGGGCCTTTATGTTCCATCAACACAGGAAATATGCCATGAAAAAGGAGAAGCTGAAGACGGTAGCCACGGTGGCCATAGACCGCTTTATGGGCGCTTCGCTGGGCAGATGATCACCTACTATCTGCTGCTGTCGCTTTTTCCCATGGTCATCGCTATAGGCAATGTGCTGCCCCTGTTCGGCATCAACGCGGCCTCCATTACCGGTTACCTGGACATCCTCATCCCCGAACCGCTGCTGTCCTTCCTGCTGCCCATCATCGAGTCGCTTTTAACCAGCACCAGCGGGGTGCTGCTGTCCTTCAGCCTTATCACCACCCTATGGTCGGCCGGGCGGGGGGGTAAGCTACCTGCAAAAGGGCATGAACAAGGCCTATGGCATCCCCGACATAAGCAGCTACCTGGCCCGGCGGCTGCTGTCCATGGTCACGGTCATCCTTATTTTGCTGCTGCTGGTGGCCTTTGCGGTGGTGTACAGCTTTGGGGTGGCCGTGCTGCAGGCGCTGGCGCCCGACGTGCCCGGCGCACAGGGCATTCTGGATGCGCTGCAATACGCCAAATGGCCGGTGATGATCATCTTTATTTTCCTGATGCTGCTTTTGGTGTACCGGGTAACACCCGACGTGAAGCTGCGCTTTCGCCAGGTGTGGCCCGGTGCGCTGCTGGCCACGGCCGGCCTGCTGGTATTGACGCAGCTGTTTACCCTCTACCTCAGCTATGTGGCCCGCACCTTCTCCAGTTACGGGGCGGTGGGCGCCTTCTTTTTGCTCATGATCTGGGTGAACTTTTCCGTCAGCATTGTGCTGGTGGGCACGGTGCTGAATGCTACCATCAGCGAATGCTACCACGGCCCCGCCCAGGAGGTGCGCAGCCGGGTGGACAACGCCCTTGACAAGCTGCTTGCCAAGGTGAGAGACTGGTGGGAAAGCAAGCGCAAAGCACCACCCGCAAAATCGGATGACATCGTGCCGGAGGACGGCGCCCCGCCGGAAGATAATGCCACACAGGATACAGAGGCGCCGCAGGAAACTGCCACGGGAGACAATCGGGAAAACGGCCCCGAAGACGGGCATACATAAAGAAAACCGCTCATCCGTGTGGCTGCAGGCCACGGGATGGGCGGTGAAATTTTTCCAGTCTATGCGTCCGGCGGTGGCGCGCCATTGCCCTCGGCTTTGGCAGAGCGCTCCGCCGCGGCGGCGGCGGTTTTTTTGTAGTCGCGCATGCGGTCGTCGGCAATGTTGATAAAAGCGTTCACCAGGCGGTCACTGTCCTGGTAGGGCAGCTCGGTGCTCTCCACCACGCCGTAGCTGAAGGTATAGCTTTCATCAAAGGGGTCTATGCGCATTTCGCTCAGGTGCTGGCGGGCGGCCTCCATCTTTTGGGTGGCCTGGGCAAAATCGCAGCCGGGCATCAGCAGCACAAACTCGTCGCCGCCATAGCGGCCCAGGGTATCCTGCGGGCGCATGCGGGCCCGCAGCGCGGTAACGGTGTTCTTGATAAGGATATCGCCAAAGCTGTGGCCAAAGGTGTCGTTGGCGGCTTTCAGGCCGTCCACATCAATAAACACAATGGCCATGGGCTGCAGCTGCATGGCCGCGGCTTTCAGCACCGCGCGGAAGGTGGCAATAAGGCTGTTGCGGTTGGCGGTGCCCGTCAGCATATCCACCGAGGCGAAGAACTCCAGCTCGCGCTGGGCTTTTTTGATGGTGGTGATATCCATCGCGTATTCCAAAATGGCCGGCTGGTTGTTTTCCCAGCGGATGAAGCTGTTGTGGATGTGGTAGTCCTTGTCGGCGGCATCGTCGTGGTGGTCCCAGTTAAACTGGCGCATCACCGGGCCATGGCGCAGGTGGTCGGCCCGGCAGAAGCTGCAGGGCTGGGGGTTACCCCGCAGCAGCTGGTGGCACTTGGTGCTTGCCGGCAAGCTGCCGCCCAGTTTTTGGCGCGCATGGTCGTTGGCCCACAGCACCTCTCTGCTGTCGGGGTCGGCCACCACAATATCCATATCCAGCGTGTTTAAAATATAAGACAGCCGCGTGTTGGACTGCCGCACCTGCTTTTGCAGCTGGTCGGTGTTGGTGCTCTCACCCATTACCAGGCACAGGTTGCGTATCAGCATAATTTCCTCGGGCAGCCACTCGCGGTAGCGCTGGTTGCCAAAGCCGACAAAGCCAATGGTCTCGCCGTCCACCACCATGGGCAGTATGGCGGCGGATTTGAAGCCCAGCTCCTCCAGGTGCCCGCGCAGCAAATCCGGCAGGCGGGCCACGTCGGAGGTGACCACCATGCCATTTTCGGTGAATTGTTCGTCCAGCAGGGCGCCGGGGTCGCCCAGGTGGCGGTTGTAGCGCAGGCGGCTGATGGGCACCGCGCCCTGGCGCCGCCATTCCAGCATCTGGCGGTAGCTGTGCGTGTTGGCCCGGCGGAAGAGGAACGCGTGTGAGACCTCGAAAAAATCGCCGGTGATGTGCAGCACGTTGGCGAAGGTGGCGTCCAGGCTGTCGCCGGCCAGCATCAGCTGCATGCATTGGGTGAGGACCTGGAACAGCCGGGGTGAGGCCATGTAGCCTTCCATACCCGGGCTCACGCTGTCCTCGGTAACAATGGCGTTGTGCACGGCATAAAAATCGGGGTCCACCTGGTGGTAGCGGAAAAGCTGCTTCTCCAGCTCGCGCGAGGACAGGGGCCGGCTGAAATAATAGCCCTGCACATAGTCGGCGCCGTTTTTCAGAATAATTTCCAGCTGCTCACGGGTCTCAACGCCCTCGGCCACCAGCTTCATGTCGGCCGCGTGGGCCAGCTCGGCCATGGTGTGGAAGAAGTACTGCATGTAGTAGTCGTCTTCCACGCCCACAATGAACTCCCGCTCGGTCTTCAGGGTGCTCACCGGCAGGTTTTTCAGGTTGCTGAAAGAGGAGTATCCGGTGCCAAAATCGTCCAGTGAGATGTTGATGCCGCGGAAGCGCAGCTTCTCAATAACGTCGATGGTGTAGCTGTTGAAGGGCAGCTCGGCGCTTTCGGTGATCTCAAGGCTCAGGCATTCGCCGGGGTAGTCGTATTCTTTCAGCAGCTGGTTTACCTTGCTGTACAGGCTGCCGTCCATCAGCTGCACGGGCGAAAGGTTCACCGACAGGAAAAAGCCGTCCAGCGCGTCCAGCCCCCAGGCCTTGCACTGGCGCACGGCGGTCTCCATCACCCAGATGCCCACGTCGTCAATCAGGCCCATCTGCTCGGTTTCGGTAATGAACTCCAGCGGCGGCACGGCGGTGCCGGTTTCGGGGTTGATCCAGCGGCAAAGGGCCTCCATGCCGCGCCATTTGCCGGCGGCGGGGTCCACAATGGGCTGGTAGTGCACGTCGAAGCCCGACATATTGTTCTTCACGCAGTTTTTCAAAACGATCTGCAGGCGGATATGTTCCTTGGTGGCGGCGTCCATCCGTTCGTCGTATACGGTGATGTTGTTGTTCTGGCGGGAGGTGTCCAGGGTGCGCTCCATCAGGCTGAGGATGCTGTCATCCAAAAGGTCGGGGTGCAGCTTGATGACCGACACCGCCACCCCGCAGATGACGGCCAGCTCCCGCGCCTGGATGCTGAGATGCCAGGACTCCTGGAAGCGGTCATAGATCCGGGTGGCCACCTCCAGCGCTTCGGTGTCGGTGCAGCTTACAAAGTGCAGGCAGAACTCGTCGCCCTCCACCCGGTACAGCTGCCAGTAGCCAAAGCTCTGGTCATCCACCCAGTCCACCACGGTTTCCAGCAGCACATCGCCCACCTCGCGGCCGTAGGCGTCGTTGATGCTGCGCAGCGAGGCGATGTCGAAGGTGATGAGATACTGGTTCTGGATGTCGGCCTGCTTGATGAGGTCGGCCACCAGCTTCTGGCTGTTGGGCAGCGAGAGCTGGCGGTCGTAGAAGGCCAGGCGGGTCAGCTCTTCATGCAGCAGATGCTCGCCCGTTACGTCCAAAAAGGTGACCATATGGGCCTGGCGGCCGTCCACCCACTGGATGACCTGGTTGCTGCAGCGCAGCCAGGCGCCAATGCGGGTGTTTTCATACTCCCAGGTGTAGGGGGGCGTGGGCTCAAAGTTGGTGTCCAGCAGGCGGGCGCGGGGGCACAAAAAGCAAAAGCTGCCCTGCCCGGTGCCGGCCACGTCCCAGCACTTTTTCCCCAGTACGTCGCCCTCGCCGCAGGCAAACACCTTGCAGAACTGCCGGTTCACCATCAGTATCTCGCCGGTGTCGTAGTCGCTGATATAGGTGGCCAGCTCGCTGGAATCGGTGTATTTTTGCAGCATGGCGGCCGTGCGCTCGTAACGGCCTGTCAGATGCTTCAGCTCTTCGTTGCGGGCGGCCATGCGCACGCTGTCGTTGCCCAGCTCCACCAGGGTCTGGCTCATGGCGGCAAGGAATTTAAATATTTGCTGCAGGGCCTCGGGGCTGGTGGGGGGAATGGCGTCGTACAGTGCCGTCAGCTCGTCCAGCGGCAGCTGCAGGGCTTCGGCCGTTTGCGCAAGGTTGGCTTTGTCGGGGGTGTTGGTGCGCAGCTGGCCAATCACCCAGCTGCCCAGGTACTGGTCGTCCAGCATCAGGGGCTCGGCCGCCACGGTAAGCCCGGAATAGGGGCAGCTGGCAACGGCCATTTTGCCGGTGGCCTTGTTCTCTGCACACAGGCTGGCGTAGGTGGCTGTGCATTTGTCCATGCCGCAGGGCGTGCCGTGTATCAGCGCGCAAAAACCGTGCGCGTTCCCATGGGGCACCAGCGGTTGGCCGGTGTGGTCTACCAGCACGGTGGCCACCTGAACAGCGGACGCAAAAGTATCCTGAAGCTGCTGAAGCCGCTTCAGGCCCAATACGTCTGCCAGTTTAAGTGGGTTGTTCACACCTGATTCCTCCGGGGGTTAAAAGCCGCCGCATACAAAGCCCATTGTCAGATATACAGGAAAATTAAACCATTATAGCATAGACTGTTGAAAAATGTAAGGTATGGCGGGAAAATGGTAAAACATGCAGCCGCTGCCTGCCGGTATGCAGCACAACAAAAACCCCGGGGGCCATGGGCCTGAAGTGCACCCCAAAAGTTAGACAGTATGATAAACTGTTTAATGGAAGGGGTGCATTTTCATGCCTAAAGGCATACCACACAGCGGAGCGTTCAAGCGAGAAGTGATTGAACATATGCGCAACGA
>JAAYCI010000012.1 GCA_012729855.1 Oscillospiraceae bacterium
GGCAAAAATTTCCCAGTTCTGCGTCGTCGTCAATCGCAATCCACCAAGGATTGCTCAATCCTCCTTCTTGATCTGAGAAATTTTTGCTCGAAAATCTAACACATTTCATCGGTTGAATACAAGTTCTTACTTGTCCACCACTTTAATGGCGCCGCTCTCGGCCAGCTTGTCAATCTCTTCGTTGGAGTAACCCGCCGCGGCCAGCACCTCGCGGGTGTTGCCGCCGGTTACCGGGGCCAGCTTGAAGGGGGCCTCCTCGGTGATGGAGGCAAAGTTCACCGGGGTGTTGGTGAACACCACCTTTTCGCCGGTGGGGTAGGTTTCCTCGCGGATATAGTTGTTGGCCCAGGCCTGCTCGTCGTGGGCGATATCCTTGTAGTGGGCCACCCGCTCGTGGGGGATGTCATACTCGGCAAACAGGTCCAGCCAGTATGTGCTGTCCTCGGTGGCGAAGATGTCGTCCAGGATGTGGGCCACGTCGGGCGCGTGCTTGGTCACCTTGGCAATGGTGGCGTACTCGGGGTTATCCAAAAGGTCCTGCCGTTTGAACACCTTTTCGCACAGCAGGGGCCACTGCTTGTCATACGCTGTGGCGGCCAGGTACACCCACTCGCCGTCTTTGCATTTGTAGGTGTTGGAGATGGGGTTGTTAAGCTCATACCGGGTGCGGGGCATTTCACGGCCAAAGTTGGCCATCAGCATGCCATTGCTCATGGCGTAAATACCCGCCTGGTAGAGGCCGGCGTCCACGCAGTCGCCCTTGCCGGTAATGGTGCGGGCATACAGCGCGGCGCAAATGCCGCTCAGCAGGATGGAGCCAACCACATGGTCGCCCAGGCCGGGAATGGTGTTCATCACGTCCTGGTTTTTCTGGGGCAGGTCGGCCATCATGCCGGTGCGGGCATAGAAGGTGGTGTAGTCAAAGGCCGGGCGGTCTTTGTCGGGGCCTTTTTCGCCGTAGCCCAGCACGCTGGCGTGTATCAGCCGGGGAAAGCGGTCCTTCAGGTCTTCATAGGAAAGCCCCAGCTTTTTCAGGGCTTTGGGCCGGGTATTGGTCACAAAAACGTCGGCATCCTCCAGCAGCTTCATCAGCACCTCGGTGCCGGCGGGGTCTTTCAGGTTCAGCGCAATAAACTTTTTGTTCACGTTCTCGTTGTCGTAAACGGGGTTATTGTCGCCAATATTCGGTACGCGCTGGGCCACACCCATAATGCGGTAGATATCCCCCTGCGGCGGCTCTATCTTAATCACATCGGCGCCCCAGTCTGCCATGGTGCGCGCGCAAGACGGTGCTGCCAGATAGGTGGCCAATTCCACCACTTTAATGCCTTCCAACGGTTTCATCTGTTGTCCTCCTTAGTGTGTGTTGGTCGCTGAACAAGCCGGGCAATCCATAACGCTGTCAATTTTTACTCGCACTATAGAGTATGATATCAAACACTGTTGTATTAAGTCAAGAAAAGTGGTGGCAATTTGCCCCTATTTAATCCATATTCAGCCATATTTTTATTTATTCCAATTCTGCAGGGGTGTTGCGAAGCCTTTTTGCTGTTTACAGTGCCGCCGGGCATGGGGTATAATGAAGGCATGAGTAAAGGTTGCCAACCACATGAGTGGGGAAAGGAAACAAACATGCAAAAATTCACACTACAACAAAACGCCCTGCAGGGCAACCAGCCGGTGGAGATCACCTTCCCCGACGACTGGGAGGTGGAGTTCCACGGCATGGCGGGCGATAACGTACCGGCCATGACCAAGCAGCAGATTCTGGATGTACTGAATAACCCCCACGGCATGAAGCCCCTGCGCGAGCTGGCCGTCGGCCGCAAAGAGGTGGCCATTGTGTTTGACGACAACTCCCGCGCCACGCCCGCCCGCCCGGTGGCCGAGGCCATCCTGGAGGTGCTGCACGCCGCCGGCATAGAGAAAAACCAGATACGTTTCCTGTGCGCGCTGGGCACCCACGGCGCCAACAACCGGCGCGATTTTGTGGAAAAGCTGGGCGAGGACATTGTGCGCAACTACCCCGTTTACAACCACAACTGCTACGACAACTGCACAAAGCTGGGCACCACCAGCATCGGCACCGAGGTGCTCATCAATAAAGAGTTCATGGACTGCGATTTGCGCATTGGCATTGGCGCGCTGACGCCCCATGTGTACAACGCCTTTGGCGGCGGCGGCAAGCTGCTGTTCCCGGGCCTGGCCGCCATGGAAACCGTCATCAACAACCACCGCAACACCCTGGCCTGGATGAAGGAAGCCAATATCATCAAGCCCGAGGTGATGGGCGACATGAAGATAGACGTGATGCGCAACGAAGTGGAAGAGATGACCCGCATGGTGGGCGAGCTGTTCAAGGTGGACTGCATCTACAACACCAAGCTGGAGCTGATAGACCTGTACGCCGGCGAGGCCGAGGCCGCCTACTACGCCGCCGTGCCGTCGGCCCAAAAGAACTACGCGATCGACAAGCCCGCCAAGGGCAAGGACATTGTGGTTATCAACGCCAACGCCAAGGCCAACGAGATGGGCATTGCGCTGGGGCTGGGCAGCCTGTGCCTGCGCGAGGACGGCGGCGACGCCGTGCTGGTGGACTACACCACCCTGGGCCAGGTAACACACTACCTGTTCGGCTGCTTTGGCAAGTTTATTGGCGGGCCGCTGTGCAACCGCAACGGCGCCAAGGGCCGCAAGCAGGTGAAGCGCATCATCTGCAACATGCCCTACCCCAACCCCGCCGACAACTTCTGGTTTGGCGAGGACGAAAAGCAGATTTACCTGGACACCTGGGAGGAGACCCTGGCCCTGCTGAAAGAGACCCACGGCCCCGGCACCACCGTTTCCATCATTTGCGACGGGACCATTGCCTACTTCCGCAAGTAGCACCATACACCACAGGGCACCGTAAACCGCATGATTTACGGTGCCTTTTGGTTTTGTACCTACGGTCTATTATTTTATTGATTAATATTATATTTTTATTGATTAACAATAATACATGTGTTATAATAGCCTTAGCTCTTGAAAGGAAGACTGAGGCAGATGGGACATCAGACACTTGTCAAACCACGCATGCCGGCAGGCGCAAAGTGCGTACTGGCATTGCATCTTTTTTTTGGCGCAATTTTGGTCGTTCTCCTCATAATTGGTTCTGGGCAAATTCACAATGAAACTTTCAAAGCAGAGGCCATAGCATATTATCCAGACTATTTCCACAGTGTTTTGGTGTCGATGATGATATGCTTCCTCCTTACGGTTGCCTATTGGGGTGCAACCATTCTATGGATCATCCCCCTGTTGTGCCGCGCCTCAGTATCTACATCTGTTCACGCAGTACTCGTTGGGATAGAATGCATCCTTCCAGTATTCTATCTTTATACCGGTGTAAAAAACATTACTAAAGGGCAGCCCACACTTTCCAATGTTTTTACGAACCTGGCCTTTGCATTGCTCCTTACGCTGTTCGTTGCCGGCATTGTCTATATGCTGCGCTCAAAAAAGCTGCGCGCCTATTTGACAAGATGAAATGCATTGCGCCCAATATGCTTCACCTTCAAAACGCCGGCATCAGCCGTTTATCACTTTCTGCAAAAAACACGTGCTTTACCCCTGCGGGCAAAGCGCGTGTTCTGCTGCAAAAGCTCAAACACCCCCGGTGAGGCGGCGCACCTCGTCGGCCGCTTTCAGCATGGCCTCGTGGTGTATCTTGCCGGAGCGGTCCAGCACATCGCTCCAGCCGTCGGTGGCCACAGACTTCAGTATGTCCATGCCGGCATTGCGTTTCTGTACCTGCATCTCAATCTTTTTCTTGCCGCCGCCTACCCACACGGCGTTGTCCTTGTCCAGCACCAGCTCAATGCGCCGCATAGGGCCTTTGCCAACCAGTTCTACGGGCAAGCCAAAGTTCCCTTTTTCCTGAAACAAGGCATACAGTTCGTCCAGCATATAAGGCTGCGGTACTTTGATTTTGATAATCTTGTTGAACATTGCCATAAAAATACCTCCTTTATGTGCACCCCGCACGTTGTGCCAAAACCATCATACCAAGAAAAGTGCGATGCCACAGCGCTCCCTGCGTAAACGGCGCAGAGAGCGCGCAAATGGCCGGCACGCCCTGCACGCGGGTTGGTTTTGCCTCCACCGTTTGTTTATAGTATAATAAGAGAGTAACAACGTTCCTTTTTGCGCCCATCTTTTATGACTGGTCACGCACAAAACACACAACAGCACGGCTTTGTTACTGCCCTGTTACCATTGGGGCCTATAATGGAACCGGGTAAGCTGGCAGCAGTTCTGCCTGTATTGGTTTTTGTTGATAATTGACGTCTGGCTAGCACCGCAGATGATTAAAAACTGGATGGTTGGGATAACTATGTGCCTTGCCGTTGCCTTGCCTGCGGGCGGGGCACGCGGCCCGCACCGGTGAAAAGGGGATTTGACGATGAAGAGGAAAGCTCTGTATAAACCTTTCAGTGCGCTTTTGGCACTGATGTTATGCGGTGGGCTGCTGCTGGGCGCCCTGCCGGCCGCGGCGGCCGGCACCCCGGCGGATTCTGCCGTCGGTGCCAGCGACAGCCTGCCCGGCGCGGATGACAGCGTTCCGGCTTCCGGTACAGATATGGACACCAGCGGCGGCGATGCCACCGAAGCGCCGCCTGTAGAAGTTCCCGCCAGTGAAGACCCCCCCGCCGCCTCCAGTGATGCGGCGCCGGCTGTCTCCACCGAGGAGGAGCCAGCAGTTTCCACCGAAGAGGAACCGGCTATGGCACCGGAGGAAACAGCCGATGCATCGAATACGGAAGATGCCTCGATATCTGATACAGACCCCGAGCCCGCACCCGAACCGGCGGCCGGCCCCGCCGCCGATGAATCCGAGCCCGGCGCCGCCCTGATGGCCGAAGACCCGGACGCCGGCGTGCTATACGCCGAGGGCGAGGTGCTGGTACAGTTCCGGGACGGCGCCACCCCGCAGGAGGCCGCCGCCGCGCTGGAGGACTGCAGCGCCCTGCCGGCGGAAGCCCTTACGGCACAGGCGCTGGGCAGCGGCGCCCTGCTGATGGAGGTGGCCGACGGCGCCAGCGTGGCGCTGGTGGCCCAGGCGCTGAACAACCACCCAGCCGTGGAGATGGCCCAGCCCAACTACATGTATTTCCTGCCGGTGGACGGCACCCGCTTGCCCGCCGATGACCCCACGGACACCGGTGAAGACGACGGCAGCGGCCTGCTCACCACCTCGGTGAACGACAAATACGCCTCACTGCAGTGGCACCTGAAAGCCATCAACCTGCTGAATGCCTGGGACTTCCAGCGCACCGACGGCGCCGTGCGCGTGGCCGTGATAGACACCGGCATCGACCTGACCCACCCCGACCTTGTGAACAACATTGAAAGCAGCTTCGCCTGGGACGCCGTGAAGGGCGCCAAGCTTACCGGCGACGTGGACGGCTTCGGCCACGGCACCCATGTGGCGGGCATCATCGCCGCCCAAACCAACAACAAGCTGGGCGTGGCGGGTGTGTCCTACAACGCCAAAATCGTGCCGATAAACGTCTTTAAGTCCGTTACCGGCGGCGTGGTGGCCTACACCAGCACCATCATCAGCGCCATCGACTATGTCATCGCCGTTCCCAACGTGAAGGTGATGAACTTCAGCCTGGGCGGCAGCGTGTACGACCAGCTCTACCACCAGGCCATCCAGCGCGCCACCAAGGCGGGCATCGTCTGCGTGGCCGCGGCCGGCAACGAAAACACCGCCGCCAAGGTCTACCCCTCCGACTTTGACGAGTGCATCTCGGTAACGGCCCTCACCGAGGCCGGCACCCGGGCCAGCTACTCCAACTACAACGAATACAAGGATATCGCAGCGCCCGGCAGCCTGATTTTAAGCACCGAGAAGGGCGGCGCCTATGTGTACATGAGCGGCACCTCCATGGCCACCCCGGTGGTATCGGGCGTGGTGGCGCTGCTGTTTGCCCAAACCCCCAGCCTGAACGTGGACGCGGTGAAGGAAATTTTGTACAACACCGCCGATGACCTGGGCGCCACCGGCCGCGACAACTACTACGGCTATGGCCGCATAAACGCCTACGACGCCCTGCGCTACAACCTGAAAACCAGCCCCATCAACGTTGAGCTGGACATCACCGCGCGCACCATCGGCATCGGGGAAAGCTTCACCCTTACCGCCACCGTCATGCCCAGCTTTGCGCAAAACCCCAATGTTGGCTGGTCCACCGATAACCCGGCCGTGGCCACTGTTAACGGCGGGGTGGTTACCGGCACCGGCGCGGGCACGGCGGTCATCACCGCCACCACCGAGGACGGCGGGCTTACCGCCAGCTGTACCGTCATTTGCATGGACAACAGCCCCCTGGCCGCCGTGGAAATGAACCTGGAGGCCAAGACCCTGAAGAAGGGCGGCAAGGTTACGCTGAAAGCCACGCTGGAGCCCATGGGCACCGGCCTGTCGGGCCTCACCTGGAAATCCAGCAAGCCCAAGGTTGCCACCGTGAGCAAAACCGGCCAGGTGAAAGCGCTGAAAAACGGCAAAACCACCATCACCGCCACTACCGAGGACGGCACCCTGAAAGCCAGCTGCGTCATCACGGTGGGCACCCCGCTAAATTCCCTTAAAATAAGCAGCAAAACGCTGAAGATGGGCAAGGGCAACAGCACCACGCTGAAAGCCGCCGTCTCGCCCGCCAAGGCCTCCAACAAAAAGGTGACCTGGGTATCCAGTAATCCCGACATCGCTACCGTGTCGGCCAAGGGCGTGGTAACCGCCGTGGGCTACGGCACGGCCACCATCACGGCCACCGCCCAGGACGGCGGCAAAACTGTTAAATGCACCGTAACGGTGGGCCAGCGCGTCACCCGCATCACGCTGAACAAAAACACCGCCAAGTTGGGCGTGAAGAAAAGCCTCACGCTTAAAGCCACCATAACGCCTGATGACGCCCTGAACCAGAAGGTAATCTGGAAGTCTGCCAACACCAAAATCGCCACTGTCAGCAGCAAAGGCAAGGTGAAGGCTCTCAAGAAGGGCACAGTCATCATCACGGCCACCACCGAGGACGGCGCCCTGCGGGCCCGCTGCAAGATAACCATAAAATAGCACGTATTTTCAAATAATTTAAAGCCCGCCGCGCCAGGCAAGCCTTGGAAGCAGCGGGCTTTTTCATGTTGCCGCACAGTCGTCTTTTCAGGTTGCTTTAAGCAATCTGCTCATTTTTGCCACCGCCGGTTTGGGCATAAAGCCCATTCAGGTTTGGCGCAAGCCGGCCGATGTACCCATTGACCGGGTTTGTCTTGGCGGGGCCTGTGGGCGCGCGCTGGCGTACGCATGCCCGCCTGCTGTGCTATGGCAAGCCGGCAGGGGGGTGCAAAACCCCTTTGGGTGTTTTGCACTCTCATACGCAAACACGGTGGCAAAGGACTGCCACCGGCCAATGAACAGGGAGGGTTTTTATGAAGATTGAATCGTACGCAGTAAGCACAAGCGCCCAGCGCAGCTATACCAGGCTGGAAGCTGAGAGCGCGCAGGTATCCCTTTCGGGTGGCAATGGGCAAGGGGTGATGCAAAACGGCAGCGATGCTGTCACGCTGTCCCTGAGCGACCTTGCCCAGAACCTGATGGGCCAGGCCCGCAGCAACGGCGGGCAGGTGGCGCAGGCGCAGGACCCCGAAAAGGTACGCGGTGTCGGCCATATCCCAAAAACCAGGGAAGAGCTGAAGCTGCAGATGGTGGAGCGGATGTTCCAGGCCATGACCGGCCGGCGGGTGAGCGCCTTCCCCTTCTTCAACCAGTATGGCCGGCAGGCGGAGGGCATCCCGCAGCGCAGCACCCCGCGCATCATGCTCAATACCGCGCAGCTGAACGTGCAAAGCCTGCAATATGAGCACGAATCAGTGTCCTACCAGGCCAAGGGGGTCATCAAAACGGCCGACGGCAAAACCCTGAGCGTGGACATGAGCATGAGCATGAGCCGCACCTTCATGTCCTACACCAGCGCCTCGCTCAGCTTCAGCCAAAGCCCCATCGACCCGCTGGTCATCAACTACGGCGGCACCGCGGCATCCCTCTCGGGCGAAACCTTCGCGTTCGATTTGGACGTGGACGGCAGGCTGGACCAGATTGCTTTCACCGGCGCGGGCAGCGGTTTTTTGGCGCTGGACAAGAATGGGGATGGCATCATAAACGACGGCAGCGAGCTGTTCGGCCCGCAAAGCGGCTCCGGCTTTGGCGAGCTGCGCGCCTACGACACCGACGGCAACGGCTGGATTGACGAAAACGACGCCATTTTCGACAAGCTGCTGGTGTGGAGCCGTGACGCCAGCGGCAAAGACCAACTCTACAAGCTGAAAGACCTGGGCATCGGCGCCATCTACCTGGGCGACACCAAAACGGAGTTCTCCATGAAGGGCGCCGGCAATACCACGCAGGGTGTCATGCGCTCCACCTCCTTCTTCCTGCGGGAGAACGGCAGCACCGGCACCGTGCACCACATCGACCTGATGGCCTGAGCACGCCAGGGCCTTGATCACAGGCAGCGCCCCAGCCGGGGCGCTGCCCTTTTTTTGGCGCCCGTGGCCGGCCCCACCCCCGCGCAAACACTGAAACGCCCGAACCCCACGCTTTGCCTCTCGCAAAATATCCCGAATTATGGTATGATATAGGTATATTTCCCGCGCCGCCCGCCCCACTTTTGTGACTGCCCGGCCGGCGGCCGATGGCCATTCGAGGTGCTTGGATTGAAGACAATTTCCATCAGCAAGGCCCGCGCCGGCATGGTGCTGGCGCAGGACGTTTACGTAAGCGAGAGCGGCACCAACGCCTTTGTGCGCCGGGGCTCGGTGCTAAACTGGGAAACCATAGACAAGCTGTGGGACCGCGGCGTGCTGCAGCTGCATGTGCAGGACGCCAGCACCGAGCGCCCCACCCGCGCACCCACCTCCGCCAGCGACGCCCGCCTGATGTCACGCGCCGGCATCAAGCTGGCGCCGCCCCCGGTGTCGGACACCTTGCGCCACGAGGCCGTGGACGCGCTGGAGGAAACCTTTGACGCCGTGACCCACCTGGGCCGGGACGGCCACGCCACGGCCGGGATACTCACCCGCCTGGACACCGTTGTCGGCCAGCTGGTAAGCGCGCTGATGAGTGACCGCACTTCGCTCGTAAACATCGCCAACCTGAAAAAGTACGATGACTACACCTTCCACCACTCGCTCAGCGTGGCGGTGCTGTCCATTGGCATTGGCCAGCATTTGGGCCTGCCGCCACAGCTGTTAAACCACCTTGGCCTCACCGCCATGCTGCACGATATTGGCAAAACCGCCATCCCGGTCGATCTCATCCGCAAGCCTTCCCGGCTGGACAAGGAAGAATTCAACCTGGTAAAAGCACATGCATACGCCGGCTCCTCCTACCTGATAGAGTCCGCCATGGGCACCGAGCCGCTGTGGAGCGGCGTTTTGTATCACCACGAAAAGGTGGACGGCACCGGCTACCCCAACGGCCTGCGCGGCAACGAAATCCCCCTGTGGAGCCGCATCATCGCGGTGGCCGACGTCTTCGACGCCCTCACCTCCGACTGCCCCTACCGCAAGCCCCTGCAGCCCGCCGAGGCGCTGGAGTACATTATGGGCGGCGGCGACACCACCTTCGACTTCGACATGGTGACCGCGCTGACCCGCCGGGTGGAGCTATACCCCATAGGCAGCCTGGTGGAGCTGAGCAACGGCCAGTACGCGCTGGTGGTGGACAACGACATGCAGCTGCGCCCGGTCATCGAGCTGGTGGGCACGGGCGAGCTGGTGGACATGTACCGCGACCGCCGTATGCTGAGCGTAACGGTGAAGCGTATTGTGCCGGAGACCGAAATTTTGATTGGGCGGTAAAGCACCGCAGATATAAAGACCCCGCTCCGGCCATGCCGCGGCGGGGTTCGTCATAAGTTGCCAAACAGGCAAGTTTCGCCAAGCCTCTGGCAGCGTGTGCCTATATAATAGAAAGCAAACCGGCAGAGGAGAAAGTAGCCGCCTCTGCCCCCATAAAAGGAGTGCTGACCATGAAAATATTCATTTCCAGTATCTATGTGGACGACCAGGAAAAAGCGCTGCAATTCTATACCCAAAAGCTGGGTTTCCTCAAAAAAGAGGACGAATCGGCTGGTGGCTACCGCTGGCTGACGGTGGTGTCGCCCGAGGGCCCCGACGGCATGGAGCTGCTGCTGGAGCCCAACGCCAACCCCATTGCCAAAACCTACCAGCAGGCCCTGCTGGAGCAGGACATCCCGGCCACATTGTTCGCCACGGCCGACCTGAACGCCGAACACGCGCGCCTGGCCGCGCTGGGCGTGGAATTCAAGCTGCCGCCCCAGGACATCGGCCCCATGAAGATCGCCCGCTTTTTGGACACCTGCGGCAACCTCATCCAAATAAACCAGCCAAAGCAGGGTTAAGTGCCCGGGCCCTTAAAAGGGGCGCATTTGTGGCAACCAAAAGGCCGCCCACCGGCGGCCTTTTACTTGTGCCTTTTTATCATGCCGAGCCAAACACCAGCTCGCCCTGGCTGTTTTTATACACCCGGCAATGGTTGCGCACCTCGATGCAGTTGCTGCTCAGCGCGCCAATGCTCACCTTGGTGGGCGGGTAAATGATGTTGGCCGTGAGTGTGGAGGTGTTGACGTTGGCCATTTTGCTGTCCATCTCGTCAATGGCCTTCTGCAGCTGGTCCCGCTTCTTCTCGGTCATCGGCAGCTGTATCTGGGTGCGTTTCAGTATCTGCACCCGTTCGGGCGGTACCGGGCGGCCGTCGGCCACCAGGCGCTCAATGTACGCCACGTTTTTGGCCAGCTCCTCCAGATGGCGGCTCACGTCGGCCAGCTGGTCCACCAGGCACTTGCGCTCCTTCAGCAGCTTGGGCGTTACCCCCAGGCTGATGATGGTAAGCGTGTTGCTCTCGTTGCCCACCTCTTTGGCCTTCACCGAGCCAAACGCCGTTACCTTGCCGCCGCAGATGATGCCCTTGCCGTTCATCACCTCCACGTCGCCCTCGCACTCCACCTGGCTGTTGATGATGGACTGGGCGGTCACCTTCTCGGCCGCGCGTATCAGGCAGTTTTCTATGAAGCCCGCCTTCACGGTTTTGCCAGCCTCCACCAGCGCCTTGCCGGTGCCGTTTATGCCTTTGTCGATGATGATATCGCCCGCGGCCTCGATGACCGTCATGCCCACCCGGCCCCGCAGCGTAATATTGCCGCCCGAGCGTATCTCAAAGCCGTCCATCACGTCGCCGTTCACCATCACATCGCCTGAAAAGGTGATGTTGCCGGTGCTGTTGTCCACATCCTGCACCCGGTAAATGGTGTCCACCGTGAAGCGGCCGTTGCGGAAAACCAGGTTCCCGGCAATGGTGGACTCCAGCCACAGCCCGTCGTCGGTCAGGCGGGTGTTTTCGCCGGCCGGCACCACGGCCTTCGCGCCGTTGCGCGGCTTGACCGTCTTGCCGTATACGCTGGTGCCCTCGGCACCCTCGGTGGGCAAGGTTATCTCACACAGCACAGTGCCGTCGCGCACCTCGCGTATCAGGCCCAGCTGCTTGTAGTCCACCGTGCCGTCCTCGCGCTGCACATACTGGGGCGTGGGCTCCCGCTCGTACAGCTCGGTGCAGGTGCCGTCCTTGCCGTCCTCGGCCGGGGTGCCGCGCGCCACGGTTTTTTTCTGGTCATACAGTGGGGCGGCCAGCGCGTCCAGGGCGGCTTCATCTATGCCGTACACAACCCCCTGCTTTTGCAGCGCGGCGTCCAAATCTTCCCGTGTGGGCACCTTGCCGTCCCCTTCGGGCGGCTCAATGTACATCTCGGCCGTCATGTGGTCGGGGTTCACCGCCACATAAACCTTGGCATCCACGGCCTTTACGGGGGGAATGTCCTGTGTGTCCTGCGGTGCCGCATCGGCAGTGGTCGTGGCTGCCACAGCGTTTTCTTCCTGCATCCGGGGCACCTCCTTGTTTGATTGCTGAACGGGAATGGTATCAGCCGGTCCACTCCGGGCGCTTGGGGCTGCGGATGGTCATCTTGAAATCCGCCGCGTTGAACAGCAGCGTGCGCCCGTAGTTAGAGCCGGTGTCTTCCACAATGATGGGAATGCGCAGGCGGGCCAGCGTTTCCTTCACGGCGGCCACGTTGCGGGCGCCAATGTTGGCAATAGAGGCGTTGCTCATGGCAGCAAACATCTGCGCCCCGCCGGCAATTTTGGCCTGCAGGCTGGTGGGGCGTGCGCCCATGGCCTGCATCTTCACCATCAGCATGGGAATGGCGGTGTCGGCAAATTTCATGGGGGTTTTGTTGCCGGGCATCTGTGCCGACGACGGCAGCAAAATGTGCGACATGCCCGCCACCTTGGCGTTTGCGTCATACAGGCAAATGCCCACGCAGGAGCCCAGCGCGTAGGTTACCAAAATGTCGGGCGGGCGGGCCACATTCAAGTCTGATATCCCAATGGTAATATTGCTCATAGCCCTGCCCCCAGCTTCTCCAGTATCCGCTCCAGGGAGTCAATGTCGGGGATAAGCAGGATATTGCTGGACGCATCGCTGTTGGACTCTTCGGTGCCTTCAAACTCATCCTCAATAAAGATGACCTTGTCGCTGATATTGGCAAAATGGATGGCCGGCACGCTGAGGATAGAACCAATCATGTCGATGGTGATATCGGGAGGAGATATTTCGATGACCAGCCCGGTGATCTGGCTGATGGCGTTCACATAAGACGCCGCCATAATGTTGCCAATCTCCTTCATGGCCGACAGGCCCATCTCATCCACTTCGGCAAAATTGGCAAAGCTCTGCCCCAAAAGGCCGTTCAGTATCATGTGGGCAAACTCTTCCTTCATCAAAAACATCATCATGCCCGAGACGTCGCGGTCCAGCGTCAGCATCATGCCCACCATCATGGTTTCGGGGCCGCCCAGGCTTTCGGTAACGGCCTCGTAATCCAGAAAATTCACCCGCGGCACCTGGATATTAATGGTTTTCTGCAGCATGGCCGCCAGCGAGGTGGCCGCGTTGCCGGTGCCGATATTGGCAATTTCCCGAAGCATGTCCACATGCAGGTTGTTCAGCTCGCTGTAGTCGTGTAATGCCATAATATGTCCCCCAACAATGAGATTCTATTTTTGTGCCGCGGTGTCAGCGCCCGTGGGCGCGGGCAGGTTTAGCGCAGGTTGTTCACTTCTTCGGCCAGCTGGTCGGCCGTTTGCAGTACGCGGGCGTTCATTTGGAAGCCCCGCTGGTACATAATCACATTCACCATCTGCTTGCTCAGGTTCACGCCCGAAACCTCCAGCGCGCCCTGCAGCAGCTGCAGCTCCTTGGCGGCGTTGGGGTCGCCGGGAATGGCCAGCACCGGGTTGCCCGAGTTATCGCTGGGCACGTAGTTGGTGTCGCCCGCCGGCTCCAGGCCGTAGGGGTTGGCAAAGGTGTAAATGGCAATGCGGTCGGTCAAATCGTCGGTGGAGTAACTGCCGTCATCATTACGCGTAAGGGTAATGCGGTTGCCGTTCCTGTCCAGCACATAGGCGCCGTCGCCGGTTACCAGGGTGGCGGTGTCGCCGCTTACGGACAGGTCGAACGCGCCATTGCGCGTATACTCCAGTTTGCCGTTATTGTCCACCTCAAAGAAGCCGTCGCCGGCAATGGCAAAGTCCAGCATCTCGTTGGTTTGCTCAAAGCTGGACTGCCCCATCAGCAGGTCCACATACTCCTGCTTCACGCCGTGGCCCACCAGGTGGTTGCCCGCCACGTTGGTGTTGATGCGGCTGTACAAAAGGTCCTGGAAGGAGGCGCGGCTCTCCTTGTACCCGTTGGTGTTCACGTTGGCAATATTGTTGGCCGTCACGTCCAGCCCGTTCTGGAATGCTACCATGCCGGACGCGCCGGTATAAAAAGCTATCATGCTCATTACAAAAATCCTCCAAAAAAATGACTACAACATTATACCATTTTTTTTACAGTGCCGCAATATTCACCGCTTTGGCGTAGGTGGCGTCAATCATCTGCAGCGCCTGCGACGCCGACGAGAAGTTGCGCTGGGCAACCATCAGGGCCGAGAGCTCGCGCGTCATGTTCACATTGCTGTTTTCCAGCGTACCCTGCAGCACCTGCGGGTCGGTGGCGGCCTGGGTGGCGGTGGCAGTGTACATGGTGTTGCGTGCCTGGTCAATCACGGCGTCGTCGGTGGGCACGGTAATCAGCAGCTGGCCCATGGCGGCGCCCGTTACGGCGTTGGTAATGTTGCCCGCTTCGTCCACGGCAATGTCGCTGGTGCCCACCTGAATGGGCGCGCCGCCCACGCCCAGCACCTGGCCGCGGTCGCGCAAAATCAGGAAGCCCTCGTCGTCCAGGTCAAACTGGCCCTCGCGGGTCAGGTAGGTCTGGCCGTCGTCGGCCCGCACGTTGAAAAAGCCGTAGCCCATAATAGCGAAGTCAAACGGGCGCTCCGTTGCGGTGAGGCCGCCCTCGGTGAAGATGTCGGCCACCTCGTCCACAATGCGCGCCGGCGAGCCTACGCCTCCGAGATAAGCGGAGTTGCCGCGCTCCAGCCGCGCCAGCAGGGTCTGCTCAAACGTGGTGGACACCAGGCGGTTGGTTTTGTAGCCGGGCGTTTGGGTGTTGGCCAGGTTGTTGGCCAGCACATTGAGATGGCGCTGCTGCATGAACATGCCGGACGCCGCGCTGTAAAATCCCTGTAACATGGGTGTCATCCTTTCACTTGGGAAAAGTGTTTTTTTCTTTATATGGGCAAGGCCGGGCTATTGGTGCATGTACTGCGTCAGCCGTTGTTTCATCTTCAATATGGCTTTGGAGTGTGTTTGCGAAATGCGGGACTCCGACACCCCCATGATCTTGGCAATCTCGTTCAGCTTGAGGTGCTCGTAGTAGTAAAGGCTCACCACGGTGCGCTCCTTTTCGGTCAGGCTGTCAATGGCTGCTATCAGCTGCTGGCGCAGCTCCTGCTGCATCAGCCCCCGCTCGGGCAGGCTGTCGCCGTCGTCCCCCGGCAGGCCGGCGGGCTCGGCGCCGGGCATGGCGCTTTGCAGCAGCTCCTCAAAGCTCACCACCGCGCCAAAGTTCATCTCGGCCAGGTGCTTGCTTATCTGCCCTTCGTCCACGCCCATGTAGTCGGCCAGCTCTTTGTTGGTGGGCTCGCGCATCAGCTCGGTGCTCAGGGCGTTGTAGGCGTCGCTCACCTCGCGGGCGGTGCGCCGCACCCGGCGGGGCACCCAGTCCTGCTTGCGCACAAAGTCAATATTGGCGTTGCGTATGCGCATGTAGGCGTAGTTTTCAAACTTCATCCCCTTTTGGGGGGTGTATTTGTCCAGGCAGTCCATCAGGGTGATGATCCCCTCGTTGACGATATCCTCCACCTGGGCATAATTGCCGGTGATGCCGCGCATCTGCACGGCCACGCTTTTGGCTATGTAGCTGTAGTGCAAAATCAGCTGGTTGCGCAGCTCGGCATCGCCGGTTTGCTGGTAGTTTTGCAGCACCTCCTGGGGGTCTTCCAGGCGGAACTTTGCATCGGGTTCAGCCACAGGGCATCACCTCCTTTGTTGGGAAACATTGGGTTATGCCGTTTACCGCAGATTTCGGCGGCAAACTCCATCAAATCAATGCTTCCCTTGGTGGATGGCCTTTGGCATATTACTTGACGCCTGCCATCTGATTGATGGATATATTGCCCAGCGCCTGGATCTGGATGTCGGTGTCGATCTCATTAAAGCTGAGCACGGTAACCCGCGGGAAGAACTGGTCGATCAGCTTTTTAAAGTAGACGCGCACAATGGGGCTGGTGAGGATGATGACCGTCTGCACCAAATCGCGCACCTGCTCTATCTGCGCGCTGGCGGCCGACACAATGGCCTGGATGGTCTCCGGCTCCAGCGCCAGGTAGCTGCCGCCCTCCATCTTCTTCACCGCGTTCATGATGGTATTCTCGATGGCGGCGTCCAGCGTGATCACCTTCAGCTGGCCCGCCTCACTGAACCGGTGCGACACCGTGCGCCGCAGCGCCTGGCGCACATACTCGGTCAGCATGTCGGTGTCCTTCACGGCGCCGCCATAGTCGCCCAGCGTTTCCAGTATGGTTTCCAAATCGCGCACCGGCACGCCCTCGCGCAGCAGGTTGCCCAGCACCTTCTGCAGGTCGCTCACGCTCAGCACCACCGGTATGGTATCCTCCACAATGGTGTTGTTGGTCTTGCGCAGGTTGGTCAGCATATTGTTCACTTCCTGGCGGTTCAGCAGCTCGTGGGCGTGCTGGCGTATCACCTCGGCCAGGTGGGTAATTATGACACTGGTGGGGTCTACCAGGGTGTAGCCGGCAAGCTCCGCCTTGGCGCGCTTGTCCTCGCTTATCCACTTGGCGGGTATGCCAAAGGCGGGCTCCACGGCATCTATGCCGTCTATCGGCTCGGCGGTGTCGCCGGGGGCCAGGGCCAGGTAGTGGTCAATCAGCACATCGCCGCTGGCCACCTGCTCGCCCTTAAAGCGTATGGCATACTGGTTGGGGTTCAGCTGCCCGCTGTCCTTCAGGCGCACCGACGGGATAACCATGCCCATCTCCTGGGCAAACTGCTTGCGGAACATGACCACCCTGTCCACAAAACTGCCGCCGCTGGCCTCGTCCACCAGGGGCAACAGCGAGTAACCGAATTCCATCTCGATCTGCTCCACGGTAAGCAGGGTATATACGTTGTCAATGTTGCGGTAGTAGGCGGCCTCGCTGGTCACTTCCTCCACGGGCAGCTCCTCCAGCGGCGGCCCGCCCTCGGTGGCCGGCTCCAGCTTTTTGCTGCGGCGCATCAGCATGATGCCCAGCACAATCAAAATGCCGGCCACAATGATGACCTGTACCGGCGGGAAACCCACAAAGATCAGTATCAGCATCACCACGCCCGAGATAACAAGCGCGATGGGCTGGCTGATGAACTGCTTGCCCACGGCGTTGTTCAGCGCCTGGTCGCCGCTGCGGGTAACCACCATGCCGGTGGCCACCGAGATAAGCAGCGAGGGGATCTGGCTCATCAGGCCGTTGCCTATGGCGGCGGTGGCGTAGATGTCCATGATGACGTTGAAGTCGCCCACGCCATTGATGAAGCCGATGACGATACCGCCGATGAGGTTGATGAAGGTGATGACGATGGAGATGATGGAGTCGCCCTTCACAAACTTGGTGGCGCCGTCCATCGCGCCGAAGAAGTTGGACTCCTGCTGGATTTTATCGCGGCGGGCGCGGGCCTGGTTTTCGTCAATCAGGCCGGAGTTCAAATCGGCGTCGATGGCCATCTGCTTGCCGGGCATGGCGTCCAGCGTGAAGCGGGCGCTTACCTCGGCCACGCGCTCGGAGCCTTTGGTGATAACCATGAACTGCGCCAGCACGATGATGAGAAAGATAACAATACCCACCACAAAGTTGCCCTGGATGATAAACTGGCCAAAGGCCCGTATCACCTGCCCGGCGTCGCCGTCGGCAAACAGTATGCGGCGGGTGGCGGCCACGTTCAGCCCCAGGCGGAACACCGTGGTAATCAGCAGAATCGACGGAAAGATGGAAAATTCCAGCGGTTCTTTGATGTACATGGTGATGATGAGGATGATAAAGCTGATGGCAAGGTTGAGGATAAACATCACATCCAGCAGCGCGGGCGGCAGCGGGATGATGATGAGCAGCACGGCCACAATTACAAAAATGGCGACCGCATTGTTCAGCGGGTTGAATCTCTTCACGCTTTTATCCTTTCCTCATCGTTTTGCGGTGGAATTGGGCGCCGGCATGTATTTATTATACATGCAAACGGTGAAATCTATGAGAAATTGCGGCGAAGGGGCCGCAGAAAACCGTCTCTATGACCGCTGCTTTTCAGTGGGGGCCTTGCGCTTGATATCGGCTTTTTTGCTGGTGCTGTATACAAAGGCCAGTACCTCGGCCACCGGCTGGAAGTACTCCTCCGGTATCTCACGGTCCAGCGGCACGTTCTCGTACAGGCCGCGGGCCAGCGGGCGGTTCTCCACCCGGGCTATGTCGTTCTCTTCGGCCACCTTTATAATGCGCAGGGCCAAAAGGTCCAGCCCTTTGGCCAGCACCACCGGCGCGGTGTTCTTGCCTGCCTCGTAGCGCACAGCCACCGCGTAGTGGGTGGGGTTGGTGATGATCACATCGGCCTCGGGCACGTTCTGCATCATGCGTCCCATAGACATCTCGCGCTGCTTCTGGCGTATCTTGCCCTTTATCTGCGGGTCGCCCTCGGTTTGCTTGTATTCTTCCTTTATCTCCTGTTTGGTCATGCGCAGGTCTTTTTCATACTGCCAGCGCTGGTACATAAAATCGGCCGCGGCCAAAAAGGCAAAGATGATGGACACGTTGGTCACCAGATCCATCAGGAACGCCCCGGCGTACATCACCACCTGTAGGAAATCCATGTCCATCAGGCGGGGCATCTCGCCAAACCGTTCCATGAACTGGCTGTAAATCACATAGCCCAGAATGATGATTTTAAGCAATGACTTGAACAGCTCCACAATACCCCGCATGCTGAAAATCTTTTTCAGCCCTTTTACGGGGGACAGCTTGCTGAACTTAGGCTTAATGGACTCCATGGCCACCAGGCCCCGGGTTTGGGCCATGGTAAGCACAATGGCCACCAGGCCCGCCACCAGCAGCGCCGGCAATGCGCATACGGCAAAAATAATCAAACACTGCACATAAATGCTGGGCATATCGGCCGGGGAAAGCGAGGTGCGGGTGGCGGCCTCGCCCCAAAAACGCTGCAGGCCGTTCGTCCATTCGGTAAGAATGGTGGTGCTGAAAGCCTGCAGAACGAACAACACCGCCAAAAGGCCGGCCACCAGAATGATCTCCTGGCTTTTAAAAACGTTGCCCTTCTTGCGCTCGTCCCGTTTCTTTTTGGGTGTTGCTTTCTCGGTCCTCTCTTCCGCCGGCAGAATGCATCCCCCCTTAGGTAACCACCGAATAAAGACCGGCACGTGCTGGCACGGCATCTTCGTACCAATCGCACGGCTCCGCCTCTGCGGGAAAATGCTCAGCAAGTCATCCAGTATTGCCTGCGCTTTTCCCTTGGCGCTTAGCCCAAACCTACCGCACCAGCCCACACCGCCATTTTTTCAGTGGTTACCTGGCCGCCCGCCCGCCGGCTACCCGCCGGTAGACATGATTTCCATGGCGCGCAGCAGCGAGGCAAACATCGTATCGATATAGTTGGTGATAAATTCGCCAATGAACGGGGCGAAGAGGAAAATCATCAAAAGGCCCAGCAATATGCGCAGCTGGAAGTTGATGACAAAGATGGTGATTTGCGGGATGAACTTCATCAGGATGCCCATGGAGGCCTGCAGGATGAACTCCGCCACCATAAACGGCGCCACCAGGCGGATGGCCAGCGTGAACACCTGGGCAAACAGCTCCAGCAAAAAGGGCACAATGCCGGTGGTAAGCGAGAAGGTGCCTATCGGGATGGACGCGAAGGAGTCGGTAAACAGGGTAAGGATGTTCTGGTAGCCGCCGCTGGTGAAAAGGTACAGCACAAACAGCGTGGTGATAAGCCGGCTGGAAAAGGACGTTTGGATGTTGGTGGCCGGGTCGAAGGTTTTGGCCATGGCCAGGCCCATCTCGGTGTCCATCATGTCGCCCACATTGAACAGCAGGTAGTAGAATATTTGGAACACGTAGCCGTATACAAACCCCACGGCCAGCTCGCCCACCATCACCAGGGTATAGGTGAAGGCCGACATCGCGTACACTGCTTCAAACACACTGGCCGGCTGCATGGGGGCCACCATAATGGTCATGAAAAACACCAGGCCCATGCGCACCATGGCAGGCACGTTGCTGCGGGAAAGCAGCGGGTTGAAAAGAATCATGCCGGCCAGCCGCACCCATATCAGCAGGTATACCAGAATGTTGGCAAAGCCAATCTCTATCGTCATGGCGCCCGCCTCACACGCTGGCCATCAGGTTGAAGATATCGGTAAAAAAACCGCCCAACAGCGCGTATATCCAGCTGCCCAGCAGCAGCAGCAGCAAGCCGATGACCAACAGCTTGGGCACAAAAGTAAGCGTTTGTTCGTGTATTTGGGTGGCCGCCTGGAAAATGGCAACGATAAGCCCCACCACAATGCTGGCTATCAGCAGCGGGCCCACAATTTGCAGGCAGACCATCAGTACCTGTCGCATCAGGTCCATGATCTCGGCGTTGCTCATCCGCGTCTGTCTCCTTTACAGTGGTTGGCCGCATGCTTTTGCCGCACTTACATGGTGAAGGAATTCACCAGCGTCTCCATCATCAGGTTCCAGCCATCCACCAGCACAAACAGCAGTATTTTAAACGGCAGCGAGATCATGGCCGGCGGCAGCATCACCATGCCCATGCTCATCAGGATGCTGGACACCACGATGTCCACGATCAAAAACGGCAGGAAAATCAAAAAGCCCATCAGGAACGCCGTGGACAGCTCGCTGGTGATGAACGCGGGCGTTATCACCGTCAGCGGCAGCTCCAGCAGCACTTCCTGGTAGTTGTCGGCGTTAGCGTCGGGCACCGGCGTGTCCGACAGTTTCAAAAACAGGTTCAACGATTCGTCGTTGGTCTGCTTCAGCATGAATTTTTTTACCGGTATGGTCGCCGCCTCAATGGCTTCGGTACCGGTTATCGTGCCGGCCTGGTAGGGCTCAAAGGCCACGGTGTTCATCTCGCTCAGCGTGGGGCCCATGATGAACAGCGATAATATGAACGCCAGGCCAACCAATACCATGTTGGGCGGCGCCTGCGCCGTGCCCAGCGCACTGCGCAAAAAGCCCAGCACAATGATGATGCGGGTGAAGCTGGTTACCATCAGCAAAATGGACGGCAACAGCGACAGGAACGCGAACAGGAAGATGACTTCCAGCGCGCCCATCTCGCCCGCGGTGTCCCCGGCGTTCACGGTGATGTTCACATCGGCGGCATTGGCGGTCACCGCCATCACGGCAGAGAAAAAGACCACCAGCGTCAGGGAGATAAATAGAACCCGTTTCAAGGTACGCAGCTGTTTTTTCTGCTCCGGCTTTTCCGTGCCCGGCGGCCGGCGCAGCTGCAGTGGTGTTTTCGTCACAGCCTGTCCCCCTTGTCTTTCGGGCGGCCCAGGTTTTTGGTGGCGTTCCGAAGGGTGCTGGAAAAGCTGGGGTAGTCGGGGGTTGGGGGCGGCTTTATCTGCTCGTCCGGGTCGTCAAACTCGCACAGTTTTTCTATGGCGTGCTCGCTTATGGCCACCAGCAGCACCTTGTCCTCCACCCGCAGCAGCAGAATGGAGCTGTTCTTGCCGGCGGCGGTGCGGTCCAGCACCTTTATCATCTTGCCGCTGCCGCTCATGCCGGGCATGCGCTTGTTCATCCAGCGCAGCAGCAGCCAGGCCAGAAACAGCACCAGCACCAGTGCGGCAATGGTGCCCAGCACCCGCAAAATGGTTCCCCATTCGTCTCCCAATACTCCGTGCCCCTCCCCGTGTGTACCGCAAATAATGCCAATACCCGCCCACATCATCCGGCGGATGGCGAGGACAGGTCAGCATTTTCGGCTTTTAACGATCAACCGAGTATTTTTTCAACCGTTTGGAGGATACGGTCGGGCTTGAAGGGCTTGACGATGAAATCCAGCGCGCCAAAGCGGATGGCGTCCACCACCATACTCTCCTGGCCCATGGCCGAGCACATGACGATCTTGGCGGCGGGGTCGGCCGCTTTAATGGCCTGCAGGGCCTGCAAACCGTCCATGTTGGGCATGGTAATGTCCATGATCACCAGGTCCGGCTTTTGGGCGTTGTAGGTGTCCAGCGCCTCTTTGCCGTCCGCCGCTTCAATCAGGTTGGTATAGCCCTGCCCCGTCAGGCTGTTCTTGATCATCATGCGCATAAACGCCGCATCATCAACAATCAGGATTTTTTTGTCTTCCATAGTTTTCGTGTCCCCTTCAAGTTCAAGTTTGTGTGGTACGGTCACCTCTTATATGGCAGGTAAATGTTTGAAAAAATTGGTTTTTGTTTTTAACTCTATAATTATACCACTATCCCGGCTCTTTTCCACTCAAAGAATTTATCAATTCTTTGGTACCCACAATTTCGGTAATGCGCACGCCAAAATTATCGTCTATCACCACCACGTCGCCGTGGGCAATCAGCTGGCCGTTCACCACAATGTCCACCGGTGCACCGGCCTGTTTGTCCAGTTCCACCACGGTGCCACTGGTAAAGTTCATAATATCCCGTATCTTGCGCTTGGTGGTGCCAATCTCTATCGAGACATCCAGCGGCACGTTCATGATCAGGTCCATGTTGTTGCCCATCACCGGCACGGCGTCCACATAGGCGCCGGGCGCAAACTCCGGGAACTCCACCGGGCGTGCATCCACCGGCGGGGGCTGGTACATGGGCTGGGCATATACCGGCGGGTACTGCGGCGGGGGCTGCTGGTACACCGGCTGGGCATAGGCCACGGGGGCCGGGGGCGGGGCCGCTGCCATGGGCTGGGCTGCCGGGGCCGCCGGCATGGGTGGCGGCGCGGCGGCTGCC